>NZ_JAJJOC010000002.1:0-151280 GCF_020907365.1 Arthrobacter sp. zg-Y750 | reverse complement strand
CCCCCGCGGCCCCCCCACCACACGGCGGGGCGCCCCCCGCTTGGGGCGCCCCCCTTCCTTGTGTTGCCGTATACGTCGTGTATCCGCTGCCGGTGGTTACCCGGCGGAGTGCGAGGCGGAGGCGCGGCGGCTTTCCAGCCGCATCTCCAGATCATTCATCACGATCGCGGCCATGTCCGAAAGGGTCTGGGCGTCCTCTGCGGAGAAGCTGCGCGGCTGCGTATCCAGGATGCAGAGCGTTCCCAGGTTGAATCCGTCACTGGTTTCCAGCGGAACGCCCGCATAGAACTGCAGGCCGAATTCGCCGGCCACCAGCGGGTTGGCCAGGGTCCGGGGGTCCTGCCTGGCGTTGCCCACCACATAGACGTCGTCCTGCAGGATGGCGGAAGCGCACAGGCCCGGGTCACGGCCGATTTCGGTGACGTCCGTGCCGTGGTGGGATTTGAACCAGATGCGGTCGGTGTCCACCACGCTGACAATCGCCACGGGGACGTTGAAGACCCGGGAGGCCAGGGCTGTGACCCGGTCAAAGGCGCCGTCCGGGGGAGTGTCCAGCAGTTCGTATCGGCGCACGGCGTCCATCCGCTGGGCCTCATTGTCCGGGAGCAGTTCCGGGTCTACGCGGTGCCGGCCACGGGCGCGGACAACCATGTCGTACAGCACCATTGAAACGTCGTGGGCGCTGGGGCGCTGTGCGGCCTCCTGAGCCGTCATCGCCTTGAGGAGGGAAGCCCAGTCCTCTCCCAGTGCCGCAGGGATCTCAGGATCGCGCAGAAGGCGTGCCAGGGCGCTTTCCAGTGCGGGCCCGGGGAATGCCGGGGAACCGGTGAGGCATTGGAGCAGGACGAGTCCCAGTGAATATACGTCACTGGCCGGAACGGACTCCTCGCCGCGGGCCTGTTCGGGGCTCATAAACGCCGCCGTGCCGGAGAAGGTCCCGTGCTGGGACTGCGGGTCATTAGCGACCATGGCAACCCCGAAGTCGGTGAGCTTGGCCCTGATCCGGGCATCGTCGCTGCCGTAGTCGAACAGCATGACGTTGGCCGGCTTGACGTCGCGGTGCACCACGCCGTTGCCGTGGATGTAATCCAGGCCCAATGCCAGGTCATAGCCGACCAGTGCCGCCTGGCGGCGCGTAAGGGTGCCCTGCTTCAGCCGGTCCCGCAGGTCCAGGCCCTGGACCAGTTCCATGACCAGATAGATCAAGGGGTAGTCGGGATTGGAGGTATCCGAACCGGCATCCAGCAGGGTGACCAAGCTGTGGTGGTTCAGGCGTGCCAGGATTTTGGCCTCGGCGTCACTGCGCCGCAGGTCCAGCTCACTGGTGGCGGACGGGCGGATGATCTTCACCGCGACGTCGCGGCCCAGGAATTCGTCCCGGGCCCGGTGTACGGTGCCCATGGCACCGGCTCCGATTTGGTTCAGCAGCCGATATCTTCCACCAAGGAAGAGGCCGTCTGAAAGGTTGTTTGGCACTATGTCCACGTGCCCTCGCTTTCTCGTAGCCTAAGCATACTGACAAAACGGGCTGGCACTTTACTCCCTGACGGCCCAAAACGCGGTGCAGGAGTGGAAAAAGTGGCACTTGTCACGTTTGCCGTTTTCGATTTCATGTTCCCGAAAAGTGCTGGTAGAGTTTTATGTCGTTGCCCCGATAGCTCAGTGGTAGAGCGCCATCTTGGTAAGATGGAGGTCCCGGGATCGATTCCCGGTCGGGGCTCTCAATGGGAGGGCCCGCGTTGCTAAGGCTGTTTGTTTTGCAGAGGCCATTTAGGGACGCGGGCTTCACTCATTTATGGCGGTGTAGCTCAGTTGGTTAGAGCGCACGACTCATAATCGTGAGGTCGGGAGATCGAGCCTCCCCACCGCTACACATCAGGGCAGGTCCGGAAGTTTTGAAGCTTCCGTACCTGCCCTTTTTCTTTGCCCGGATGCGCCGCCTGCGGCGTAAACACCGGCGCAGATACCCCAATTCAATATGTTGGATCACAGGGCCAGACCCGACCCGTCCAGATCAATCGCCACCCCCACGGAACGAAAGACGACGACTCCATGACTGAGCATTTTCCCCATCCGAACGAGCGCCCGGATGACCTGCCCTCCCGCCGCCGCCGGCGGGCAGGCACTGTCCCCGGAAGCGAAGCGGAATGGTGGAACTCCCCGCCGCAAGGCGCCGAAGCGGGCGCGGGAGTGACCGGGAATGCTCTAAATGGAAGCAGCAGCGCAACCGTCCCGGGTGAGGCCTGGGATGAGTATCCGCACGGCATGGGTGGCTCACTGACAGCTGACGACGACGGCGCGGCGGGCGGAGGCGGGGACTTCGCAGTGGCCGGGACGTGGGACGCCGGCAGCTGGGACAGCCCTGCAGCAGGGGCCATACCGGCGGTCGCACCACTGCCCCCGCTGCCGGTAAGCATGCCGGAACCCCCGGCGGAGCCCGCCGGCTGGGTGGAACGGCTCGGCGGAGGAGAACCGGACACCTGGGCGGAGCCGCTGGGCGGGGCAGCTTTGGAAGCGAACCAGCCCGGCAGCCGGGCCGAGGCCCGCGCTGAACACGGCCGGCACGGCGGCCGCCGCGCGTCGTTTTTGGACCAGCAGCCCGCGTCCATCCCCGCGTCGAAGGGTTTCCGCGGACTGCTCACCGGGCTGGGCCTGCGCCTTGCGCCCTCCGCGCAGGAGCTGGAGGAACGCCGTGCCATGCGGGCCGTGAGCCAGCACTGGCCGGGCCCGCGGACCGTTTCCGTTGTCAACGGCAAGGGCGGCGCCAACAAGACCCCCACCACGGTGATGTTGGCCGCAGTTTTTGCGCGTAACGGCGGCGGGCCGGTGCTGGCCTGGGACAACAACGAAACCCGGGGCACCCTGGGTTGGCGCACCGAGCAGGGGCCGCACGAGTCCACGGTGATGGACCTGCTGCCGCAGACCGCGGACCTGCTCTCCCCGTCTGCGCAGTCCGCACTGCTGGCCCGGTTCGTGCACCACCAGGTGGAAGACAAATTCGACGTCCTGCGCTCCAAGCCGGATGTACTGGCCTCCGAGCAGAAGATCACCGCCGAAGACTTTGACGCGCTGCACGAGGTCGCCTCCAAGTACTTCCGGCTGAACATTGTGGATTCGGGGAACGACGAGAGCGCCGAGCGGTGGCTGCGCATGATCGATCACACGGACCAGCTGGTCATCGCCACCACCACGGTGGAAGAACACGCCGAGGCGGGGGCCCTGCTGCTGGAAGCACTGCAGGTGCGCGGCGGACGCTACGCGGAACTGGCCCGGGACGCCGTCGTCATTGTGAGCCAGTCGGACCGCAACGGAACGGACAGCCAGGCCCGCAGGGTAGCTGAAGGTTTTGGCCAGCTGGCACGGGCCGCTGTCACCATTCCGTATGACCCGGCGCTGCGCAAGGGGCAGATCCGCTATGACTCGCTGAAACCCGCGGCCCAGCGGGCCTGGCTGGCTGCGGCGGCGGCAGTGGCCGAGGGCCTGTAAGAACCGGGATTCCTGCCGGGGCCGATGGCGGACGTTCTCGCAGAGCTAAATAAGGTTGCTTATTATCCGTAAAGGTTCATAGGCTGGGTCCAGCGGAAGCCAAGGGTTTCCGGAAACAGCGGTAAGACCGTAGACGCAATGCCGCCGCCCGCAGGGGCAGCGGCGGGAATGAACGGAGACACCATGGCAGAGCACGACATTTCGGGCAAGAAGGTAGCTTTTCTCCTCACCGACGGGGTGGAGCAGATCGAGCTGACCAGCCCGTGGGAGGCCGTAAAGGAAGCCGGCGGACAGCCGGTCCTGATTTCCCCCAAGAAGGGCACCATTCAGGGCTTCGACGGCATGGACAAGGGGGAGACCTTCACGGTTGACCTCGATGTTGCCGACGCCAACGCGGACGACTTCGACGCACTGGTGCTGCCCGGCGGCGTCGTAAACGCCGACTTCCTGCGTGTGAACGAGGACGCCCAGCACTTTGCCCGGGCCTTCTTCGAAGCCCACAAGCCGGTGGCGTCCATCTGCCATGGCCCCTGGCTGCTGATCGAGGCCGGTGTGGTCAAGGGACGGGACATGACCTCTTACCACACCCTCGCCACGGACCTGAAGAACGCCGGCGCCAACTGGACCGATGAGGAAGTGGTGGTGGACCAGGGCTTCGTCACCAGCCGCAACCCTGACGATCTGCCCGCCTTCAACGACAAGCTCGTGGAGGAAATCTCCGAAGGCGAACACGCGGGCCAGCACGCCTGACGCCTGCCGGATCACCGCCAAGGGGTGGAGTAACGTGAAAACGTTGCCCCACCCCTTGGCGTTTTAACGGAGGAATCATCCGGTGAATGCAGATGAGCGAGATGCCGATGAGCCGGTTCCAGACGAACACGCCGGCCGGTTCCTCTGCTCCGGCACGTCCTGGGATGCCTCCGGCCCCGCCCTTGCGCTGCACACGCCGAACGGCATGCCGCACCGGCTGCGCCTTGAGCCGGGAACGGAAGTGCGGTTCCGTGTCCTGGAAGGCCCCGGTGCCGCATCGCGCTTCTGCCTGGGATCGTGGCAGGTGAACGACGGCGGCGGCCAGTCCCACACGCCGTGTCCGGCGCAGGCAGCGGCGGAACGGGGCTACCAGTGCGGCCAGTGCTTCGCCCGTGACGAGGTGCGGGGCATGCACAACAGCCACCGCACCGTCAGTGTTCCCGAAACCCTGCGCCGCTACCTGGACCAGCCGCACTGGCTCTATGTCGCCACCTTCGCCGACGGCTCCACCAAAGTCGGCACGGCAGCCGACCCGCGCAAGCACTTGCGCCTGGTCGAGCAGGGAGGCGTCCGCGCCTCCTATGTTGCCCGCGCCGTGAACGGCCTGACCGTCCGCGTGCTCGAAGATACGGTGACCTCCCGGCTTGGCCTGCCCCAGGCTGTCCGCGCCGGAGCCAAAGCAGCAGCACTGGCCCGGCCGCTGGCCGCGGCGGAACTGGATTTCCTCAACACGGAGGCCGCGCAGGACGTGCGGGACCTGCTGGACAGTACAGGGATTGAGGGTTTCGCCACCGTCGAGGAACGCTGGGAACCGCCCGCACAGTTTGCCACTGTCCTGGAGGCGGCCTGTGAGCTGTATCCCTGCGACCCCGGAACCGGAGAGCACGGGATGGTTATCGTGGCCGTGCTGGGACCTACCGCCCTGGTCCGGGTGGACGGTGAACAGACCCTGTTCGCAGCGGACCTGTCGCGGCTGAAGGGCCGGCGGCTGCTCACCGGCGCCGGTTACCGTACACCGCTGCCTGCGTTGCAGTCAGCCTTGTTCTAGCAGCACGGTTCCGGCAGCAGGCACGGTACGGTTCCGGTCCGCCCGGCCCGCCCCTGTATTCTGAAGGCATGCTAAACACCCCTTGGGAAACCGGCTCGCCCCTGTACCGGAAACTGGTAGTAAGTGCCTTGGCGATCAGCGGCGCCGGGGTGCTGCTGGTGCTGCTGGGCGCGGTGACGGACAACCAGGTCCTGATGTACATCGCCCTTCCGCTGATAGTGGTGGGCTTGAGTATCCACCTGAGCGGCATGGTGGTGCGGGCCCGTGACACCCGCCGCCGAATCAAGGGAATGGAAGGCAAGAAATGAGCATCAATCCCGGCCTGCAGGGCCGCAGCTACCCCGCCGGTGAGGCCTACGCAGTGGGGCGGGAGAAGATCCGCGAGTTCGCCGCCGCCGTCAAGGCCACCAATCCGGCCCACTTCGATGTCGCCAGCGCGCAGGAGCTCGGGTACAGCGACCTGGTGGCGCCTCCCACGTTCGCCATTATCGTGGCCCAGCGCGCAGACGCCCTGCTGGTGGCCGATCCCGAAGCGGGCATCGACTTCTCCCGCGTGGTGCATGCCGACCAGCGCTTCACCCATCACCGCCCCATTGTGGCCGGCGACGAACTGGTGGCCGAACTGCACGTGGATTCCGTGCGTGCCATGGGCGACGGCGCCCTGATCAGCACCCGTGCGGAAATTTCCACCGTGGAAGGCGAACAGGTAGCCACCACCGTCTCATCCATCCTCGTCCGCGGAGAGGGACAGTAACCAATGTCCATTGCACTGAGCGAACTTTCCACCGGGACGTCCATCGGCTCGTCCACCATCGAAATTTCCCGGGCCGATCTGGTCCGCTATGCCGGCGCATCCGGCGACTTCAACCCCATCCACTGGAATGAACGCTTCGCCCGCGAGGTGGAGCTGCCCGGCGTTATTGCGCACGGCATGTTCACCATGGGTGCTGCCGTGCAGCTGGTCAGCGACTGGACGGGGGATCCCGGGGCGGTCATCGACTACCAGACCCGCTTTACCCGCCCGGTCCTGGTGGAGGACCTCGACGGAGCTCCGGGAGCTGTGGTGGAGGTTGCCGGGGCCATCGGCGCCATTGACGTGGATAACTCCACGGCGCGCGTGGACCTCACGGTGACCTTCAACGGACAGAAGGTGCTGGTCAAGGCACAGGCCGTGGTGCGGATCTGGTGACCGCTTTGACCCGGATGCCGCTGGCATCGCTGACTACCGCACGCGTTGGCGGGCCCGCCCGCCGCTACCTTGAAGCCGAAACCGAAGACGAACTGATCCTCGCCGTCCGCGCCGCGGACGAGGCGGGGGAGCCGCTGCTGATCGTTGGCGGCGGATCCAATCTGCTGATCTCGGACCGGGGGTTCGACGGCGCGGTCATCCGCATCGCCACCCGCGGACTGCGGATGACACCGACCGACGACGGCGGCGCCGTCCTGCGTGCCGAAGCCGGCCACCCTTGGGACGAACTGGTGGCGTACACCCTGGCCGAAGGCTATTCCGGACTGGAAGCCCTCTCGGGCATTCCCGGGCTCGCCGGGGCAACCCCGGTGCAGAACGTGGGTGCCTACGGCGCAGATGTGTCCCAGTCCATCCGGTCGGTGCGGGCCTGGGACCGCACCGAACGCTGCGTGGCGGAATTCAGCAACGCGGAGCTGGGCTTCGGCTACCGGGATTCGGTACTCAAGCGCAGCACAGTCAACGGCTCCCCGCGTTACGTTGTGCTCAGCGTCGAGTTCAACCTGGCCAAGGGCCATACCAGTGCCCCGGTGCGTTACGCCGAGCTGGCCCGTGCACTGGGCACGGACCTGGGCGAGCGGACCGATGCCGTGGATGTACGCCGCGAGGTACTGCGCCTGCGGGCGGGCAAGGGCATGGTCCTGGATGCAGCGGACCCGGATACCTACAGCACCGGCTCCTTCTTCACCAACCCCATTGTGGACGAGGCAACGGCTGCAAACCTGCCCGAGGACGCCCCGCGCTATCCGGTAACGGAGCCCGGACACGTAAAGCTCAGCGCCGCGTGGCTGATCAGCCACGCAGGTTTCCGCAAGGGATTCGGGTTGGACCCGGCGGACGGGACCGGAGGCCGTGCTTCCCTGTCTACCAAGCACACCCTGGCGGTGACCAACCGCGGAGAGGCAACCGCGGAAGACCTGCTGGTGGTGGCACGCGCCGTGGCGAAGGGAGTGGAGCAGGCCTTCGGAATCCGGCTGCATCCCGAGCCCGTCCTGGTGAACTGCAGCCTCTAGGAACCCTCCCAGCGCCGCTGGGAACCCTCCCTGCCGGCGGGGCCTTTCCGCGCCTCCGCCGCCGCCGCACGGGCGCCGCGGATAGCCGGGCGGTGCCGGTGCGGATCCAGCAGATGCGTGTTGCACAGCCACTGGATCAGGCGCGGGGTCATGCTGACCTGGGTGCGCCTGTCCTGCAGGTCCGGCAGCAGCCACGCCGGGTCCAGGAAGCCGGTGAGGGCATAGGCGAGCTCTGCGGCGCCAAACAGCCGGGCAAAGGCTGAGCCTTCACCGAAACCGCGTTCCAGCTCCAGGAGCGCCGTGTCCTCCGCCGAGAGGATGCGGACGCCTTCGGCCTCGAGATAGGCGCGCAGCTGTACGCCAACCCGCAGGTAGCGGGCATGCGTGGGTATCTGCTTGCCCGCGCAGCTGAAGGCAAAAAAACTGCTCAGGATGGCGTCTATGCTCTGTTGGGCAGGATGCCCTGCGTTGTGCCCCGCGGCCGGTTGCTGCTCCATGCGCAACAACCTGCCACATGCCTCTGACAGTTTTGCGTACGGGCCTGGCCTTGCCCGCCCCGGTGCTGCGCGGGAGCGGTGCAGGGCCCCTTACAGGTTGCCGGTGGCGATGCGCAGCATCCGGCGCAACGGCTCGGCCGCACCCCAGAGCAGCTGGTCGCCGATGGTGAAGGCGCTGATGTACTCCGGGCCCATTTCCAGCTTGCGGATACGTCCCACCGGAACCTGCAGCGTGCCGGTGACCGCCACGGGGGTCAGCTCGGCCATGGTGGCCTCCTTGGTGTTGGGCACCACCTTCGCCCACTCGTTGTCCGCGTCAATGATCTTCTCGATCTCTTCGACGGAGAGATCCTCGGTGAGCTTCAGGGTCAGCGCCTGGGAGTGGGAGCGCATGGCACCGATGCGCACGCACAATCCGTCAAACGGGATACGTCCGCCAGCACCGCGGCCGAGGATCTTGTTGGTTTCCGCGCCGCCCTTCCACTCTTCCTTGGACATGCCGTTGCCCAGGTCCGCGTCAATCCACGGGATCACGGAACCGGCCAGCGGCACTCCAAACCGGGAAGAATCCAGCGCCGGGTCCTGCTGCGCAGCCAGCACGGCCCGGTCAATGGCGAGGATGGCCGACGCCGGGTCAGCCAGCTCCGGGGCCACCGCACCGTGCAGCGCACCGAACTGGTTCAGCAGTTCGCGCATGTGCCGGGCACCGCCGCCGGACGCTGCCTGGTAGGTCATGGAGGTGCCCCATTCCACCAGGCCATTGCGGAACAGGCCGCCCAGGCCCATCAGCATGCAGGAGACCGTGCAGTTGCCGCCGACAAAGTTCTTCACGCCCCGGGCCAGTCCGGCATCGATCACGTCGCGGTTCACCGGATCGAGCACAATGATTGCGTCGTCATCCATCCGCAGTGTGGAGGCGGCATCAATCCAGATCCCGTCCCAGCCGGCGGCACGCAGCTTCGGGAAGACCTCCGCGGTGTAGTCCCCGCCCTGCGCCGTCACGATGATCGGCAGCTTGGCCAGCGCCTCGACGTCGTAGGCGTCCTGCAGCGGGCCCGCGCCGGCCGCGAACGACGGCGCGTCTCCTCCCGCGTTGGAGGTGGAGAAGAAGACGGGGTTGACCAGGGCAAAATCGCCTTCGTCCTGCATGCGCTGCATCAGGACGGAGCCAACCATGCCGCGCCAGCCGATGAAACCTGCAGTGGGAACGGAGGAAGAAGTCATGGGTTCCACTTTAGGGCGTTGGGCCGCTGCCGTCTTGGTTGTTTACGTCACTGTCCACGCGCATCACGTGTCCAGAGGGCAATCCGGTACTGGCTGCCGTTGGCGGACGTGTACCAGCCGGAGGCCGGGCTGACCCCGGTAAAGGTCCACTCCGGGCCAAGGTGAGGGGCGTAGGTGTCGCCCTCGGTCTCGCTGTCGATCACGGTCACCACCGCGGCGTCGGCCACTTCCACGGCCGCCTCGTAGAGCTGCGCGCCGCCGATGATCCAGACTTCCTCGCTGCCGGGGCTGGCGGCAGCGGCGGCCAGTGCCTGCTCGAGGGAACCCGTGACGACGGCGCCGGAGGCTGACGCTTCGGCTGCCAGTTCCGGGCTGGAAGAAATGATGATGTTCGTCCGGTCCGGAAGGGGACGGTATTTCGCCGGGAAGGACTCCCAGGTGCGCCGGCCCATGATCACCGGGTGACCGGCGGTGGTGGCCTTGAAATGTGCCAGGTCTTCGGGCAGGTGCCACGGCATCCCGCCGTCGCGTCCTATGACGCCGCCGGCAGTCTGCGCCCAGACCATGCCGATGACCGGTTCCCCGGCGGGTACGGTGCCGAGTTCCTGCAGCACTTCGTGCAGGTCCGCTCCTTCGCCGGAACCGCCGCCCACCGGGTAGTAGCGGGTGCCGGGAGCGGACGTGTTGGGTACGGACTCAGTCATGGTGTCCTTTTCCGTTGGGGTCGGATCAAACGGCGATGGGAGCTTTGATGCCGGGATGGTGCTGGTAGTCCCGGACTTCGAAGTCCTCAAGCGTGTAGTCGAAAATGCTCTCCGGCGTACGGCGGATATGCAGTTTCGGGTAGGGGAAAGGCTCGCGGCTCAGCTGTTCGCGGACCTGCTCCACGTGGTTGTCGTAAATGTGCACGTCGCCGCCGCTCCACACGAATTCGCCCGGCTCCAGACCGGTCTGCTGGGCAACCATCATGGTGAGCAGGGCGTACGAGGCAATGTTGAAGGGGACGCCCAGGAAGGTGTCCGCGGAGCGCTGGTAAAGCTGGCAGGAAAGCTTCCCGTCGGCAACGTAGAACTGGAACAGGGCGTGGCACGGCGGCAGGGCCATATTTTCCACTTCGGCCGGGTTCCAGGCGGTGACGATGTGCCGGCGCGAGTCAGGGTTCTTCCGGATCCCTTCGACCAGTTTGGCGATCTGGTCGATGTGCCCGCCGTCCGGGGTGGGCCACGAGCGCCACTGGACACCGTAGACCGGTCCCAGTTCGCCGTCGTCGTCAGCCCATTCGTCCCAGATGCTGACGCCGCGCTCCTGCAGCCAGCGCACATTCGAATCGCCGCGCAGGAACCACAGGAGTTCCAGGGCCACGGATTTGAAGTGCACCCGCTTGGTGGTGATCAGCGGAAAGGACTCGCTGAGGTCAAAGCGCATCTGGCGGCCGAACACGCTGCGCGTGCCGGTGCCGGTGCGGTCGGACTTCTGCGTGCCGTTGGCCATAACGTCTCGCAGCAGGTCTTCATACGGGGTTGGAATGCTCACCGGGCCAGTCTAGTTCAGGTCAGGGCGCCAGCAGGGGCAGTGCGATGCCCGCCACAAGGGCAGCCACACTGACCAGTCCGATCAGCAGGTAAAAGGCCAGCCCGGCGGGACGGCCGGCGTTCAGCGTCCAGCCAACGCCCAGCCGTTTGGGGACCAGCAGGCGGGGATCGGCGCGGTTCACGTAGATGCCGGCACGGTAGTTGCAGCGCTGCGCCACCGGATCACCGGCGCCGGCTGCGGGGGCGTCCGGTTCATCTCCCGGGCCCTCTGCCGTCTCCTCCTCTGCCGCCGCATCCGACGTCCCTGCAACTTCCCTGCGGTACCGGCGCACGGCTGCCACCCCGAAGCCGGCCATGGCCAGGAACAGGGCCACCGTGGGCAGCACGAATTCCAGGGCGCTGCCGTCCGGGGGCAGGAGCCAGCCCCGCAGGGCAAGCCAGGCGAACAGCATGCTCAGTGCGAAGGCGGTGCCGCCGAGGAAGAACTGCGTGGCGCGGATGTTGGCAGTATGGGCCGCAGGGCCGCCGGCGTGCAGCTGGCCGGACAAGGCCGCCAGCCGCGGGATGACCGCCGCAGTTCCCAGCAGGAAGAGCAGCATTCCAAGGGCTATCAGCGGCGCAGCAAAGACGGACCAGGTGCTCTTGGGCGCATAGCTGTCGGCTTGCCCCGCACCGTTCCAATGCACCGGCAGGGACTGCGGCAGGTCCGGGTAGAGAACTGCCCCGGCGCCTGCCGCAGCCAGGACGACGACGGCGGCGGCGACGTACCAGCCGTACGCCGGGCCGGGCACGGTGCTGGCCGATGCACCGCTGACTGTTACGCCGCCCGGTGAAGTATCGCGGTGGGTTTCGGTCATGGCGGGCGCCCCCTCGCGCCGGTGAAACGTCAGTCGTCGAACGCCCGGTACTTCTCCAGGGAAACAATACGGCCTTCATCGGCACTGCTGACCTGGCAGATCACGGACTCGCCGGGCGCCAGGTACGGGTCCTTGACGGGCAGTCCGGCAGCCATCTCCTCGGGCATGTGCGCGGCCAGCACGTCAAAGACCAGCGGCAGTACCGGGCGGTGCGTGCACACGGCCGCGGACTTGGCCTTGTCGAACAGGCCTTCCACGGCGCCGCGGGCCTTGCCCGGTTTCCGCTTGGCGTTGTGCTCGGTGAGGGCGTCCACCGTCTTGAACTTGGCGCCTTCCGCCTTCACATACGGCTTGACGGTCTGCACGCAGCGGACCCAAGGGCTGGAGACCACCCGTTTGGGCCGCCAGGCCACCAGCAGCCGCGAGACGGCCATGGCCTGGCGCAGGCCGGTAGCAACCAGCGGACGGTCCCCTTCGGCCCTGGTCCAGGAGGAACGGGGCTTGGCTTTGGCATGGCGCACCACAATGAGCGGCCAGGTCAGCAGGCGCTGCTCGTCATAGGCCAGGACCAGTTCTTGCAGCGGAAGCTTGTCGGTGGGATTGGTCAGCGACTCGGCAGCTTCCTCGGGGCTGCACCAGCGGATCCCGTCCACCTCCTTGCCGTCGGGACGGGCCTTGCCTGAGTCCACGTGAGAGGCCCAGTAGTGGACAATCTTCATGCCGGAGGCCACCGGGTAGACGGTGGGCGGCAGCGGGATGCCCAAGCTGATCCGCAGGCCCACTTCCTCGCGGACCTCGCGCACGGCGCATTCGGGCGTGGTCTCGCCGTCGTCCAGCTTCCCCTTGGGCCAGGACCAGTCGTCATAGCGGGGACGGTGGATCATCAGGACCTGCAGCTTGCCTTCGCGCTCCCGCCAGCACAGGGCGCCGGCAGCAACCACCTTGACCGGCGCGTCCCCGAGGGCAGCGGCCGGCGTCGTCCGGGACTCCGTTGCTTCCATCAGCGGCGGGCCACCGAGCGCTGGCGCGAACGGGAGGCCAGCAGCCAGGACTGGACATCCTGCAGCGGGTTGCCCTCTGCATCCTTATGGTGGCGGTTCCAGATCCCTTCCGCATCCAGGTGCCAGCTGGCGGTGCCGGGGTCCATGTACCGGTCCATCAGCGCCACCAGTTCCGCAACGTCGTCCTTGGATGCCAGCTGGACCAGGGCCTCGACGCGGCGGTCCAGGTTGCGGTGCATCATGTCGGCTGAACCGATGAAGACCACCGGATCGCCTCCGTTGGCGAAGGCGAACACGCGGGAGTGCTCCAGGAAGCGGCCCAGCACGGAACGGACCGTAATGTTCTCGCTCAGCCCGGGCACGCCGGGGCGTACCGAGCAGATGCCGCGGACAATCACGTCCACCTGCACACCGGCTTGGGAAGCCCGGTAGAGGGAGTCGATGATTGCCTCGTCCACCATCGAGTTGACCTTGATGATGACACGGGCGCTGAGGCCGGCCTTCTTATTGGCGATCTCCCGTTCAATCCGGTCGATCAGTCCTGACCGGACGGAGCGCGGTGCCACCAGGAGGCGCTTGAACGTGGACTTGGGCGCGTAGCCGGACAGCTGGTTGAACAGCTTCGTAAGGTCTTCGCCCACCTGCTCATTGGCCGTCAGCAGGCCCAGGTCCTCGTAGTAGCGGGCGGTGCGCGGGTGGTAGTTGCCGGTGCCGATGTGGCAGTAGCGGCGCAGCCCGTCCACTTCCTGCCGGACCACCAGCGAAAGCTTGCAGTGGGTTTTCAACCCCACGATGCCGTACACGACGTGGACCCCGGCCTGCTCCAGCTTGCGGGCCCAGGAAATGTTGGCCTGCTCATCGAAACGTGCCTTGATTTCCACCAGCGCCAGGACCTGCTTGCCGGCCTCGGCGGCGTCGATCAGTGCGTCGACAATGGGGGAGTCCCCGGAGGTGCGGTACAGGGTCTGCTTGATGGCCTGGACGCGGGGATCCGCAGCAGCCTGCTCCAGGAAGGCCTGGGTGGAGGTGGAGAAGGAATCGTACGGGTGGTGCAGGAGGATGTCCCGGCGCCGCATGGCGGCAAAGACGTTGGCCGGCTTGGAGGTTTCGGACTCCTTCAGGTGCCGGTTGGTATGCGGTACCTGCTTCGGATAGTGCAGATCCGTCCGGTCGATGCGGCTGATCCCGGACAGCCCGCGCAGGTCCAGCGGGGCGGGCAGGACATAGACCTCGTCCGACTCCACGCCCAGCTCGCGTTCAAGCAGTTCGCGGATATTCGGGTTCATTTCCGGAGTTACTTCCAGGCGCACCGGCGGCCCGAAGCGGCGGCGGAGCAGCTCCTTTTCCAGGGCCTGCAGCAGGTTCTCGGCGTCGTCCTCTTCCACCTCGAGATCCTCGTTGCGGGTCACGCGGAAGGTGTAGTGCTCAATGACGTCCATGCCCGGGAAGAGCTGGTCCAGGTGCTGGGCAATCACGTCTTCGAGCGTAATGAAACGGGCCATCCGCCCGGCCACGTTGCCGGCGCGGGGTCCGTCCACGGAGATCAGCCGCGGCAGCTGGTCCGGAACCTTGACGCGGGCAAAGAACTCCTTGCCGCTGACCGGGTTGCGGACCACCACGGCCAGGTTCAGGGACAGCCCGGAAATATAGGGGAACGGGTGGGCCGGATCAACGGCCAGCGGCGTCAGGATCGGGAAGACCTTGGACGCGAACTGTTTGTGCAGGTTCGCCTTGGCGGCGTCGTCGAGCTCGTCCCAGCTGACCAGGTAGATCTGTTCCTCGGCGAGGGCGGGGCGGATCTGCTGAGCGAATACGTTTGCGTGGCGCTGCTGCAGGCGGTAGCCGGCGGCCACGATCTCCTCCAGCTGTTCGATGGGGCTCATCCCCGCGGCGGACGGGACGGCCAGCCCGGTGGCAATCCGGCGCTTAAGCCCGGCCACCCGGACCATGAAGAACTCGTCCAGGTTGGAGGCGAAGATGGACAGGAAGTTCACCCGCTCCAGCAGGAACAGCTCCGGGTCCTCCGCCAGCTCCAGCACGCGGGCATTGAAGTGCAGCCAGCTGATTTCCCGGTCCAGGAAGCGCGCCGGCGAGATATCCCCGCTGGGCAGCAGGGCAGGGCCGAAGTCCGGGATGTCGATGCGGTCCTGGGTGGCCCGGGGCGCCGACATGGCCTCGGCCGACCCGAAGGTCGCGCGGGGCTCGGCGGCGGTATCGAAATCCATAGTGTCTCCCTGAAGTGCTGGCGGCGGGACAGGGCAGCCGCGCCGGTGGCCGGGCGGCCCTGTCCAAATAACATTACAAGCTGCGGAATCTATGCGGGGGCGTACATGACGTCCTGGTCCCAGCGGACAAAGCCCAGCCGTTGATACAGCGCGACGGCGGCGGTATTGTCCGCGTCCACGTACAGCATCACCGCGTCCAGTCCGGCGGCATGCAGGTGCCGGATCCCGGCAATCGTGAGGGCCTTGCCCAGCCCCTTGCCCTGCGCGTCGGGGCTGACGCCCACCACGTACACCTCGCCGATGGGCGGATGGCCGCCGGCACCCGGATGCACCTTGGTCCAGTGGAAGCCCAGGATTTTTCCGTCCTGGTCCACGGCCAGGAGGAACCCGGACGGGTCGAACCAGTCCTCGGCCATCCGGGCCTGCAGATCGGCCAGGCTCATCGAACCCTGTTCAGGGTGGTGCGAGAACGCTGCGGCGTTGGCTTCAAGCCAGGGAAGTTCATCGCGGCCGGGTTCGAAGGAACGCAGTGTCACGCCCTCCGGGAACGGTGCCTCCGGCAGTGCGTCGGCCAGGGCGGAACGGCTCAGCCGCATCTTCCACAGGTCGCGGACCGGCCGGTAGCCAAACCGTGAAGCAAGCTCAACGGCGGCTTCATGGTTTCCGTGCGACCAGGCAGCGGGCCGGTTCGTGCCGGTCCGCTCGGCAACCGCCCGGGCCAGCGCAGTGCCCACACCCTGGTTGCGGTAGTTCGGGTGCACCACCAGTTCCAGGACCCCGGGGGCGCCGGGGGCTTCGGCCACCAGCACGGCAACGCCGGCCAGCCAGCGGCCGCCGCCGGTAGCTGCACCCGCGTCGTCGGCGTAGGTCGTAAAGACGGCCAGCGTGTCCGGGTCCGCGTCCGCCGAGCGCAGGTCAACGAGCGTCTGCTCGGACAGGGGAGGGTTGCCGTCGGAATCCCGGGCGGCCGCTGCCAGTTCCAGGATGTCTGCCAAGGCAGCGGGTTCCGGGGTTCCGCGTGTCTCGACGACGGGCCATGCTGTCTGCGGTTCTTCACTCATGCCGAAAGCCTAGCGCGGCCGGGGCTGTGAGCGGGCCGCACGGCGCGGGTTCGGGTGCTCAGGCATCCTGGCTGGCGGGTGCGGCGGTTTCCGTACGGGAGCGGGTGAACCGGTAGCCGACGTTGCGGACCGTGCCGATCAGCGTTTCGTGGTCCGGCCCGAGCTTGGCGCGCAGCCGGCGTACATGCACGTCCACGGTGCGGGTGCCGCCGTAGTAGTCGTAGCCCCACACCTCGTGCAGCAGCTGGTCGCGGGTGAAGACCCGCCCGGGGTGCTGTGCCAGGTACTTAAGCAGCTCGAATTCCTTGTAGGTCAGGTTCAGTGCCGTGCCGTTGACACGTGCGGTGTAGCTTGCCTCGTCAATCACGACGCCGGAGGCGGAGATCTCCGTGACGGTTTCCTCCGCGCCGCTGCCGCCCCGGGCCGACGCCAGCCGCAGCCGGGCTTCCAGCTCGGCAGGTCCTGCGGTATCCAGGATGACGTCGTCGGACAGCCAGTTGGGGGCGACGGCGGCCATGCCGCCCTCGGTCAGGATCAGGATCAGCGGGGTGCCAAGCCCCGTGGCCTTGAGCAGCTGGGTCAGGGAACGGGCTCCCACCAGGTCCTTGCGGGCATCAATGAGGATGACGTCGCTGGGCTCGGTGTCCAGGAGGGCAGTGGGCTCCGCCGGAACAACATGGACCTTGTGGTTGAGCAGCTCCAGGGCAGGCAGGACATTCACCGAGGCACCTGAACTGTTGGTCAGGAGCAGAATGTGCGACATAGGTCCTCCGAATGTTGGGCGCACACCGTTGGGCACAGATTCTTCGCCGATCCGCTTGGCTGGAAGTGATCGAAAGTATACCCATCGGCCTTTGCGGGCCTGTCGCTTTTCATCTGGACGCCGTAATAAGGCAGGATAACTAGGGTGAAACTATGGAGCTTAGCGGTGCCGGCGGCGCTTGCCATTATCGGTATCGTAAGTGCCTCCTACCTCTCGGTGCCCGCCGTGGCGCTGGTGTCCGGTGCAGCCGCCGTGCTGACCGGCCTGTGCTGGCCGCACCTGATCGGGGTGCCGGCGCGTAAGACGCAGGGCGCGGTGCTGGCCCTGGTTGGAGCCGGCGCAACCGCTGCGGCCTGCTACGCGCCCCCCGCGGCCATGCTGACCTGGCTGCCCGCCGCCGTCGCCGTCGGAGTGGGGGCAGTGTTCCTGATCCAGCTGCTGCGCGGCACCGGCCAGGCCCACCGCCTGGAATCCATTGTCGGCATCATCTCCGGTGTCCTGGTAACGGCCATGGCTTCAGGCTGGGTGGCGGCCGACAGGCTCGCCGACGCCGGCGAGGACCCGGCACTGCTGGCCGTGGCCGGCGCCGCGGCCCTGGCCGCCGTAGCGGTGTCCCTGATCCCGCTGCCGGACCGGATGGCGGCCCCCCTTGGACTGGTTGCCGGCGGACTGTGCGGCGCACTTGCCGTCCTGCTGGCAGCGGGAGTGTCCTGGCAGTGGGCTGCGTTCTCCGGCGTGGTGGTTGCCGCCGTCGTGATGGCCTTCCGCCGCCTGGTGTTATCCCGTGCGGACAAATCCACCACCGCCGGACAGCTGGCACTCGCACTGGCGCCGGTCCTGGTGCTGGGACCGGTGGTCTATTTCCTCGGACGCCTCATCGGCCTATGACCCGCAGGCCGGTGTGCACTCCCCGGGCGCAGTGCGGTTTTGTCCGGGCTGTCCCGCATGATCGAATGGCTGTACCGTCACTTCCCCGCGTTAGGATGTACCCATGACTGCACTCGAAATCTTCTTCATCGCTCTGCTGGGTCTCACCGGCCTGGGTATGGCCGGATTCGCCGGCCTGGTGGTTTCCCGCCTGTACAAGGGCCAGAAGTAGCACCGAACCGGTAATCCCGGGCCTGTAACTCCGGACCCGTCGCCTGCCGGCGTTTGCGCCGGCCCGTTAGATATCGAAGGACAGGTTCCACCATGCCAATGGAGATCCCCACCGACCTGACGCCGGAACTGGTTCCCCTCTCCTGGCTGATCGGCACCTGGGAAGGGTCCGGGAGGCTTGGCGAAGGCGAAGCCGATTCGGAGCACTTCGCCCAAAAGGTAACGTTCACCCAGAACGGCCTGCCCTACCTGCAGTACACGGCGGAAAGCTGGCTCACCGACGAGCAGGGCACCCGGCTGCGTCCGCTGGCGGTGGAGACCGGCTTCTGGTCCCTTGACCGTCCGCTGAACGACGCCGACGGCGGCCCCGGGCTGGTGCCCGCAGACATTGTTCCGGCCCTGCGCAGCGCCGACGAGGTCGAAGAGCTGCGCAACGAAAACGGCGGCTTCGACATCACCGCCACCATTGTGCATCCCGGCGGCATTGCCGAGCTGTACTACGGGCAGATCAAGGGGCCGCAGATCCAGCTGGCCACCGACCTGGTCATGCGTGGCGTGAATTCCAAGGAATACACGGCCGCCACCCGCATCTTCGGCCTGGTCAATGGAGACCTGTACTGGCGCTGGGATGTCGCCTCGGAGGGTGAAAACCTCAAAGCCCATGCCTCCGCCATCCTCAACAAGAGCTCCTGAGCCGGGGAATAGCCCCGCAAGGCAAGGACGTTGCACTTCCCATGACGTATTCCAGCCCCCTGCTTTCCCGCCACGGTGCCGTAGCGGCCGGCGGCCTCGATGCCGGCACCGCCTCCCACTACGGTGATCCGCTGCGCGAACAGCGCGCCCTGGCACGCGGCACCGCCGTCGTCGACCTCTCCTACCGCGGCGTGGTCACTGTCAGCGGGCCGGACCGGCTGAGCTGGCTGAATACCCTGTCCTCCCAGCAGGTGGGCACCCTGCAGCCCGGCGTGAGCTCGGAACTGCTGCTGCTCAGCGTCCAGGGCCGGATCGACTACGACGCCCGGATCATCGACGACGGTGAAACCGCGTGGCTGCTCGTGGAAGCAGCCGAAGCGGCCGGGCTGACCGAATGGCTGGAGCGGATGAAGTTCATGCTCCGGGTAGAGGTCACCAACGCCACGGACCAGTGGGCGGTTGCCGGCACCACGGCCGAGGTTCCGGAATGGGAGCAGTACCTGCGCTGGAGCGATCCGTGGCCGCACATCGGCAGCGGCGGCTTCGCGTACACCGCCGTCCCGGAGGATGCCCACCCGGGGCTGGAACGGCCCTGGCATGAGTACCTGATTCCGAGGGACTCCTTCGCGGAGGCCATTGACGCCTCGGGCCGCACCCTGGCCGGTTCCATGGCGTCCGAAGCCCTGCGCATTGCCGCCTGGCGTCCCCGTTTGGGCGCAGAAACCGACGATAAAACCCTCCCGCACGAGCTGGACCTGATCCGCACTGCCGTGCACCTGGCCAAGGGCTGTTACAAGGGCCAGGAAACCGTCGCCCGGGTGCACAACCTGGGCCACCCGCCGCGGCGCCTGGTGTTCCTGCAGCTGGACGGCTCGCAGCACACCATGCCGGCAGCCGGCAGTCCGGTGATGCTCGGCGAGCGGAAAGTCGGAACACTGACCTCCGTGGGCGCCCACTATGAAATGGGCCCCGTCGCCCTGGCAGTGGTGAAGCGGTCGGTCGATCCCGCCGCCCAGCTGGTGGTGGACGACGACGGCGAACTTTACGCCGCCGCGCAGGAACCCATCGTGGCCCCCGACGCCGGAGCGGTTGTCGGACGCGCCACGGGCTTCCTGAAAGCACCGCGGGTCTAGCCCGGCGCGAGCCGGCGGACAACCAAACCATCACAAGAGGAGATCCATGACCACCCCGGAACCCCGCCCGGAAATTGACGACGACATCATTGAGCTGGCCGGTATGGTCTTTGATGCTGCCCGGGCCGGTGACGCCGAAGGGATCCGCCGTTACCTCGATGCCGGGGTGCCGGTGAACCTCACGAACAGTGCCGGTGACAACCTGGTCATGCTGGCCTCCTACCACGGCCACGCTGCAGTAACAGCGCTGCTGGTGGAACGCGGAGCAGACGTAAACGCCCGCAATGACCGGGGCCAGACCCCGCTCGCCGGGGCCGCGTTCAAGGGCTACGCAGAGGTATTCCGCCTCCTGCTGGACGCCGGAGCAGATCCCGACGGCGGTTCACCCACCGCCCGTGACACGGCGGCGTTCTTTAAGCGCCAGGAGATGCTGGAACTGCTGGGCTGAGCGTCGGGACCGGTGCGGCCGCAGCCTAGGCCGAGAGGGCTACGGATGTCTTGACGCCGGCCGGGATAAAGCCGGAGCCCACCGCTGTCCGCGCGGCACCCACGTTGTCCAGCGGTGCCCGCCACTGCGGGATCAGGCCGCCGGCCATGGCATCCTCCAGGGCAACCGAGCTGATGTAGCTGCCCAGCCCCTGCAGCCGGTACGGCGGCGCCGTCAGGACACTCATGTCCGCCAGGATTCCGTCGGTAATGCTGTAGCCGGCGCCGGCCACCGGGCGCGGTTCGTCAAGGGAGTCGTCCACGAGGATAAAGAGGTCCTCTTTGCCCGCCAATCCTGCTTCGGCGACGTCGTCCGGCGGGCACAGGCGTTCCAGTGCCAGCGCGAGGTCGGGGTCATTGGCAACGGCCAGTTCCTCCAGCGGAGCCACGGTGGGGAAGGAATCGGCAAAAAAGAGCTGTTCGGCGCCCAGGGTCCGCCCGCCGTGCTCCATGGACATCTGCACCAGGCCCGAATTGCGGGTGAGTTCAAGGGCGCTCTTGCTGCGCGCACGATCAGCGGCCCACTCCGGTCCGCTGAAGACTTCGGTGCCGAACAGACGAAGGAAACACAGGGTTTGGGCGCGTTCGCTGACGCTGTAGATGCGTTCACCGCTGTCCGTCTCAGCCAGCGCGTTGTCCTCCAGCCCCAGGTGCCGGGACCAGGCAAGCTGGATAATCGCTATGGTTCCTGAATCCAGGTTCATGGGTTTCAACCTACACCGCTGCCCGGGCACCCCGGCCGGCGCCTTGCCGACCCACAGCAAATCCTCATGGAATACACAGGAACAGCTGCGGGCCGTCGAGGGTGGCGGTGCCGGTGTTTCCTAGCCGAAAAGGATGGCCGCTTCGTCGTAACGGTGCTCCGGGACGGTCTTGAGGTTCCCGAGGGCCTTCTCGAAACCGACGTGGACAATGTCCGTGCCGTGCAGCGACACCATGGTGCCCCACAGGCCCTGCACCACCGAGTCCACTGCAGCCATGCCCAGACGCGTGGCGAGGACCCTGTCGTACGCCGTCGGCACGCCGCCGCGCTGGATATGGCCCAGCACCGTCGCCCGGGTTTCGATCCCGGTCCGTGCCTCGATCTCCGGGGCGAGCAGTTCACCGATGCCGCCCAGCCGCGGCCGGCCAAAGCTGTCCAGCCCGCGTTCGGAGTGCGGGGACTCCATGTCCGTGGTGACGAAGCCTTCGGCAACTACCACCAGCGGGGCCCGGCCGCGCTCGTGGGCCTCGTTGACCCACTGGGAGATCTGGTCCAGGCTCACCGGGTGCTCAGGGATCAGGATGGCGTGGGCACCGGCGGCCATGCCGGAGTGCAGCGCAATCCAGCCGACGTGCCGGCCCATTACCTCGGCCACCATGCAGCGGTGGTGGGACTCGCCGGTGGTGCGCAGCCGGTCGCAGGCTTCCGTGGCGATCTGGACCGCGGTGTCGAAACCGAACGTGTAATCCGTGGCGTCGAGGTCGTTGTCCACGGTCTTCGGCACGCCCACAATCTGCAGCCCGGCGTCGGTCAGGCGCTGCGCGGCGGCGAGGGTTCCCTCGCCGCCGATCGCGATGATGGCGTCAATCCCCAGCCGGTCCATCGTGGCCTTGATCTTCACCGGGCCGCCGTTGGGTCCTTCGAAGGGGTTGGTGCGGGAAGTGCCGAGGATGGTTCCGCCCTGCTTGGAAATGCCGCGGACGCTGGCGCGCGGCAGATCCATGATGTCGCCGTCCACCACGCCGCGCCAGCCGTCACGGAATCCGACAAACTCGATGCCATCGTATTCCTTGATGCCCTTCAGCACGGCGCCGCGGATCACCGCGTTCAGCCCGGGGCAGTCGCCGCCGCTGGTGAGAATACCGATCTTCATGTTTTTTACCCCTGGTCTGATGGCGCCGGTGTGATGCTGCTCTAGATTCTAGCCAGCCTTCCGGCAGCATCTAAGCCTAGGCGCTCACCATGCGCTGCAGGAGGATGGTTCCGTCAGCCTTCGGCAGCAGCAGCCAGGCCACCAGATATGTGCCCAGGCCGATGAACGGGAGCAGGAAACTGAGGAGCACGCCGATCCGGACCAGGGATACATCCCAGCCGAAGGTTGCGGCGATTCCGGCGCAGACGCCGCCGGCCCATCCCTTGCGGCGTTTGATGGGGGAGGAGCGGAGGAGCTGAAAGAACTTATCCATGGATCAAGCCTGTCTGACGATGGGGAAAATGGGAAACTTTGGTGCTGGTGATGCAGACGGTGTTGCCTGTGCGGCTAGCGGGAACGGCTGCGCTGGAAGGCTGCCAGGAAGCCGCCTGCCAGCAGGGCCAGCCCCGCTCCGAGGGTAAGGCACAGCAGGAGCAGTACCGGGTCCACCCTGAGGTTCACGGTGTCCACCAGCAGCAGGAGCACAGCCAGGACGGTGAGGACCAGGCCCCACACCACCGTGCCCACCCGCATTCCCCGGCCCGGTGCCGAGCCGGATGCGGCGTCCGTTCCGCTGCCGTCGCCGTCGTTCTCCGCGTCCGTGGGGGCCGGGCCTGCGGGGGACGGTGAGCCGGGAAGCGCGCCCCCGGATTCAGGCATCAGCGGGGTCGGCCCGTACTGCCCGGGAGGCTCCGTTTCGTAGCTGCCGGCGGTGTAGGGCCGGCCGAGGTAGTCCCGCTCGTTATCCTGCTCCATGGCTAAAGATCGCTTTCTTCAGTTGTCACAAGTACATTGCCTGCCAGGCCCCGGACATCAATGGTGATGGGGTCCCCGCCGGCGTCTTGGTTGAACGTGCGCTCGGTGGTGGACTGCCACAAGCCGCTGTATTCGTGGTGGTCACCGCCGTCATTGACTTCGATGTTGCCCGCCGCCATGCCAAACCGGACGGTCACCGGCGAATCAATGGGAACCAGGAAGTTCAGGTTTCCGGCAGCCACGCTGACCGGAATATCGGTGTCCCCGGAAAGGTCGGTACCGCGCAGGTCCACAGTCCCGTTGGCGGCGACGGAGGTGTAGCCGCCGCCGGCCTGGGCCGAGTCCTGCGGTGTCCAGTCGGCATTGCTGGCGACGACGAGGTTGGCGTTGGCCAGGTTTCCCTGGGCCAGCAGGGCCGCCGCAAGGGCCACCACCGCCGCCGTGCCGGCGCCGCCGGACTGCCGGCCCAACAATCCCAGCAGGACCACACCGAGTCCAAAAACCCCCGCCGCCGCAGCCAAGGCCACGGAAACCGGGGAGCCAAGGGGAAGGATGCCGGCATAGTCCAAGCCGAGGACTGCGCCGCCGGCAAGCAGGGCTGCCCCGAAGAGGGCCGCCAGGAAGGGTCCGCCGGCGCCGGGAACCTTGGCAGCCTTGGCGGTGCAGCCGGCAGGAGCGCCGTGGCTGTCTCCGAAGCCCGCCGTGCCTGCGGGGGCCGTGCCTGCGGGGGACGGGGTTGCTGGGGCCGGGGTTTCGGGGCTGCCGGTTTTGGCCAGCGACACCGGGGCGGTACCGGAAGTGCCGGCGGCGGTAGTGCCGGCATCCGCCGCTTCCGGGCCGCCGGCAGGGGCGGATGTGCCGTGCGGCATATGGCCCTGGAAATATGCGCGGCCCTTGGGCCCGGAGAACCAGTAGATTGCTGCAATGCCGGAGCCGATCCAGAACAGCGTCCACACAACGGCACCGAACCACGAGTCGCCGCCGAGGACCGAAGCACCGGGGCCGCCCATCCCCACGATGGTAAACACGAGCGCGCCGGTCATTCCGGAGGTCCAGCTGCCGCGGAGGGCTTCTTCCACGTGGATCCTGCCGTCCGGTTCCGGAAGCAGCGCCCAGGCCAGGCCATAGGCCAGGAACCCGATCCCGAAAACCCCCAGGACCACAAACAATCCGCGTATCAGCACCGGATCCAGTCCGGTCTTCGCCGCGAGGCCGGAAGCTACGCCGCCGAACCAGCGGTCCGGACCGCGCTGCACGCCAAGGGACCGGAGCCACTGAAAGAAGCCGCTGTGTATGCCGTCCGGCCGGTGGCCTGCAGCGGAGGTTCCAGCGGAGGCGGAACCGGCCCCGGAGGGCTGCTGTTCCGAAGCGGAGGCCGGCTCATCGGCGGCAGAGGATGGGAAAGGGTTCATGACCCCAGTCTTCCCGCCGGGGGCGTTGGGAAGCATCAGGGACTACCCTGAGCGGCCCCTGAACCGCCCCTGAAGAACTTCGGAACTTGGCTCCGGGCACGGTTCCCGGGGTCCGCGCCGTGCTTTGATAGGGCCATGAGAGAACCTCTGGTGCGACCCCGCGACCGGATGATTGCCGGCGTCTGCGCCGGACTGGCAGCACACCTGGGCTGGCCGGTGAAGCTGACCCGTGCCCTCATGGCGGTGTTCTGCCTGGCCGGCGGCGGCTTCCTCTTGTACGGCTGGCTGTGGATCATGGTTCCCACCCGGGAAGAACTGGACAAGAAGGAACAGGTCCAGGCCAACCCGCGCAGTATTGCGGACAACTATGCCCGGCTCCTGCGCGACGGCGGCGGCTGGGCGGGGCCGACTGGAACCCTGGGCAAAGCCGGGCAGCGCGAAGTTGCTGCCGGGCTTGCCCTGCTGCTCGTCGCCGCTGCCTTCATCGCCCAGCGGTTGGGCGCCGACCTCAACTGGGGACTGTTCGTGCCGCTCGGCGCCATTGCAGGCGGTGCGGTGCTGGCCTGGAGCCAGCTGGATGAAAGGCGCCGCGCCGGGCTCGTGAACAGTGCCGGCGCAGACCGGACTTCCGGGCTGATCCGGTTGGCCGCAGGGCTGCTGCTGGTGGTGGCGGGAGTGCTGGTGATGGTTTCCGGAGCGGTGAGCTGGGACGTGCTGGTTGCCGGACTGCTCGCTTCCGCAGCGGTCCTGGCAGGTGTGGCACTGGTATTCACCCCGTGGGCCGTCAAGCACTGGCGGGACCTGGAAGCCGAACGTGCGGGCCGGATCCGGCAGACGGAACGCGCCGAAATTGCCGCCCATCTGCATGACTCGGTCCTGCAGACCCTGGCCCTGATCCAGAAGCGTGCCGGCTCCGAGCAGGACGTGGTCCGGCTTGCCCGCGCCCAGGAGCGGGAACTGAGGCAATGGCTCTACACCGACCGGGCCCGTGCCGAGGACCATCTGGTCCAGAGCCTGCGCCGCATTGCCGCTGAAATCGAGGATGCCTACGGCCACCCCATAGAGTTGGTGGCCGTCTCCGATGCCCGGTTGGACGAGCGCACCGAAGCGCTGGCGCAGGCCGCCCGCGCGGCGCTGCTTAACGCGGCGCAGCATGCAGGCGGCACCGTTTCCGTCTACGTCGAATGCCGGCCGGAGCAGCTTGAAGTCTTTGTCCGGGACCGCGGTCCCGGGTTTGATCCGGCAGCGGTTCCACCGGACCGGATTGGCGTGCGCGGTTCCATCATCGGCAGGATGGAGCGGGCCGGCGGCAGCGCGGGGATCCGCAGCAGCGCCGGCGGGACCGAAGTCCGGCTGGTACTTCCGCTGGACGGGAACCCGGAGCACGGTTCGGCTCCTGCCGGCAGCACTCCGGCAGGTTCAGCTCCTGCCGGCAGTCCTCTTGACGACACCGTTCCTGCCGACAGTCCTCCGGTCGACGGGGTCGCGGCGGCGGCCGCCACGAACGCTCCCGCTGCCGGTCACAAACCCGCTCCCGCTGCTCACGGTGCCTCGGCCGCACCCGCTCGGCCGGTGAGCCGGTTCAGCCCGGCCAGCCCGCTTGATTCGTTCCCCAACCAACCGTCCCGCCAGGAAGCACAACGTAAATGACGCTCCAACCGCACCTGCCGATCGACGTCGTCGTTGTTGACGACCACGCCATTTTCCGTTCCGGCCTCCGGGCCGACCTCGATGCACGGATCAACGTGGTGGCCGAAGCCGACAGCGTGGAATCGGCCATCGAGGTGATCACTGCACGGCGGCCGGCGGTTGTCCTGCTGGATGTCCACCTGCCCGGCGGCAGCGGGGGAGGCGGAGCCGAGGTCCTGGCCGGTTGTGCCGGGCTGTTGGGGGCCACCCGGTTCCTGGCGCTGAGCGTGTCCGACGCCGCGGAGGACGTGGTCACGGTGATCAGGGCCGGTGCACGCGGATACGTCACCAAGACCATTTCCGGTCCGGAGATTTCCGACGCCGTCCTGCGGGTTGCCGGCGGCGACGCCGTGTTCTCGCCCCGCCTGGCCGGGTTTGTACTGGATGCCTTCGGCACCGCGAGCGTGGCCTCGGTGGACGACGAACTGGACCGCCTCTCGGCGCGGGAGCTGGAAGTCATGCGCCTGATCGCCCGCGGCTACAGCTACAAGGAGGTAGCCCGCGAACTGTTCATTTCCGTGAAGACCGTGGAAACCCATGTCTCCTCCGTGCTGCGCAAGCTCCAGCTGTCCTCCCGGCATGAACTCACCCGCTGGGCAGCGGACCGCCGGCTGCTCTAGGCTCCCGCGCTAGCCGGCTGCCCGGCCCAGGAACTCCTGCAGCCGTGCCATGCCGGTGGCCAGGTCCTCGTCGCCCAGGGCATAAGAGAGCCGCAGGTAGCCGGAAGGACCAAAGGCCTCGCCGGGAACTACGGCCACCTCCACGGTGTCCAGGATGAGGGCGGCCAGCTCGGCCGAGGTCTGGGGGCGCACGGCGCCGTCCTTGCCCGGGAATTCACGGCCCAGCAGTCCGCGGACGTCCGCGTAGGCGTAGAAGGCGCCTTCCGGCATGGGGCATTCCACCCCGTCAATCGAGTTCAGCGCGGAAACCATGGCGCGGCGGCGCCGGTCGAAGGCCTGCTTCATCTCATCCACCGCAGCCAGCGGGCCGGAAACGGCGGCCAGGGCGGCCATCTGCGACACGTTGGAGACGTTGGAGGACAGATGGGACTGCAAATTGGTCGCAGCCTTGATGACGTCCGGCGCGGCGATCATCCAGCCCACGCGCCAGCCCGTCATGGCGTAGGTCTTGGCCACGCCGTTGAGCACAACCACCTTGTCGCCCAGTTCCGGGGCGGCAGTGGCGATGGAGGTGAAGGGAACGCCGTCGTACGTCAGGTGTTCGTAGATTTCATCCGTGATGACCCACAGGCCGTTCGCAGCTGCCCAGCGGCCAATGGCGGCAACCTCCTCCGGCGGGTAGACCGCACCGGTGGGGTTGGACGGGGAAACGAACAGCAGCACCTTCGTGGCGTCGGTGCGGGCTGCTTCGAGCTGGTCGACGGTGACCAGGTAGCCCTGCTCCGGACCTGCGAAAACCTCTACCGGGATGCCGCCGGCGAGCCGGATGGCTTCGGGATAGGTGGTCCAATAGGGCGTGGGCACCAGCACTTCGTCACCGGGGTTCAGCAGCGTGGCGAAGGACTCGTAAACGGCCTGCTTGCCGCCGTTGGTCACCAGGACCTGGGCCGGATCCACGGCATAGCCGGAGTCACGCAGGGTTTTCTCGGCAATGGCCTTCTTCAGCTCGGGGAGGCCGCCGGCGGGGGAGTAGCGGTGGAACCGGGGCTGGCGGGCTGCTTCCACGGCGGCGTCGACAATGTAGTCCGGGGTGGGGAAGTCCGGTTCGCCGGCACCGAAACCGATAACCGGGCGGCCGGCGGCCGCCAGTGCCTTGGCCTTGGCGTCCACTGCGAGTGTTGCGGACTCGGCAATGGAGGCGATGCGCTCTGAAATACGGCCGGTGGAAGACATGGGATTCCCGTCTGATGTGTGGCGGCAGCTTACGTTCGCGCCGCGTCCGGTGGTCCCGGGCGACGGCGGCGTTCCCCAGTTTATGCGGTCCGCCCGCCCGCTGCGGTGTGTGTCGCCGGCCTCCGGCGGGCGCCGGTTCGACGTGGGCGCAAACTTTGCGTAGACTGGTTCCTCGGTGGTTCTCCTCACCACGCTGTTTCGTGCCCAACGATCGGGATGCCGGTCGGGATTCCGATCAGGGATTATCCTGGAATAATCCGGTCGCCGGGTGCGGCTACAATAGTGGCGGTGGGGATATTTCCTCCATAGGGTAGTGGCGCAATTGGTAGCGCAGCGGTCTCCAAAACCGCAGGTTGCAGGTTCGAGTCCTGTCTGCCCTGCGCAGAACTGTCATCCGGCAGCTCAGCAGTCCTTCATGGAAGCGCACAGTCCAGGTTTGTGCGCCAGCCGTGTACCTACACAGATGAGTGAGGCGAAGGTGACCGAGACAGCTGCCAGCAGCTCCAAGGGACACCCCTCCAGCGGGCCCAAGAAGCGCGGCTTCTTCGCGGCGATCGCGCTCTTCCTGCGTCAGGTCATTGCGGAGCTGAAGAAGGTGGTCACCCCCACCCGCAAGGAACTGCTGAGGTACACCCTCGTGGTCCTGGCCTTCGTGGTCGTGATGATGGTTATTGTGACGGTTCTCGACTTTGTCTTTGGTGCCGGCGCACTGTGGATCTTCGGTGAGGGCGGCGGCGAAAGCTAGTCCCAGACCCTGCGTTCCACCTGCGGGATACGGAACCGGAGACCATGAGCTAGTGCCAAAACCGATAATGCTCTGAAGAAAGCAGGAATCCACGTGTCCGAGCAAGAACTCGAATCACAGGTCAATGACAATGCCGCTGATCTGGATACCGAGGATGAAATGACCGCAGCCGACGTCGACGAGGCGCCTGCTGCTGTTGATGCATCGGCAGACGAAGCAGACGTTACCGAAGAGGCAGCCGACGCTGAGGTTTCCGCCCCCGAGGCCGAAGAAGAGCCCGAGGAAGATCCGGTCGACGCCTTCAAGGCAAAGCTGCGCCGCCAGGAGGGTGACTGGTACGTCATCCACTCCTACGCCGGCTACGAAAACCGCGTGAAGTCCAACCTCGAGACCCGCATCCAGACCTTGGACATGGAAGAGGACATCTTCGAAATCCAGGTCCCGATGGAAGAAGTTGTCGAGATCAAGAACACCACCCGGAAGATCGTGAACCGGGTCCGCATTCCCGGCTACGTCCTGGTCCGGATGAACCTGACAGACGAATCGTGGGGCGTTGTGCGCCACACCCCCGGCGTCACCGGCTTCGTGGGCAACGCCCACAACCCGACGCCGCTGAGCCTGAACGAAGTGTTCTCGATGCTCGAGCACACCGTGGTTTCGCCCAAGACCGAAGCCGGCAAGCCCGCTGCCCAGCAGTCGGCTAACATTGCCGTGGACTTCGAGGTCGGCGAGCCGGTCACGGTCAACGAGGGCCCGTTCGAAACCCTCCAGGCCACGATCTCCGAGATCAAGCCCGAGTCCCAGCAGCTGGTGGTCCTCGTGACCATCTTCGAGCGCGAGACTCCTGTGACCCTTGGCTTCGGCCAGGTCACCAAGCTCCAGTAGCTTTCAGACTTCGCTGCCAGCAGGTCCGCTTTAACCTGCAGGCAGCGTCCGGCCACCAAGCCATGGCGGCCACCAACCCGGATGGACGCTCCTGTCCTCCGGGAACATAATTTAGAGAAGGACCCTTTCATGGCCCCCAAGAAAAAGGTCACCGGCCTCATCAAGCTGCAGATCAACGCAGGTGCCGCCAACCCGGCTCCTCCGATCGGTCCGGCACTTGGCCAGCACGGTGTCAACATCATGGAATTCTGCAAGGCGTACAACGCTGCAACGGAATCCCAGCGCGGCAACGTTATCCCGGTTGAAATCACCGTTTACGAAGACCGTTCCTTCACCTTCATCACGAAGACTCCTCCGGCTGCACAGCTGATCAAGAAGGCTGCCGGTGTGGCCAAGGGTTCCGCAACCCCGCACACCGCCAAGGTTGCCAACCTGACCCAGGCCCAGGTCGAAGAGATCGCCACCATGAAGATGGAAGACCTCAACGCCAACGATGTCCAGGCAGCAGCCAAGATCATCGCCGGCACCGCCCGTTCGATGGGCATCACCGTAGAGGGCTAAAGCCCCCTGCGTTTCAATTTCACATAAATGCCGGTGCCCCCAACGGGACCGGCGCGTGGCAGGGCCGGGCGCGGTCCGACAGACCACAACTGCACAAGGAGAAAAAGCAGATGGCAAAGCGCAGCAAAGCATATGAAGCAGCTGCAGCCAAGATCGATGCGGACAAGCTGTACGCACCGGTCGAGGCTGTAGAGCTGGCCAAGGACACCAACCCGTCCAAGTTCGACGCAACCGTTGAGGTGGCTTTCCGCCTGGGCGTTGACCCCCGCAAGGCTGACCAGATGGTCCGCGGCACGGTCAACCTGCCCAACGGCACCGGCAAGACGGCCCGCGTCCTCGTTTTCGCAACCGGCGAGAAGGCTGAAGCAGCAATCGCTGCCGGCGCCGACTTCGTTGGTTCCGACGACATGATCGAAAAGGTCGCCGCAGGTTGGACCGACTTCGACGCAGCAGTGGCTACCCCGGACATGATGGGCAAGGTCGGCCGCCTGGGCCGCGTGCTCGGCCCGCGTAACCTCATGCCGAACCCGAAGACCGGTACGGTAACCCCGAACGTCGCCAAGGCCGTTTCGGACATCAAGGGTGGCAAGATCGACTTCCGCGTCGACAAGCACTCCAACCTGCACTTCATCATCGGCAAGGTGTCCTTCGATTCCCAGAAGCTGGCTGAGAACTACGCAGCCGCCCTGGAAGAAGTCCTGCGCCTGAAGCCGTCGGCTGCCAAGGGCCGCTACATCCAGAAGGCCACCGTGTCCACCACGTTCGGCCCGAGCATTGCCGTTGACCCCAACGTCACCAAGGTTCTCGCAGACGCATAGTCTTCGAGCATCTTCGGAAGGGTTTCCTTCTGCTTGAGGCGGCCGCAGCTTTTCGCTGCGGCCGCCTTTTTGCTGTCCGGCAGGGGCCGCGTTTTTGGCACCGGCGCCGTTCTCCGGCAGGATGTGGGCCATGACACAGATTTCCATCGAGCATGTTGCGGTCCCGGCAAGCCTGGACGGGCCGGGCGGCGCGGACTTCCTGGCCATCGCAGACCTGATGAATACCCAGCAGCGCGAGATCTGGGGCAATGATGATTTCTACGGAACGCCGCAGTCCCAGCTGGCAGGCCGGAGCAGCACTCCTACCCGGCGGCGCTTGATCCTGGCCGCACGGGCCGTGGAATCGCGAGAAATTCTGGGTGTGGTCCAGCTGAACCTTCCGCTCACCGACAACCTGCACACCGGAAACGTCAATGTTGTGGTCGCCCCGGATGCCCGGCGGCAGGGGGTGGGCACGCAGTTGTATTTCGCCGCCGAGCAGCTGGCCGCCGCCAACGGCCGCCGCATGCTGATGACGGAGACCGAGCACCTCGTGGGGGTCGGCAAAGCCGATGTTGACCCGGACCGTGAAGACTTGGCGGGCACCGATACGGCACGGTTCATTCCGAACGACGCCGCGGCCTCCTTCGCCGCCAAGCTCGGCTTCCGGCTGGAACTGGTGGACCGTGTCAGCCGCCTGGACCTCTCGGATTACGACGGCGGAAACGCGTTGCAGGAGCAGGCCGCCGCGGCAGCGCGCGCCGGCTATGAACTGGTGTTCTGGCGCGGCGCCTGCCCGCAGGACCTCGTCGGGGCGTATGCGCAGCTGCGGCAGAAGATGAGCACAGATGCACCCCAGGGCGGCCTGGATCTGGCCGAAGAGGCCTGGGACGAGGCGCGGGTGCGGGAGGCCGAGGCCCGGGAAGTAGAGATGGATTACGAGTCGCTGGTCTGCGCCGCCCGGCACGCCGGTTCCGGGGAGCTGGCCGGGCATACCGTCCTGGAGGTCTTCCGGAACAACCTTTCCGTGGCCTACCAGGACGACACCTTGGTGCTGGGAGGCCACCGGGGCCACCGGCTGGGGATGCTGATGAAGGCCGCGAATCTGGCGCGCCTGCGGGAAGCCGTTCCCGGGGCCGAGCGCGTGTACACCTGGAATGCCGAGGAAAACCGGTACATGCTCTCCATTAACGAGCAGCTGGGATTCCGTGCCGTCGGATACGCGGGGGAGTGGCAGAAACAGCTGGCCTCCGCCTGATCCGCCGGGATTTGTCCCCTGCCCGAATGTCCCGTACTCTTGAACTACCAAAGACCGTCGGTCGATGTGCATTCAATCCCACCGTGAGGCTGAACCTTCAGTTCTCTGCGTGTGGACTACGGTTGGAAATACATCCGAAAGTCCCTTGCCTAAAGGGCGGCCTGCGCAGGTGAACGAACTGCACTCCGGATTAGTCCGTAGAGTGAAGCCCCGTGCATCTGCCCGGGGCGTTTTTTATGTTCGGGACCCGATCCACCGGCACTATTTCCCCGGAAGGAGGGTTATGGCAACGCCAACAAAGGTGTCAGCAGTCGAGGAGATCACCACTGATTTCAAGGAATCGACCGCTGCTGTCCTAACCGAATACCGCGGGCTCACCGTTGCACAGCTCAAGGAGCTGCGTCGTTCGCTCGGCCAGGACACCAAGTACTCGGTCGTTAAGAACACCCTGACTGGCATTGCAGCCAAGGAAGCCGGCATCGACGCGTTCGAAGGCCAGCTTGCCGGACCTACTGCAATCGCCTTCATCAAGGGAGACGCAGTTGCAGCTGCTAAGAGCCTGACGGATTTTGCCAAGTCCAACCCGCAGCTCATCATCAAGACCGGTATCTTCGAGGGCAATGCCCTGGATGCCTCCGGTGTAGCCGCACTGGCTGCTCTTGAGTCCCGTGAGTTCCAGCTTGCACGCGTCGCCGGTGTCCTCAAGGCACCGATGTCCATGCTGGCACGCACGGCTGATGCACTGCGCCTGAAGCTCGAAGAGGAGAGCGGCACTCCCGCTGCTCCCGCTGCAGAAGAGGCTCCGGCCGCTGCAGAAGAAGCTCCGGCCGCAGAAGCAGCCACCGAAGAGTAAAACCTCTTCTCATCCAATCTCCGGTGCCTGCGCGCACCAACTATAGGAAGGACGCCACACCATGGCGAAGCTGACCAACGAAGAGCTCATTGAAGCCTTCAAGGAACTGTCCATCATCGAGCTCTCCGACTTCGTGAAGCTCTTCGAAGAGACCTTCGACGTTACCGCTGCTGCCGTTGCCGTTGCCGGTCCCGCCGCCGGTGCCGCTGAGGCCGCTGAAGAGAAGACTGAATTCGACGTCATCCTCGAAGCTGCCGGCGATAAGAAGATCGCAGTGATCAAGGAAGTCCGTGCCCTGACTTCCCTGGGTCTGAAGGAAGCCAAGGACCTGGTTGACAGCGCTCCGAAGGCCATCCTCGAAGGTGCCAACAAGGAAGCCGCTGACAAGGCCAAGGAAGCTCTCGAAGCTGCCGGCGCCACCGTCACCGTCAAGTAGTTTTCCTTTTCGCAGCCTCGGCTGTGAAACACAGAAAGACCCCGTCCTCCGGACGGGGTCTTTCTGCATCCCCAGTGTCCATATCCCCAGTGTCCATATGTCCGGTGTCCACCTACCAGCAGCCGCGGGAAGCGGCACGAAGCAAGGGAACCACTTACCAATGCGGCAGCTACTGATCCTGGGACCGCTGGCAGCGGCCGCGGCGGCGTGTGTGCTCAGCGGAGCGTTGCCGCCTGCCGAGTTCAGCGCGCTGATGGGCCGTATCGGTCCCATCCTGGTGTTCGTGACGGCGGCGACCGTCGTGAGCTACCTCGCTGACGCCGCAGGACTCTTCCGGGTGCTGACCCGGTTCACTGCCCGGCTGGGGCGCGGCCGGACCTTTGCCCTGTGGGTGCTGGTCCTGGGCCTGACCTCGGCCTCCAGCATCTTCCTCTCATTGGACACAGCCGTTGTGCTGATCACTCCGCTGGTCGTGGCGCTGGCTGTGGAGGCCAGGCTCCCTCCCATTGTTTTCGCGCTCAGCACGGTCTGGCTGGCCAACACCGCGTCCATGCTGCTGCCCGTTTCGAACCTCACCAACCTGCTGGCCCAGGAAAAGGCCGATCTGCACCCCCTCGAATACGCGGCGACCGTCTGGGCTCCGGCGGCCGCCGGCATCCTGGTGCCCGCGGCGCTCCTGTGGCTTGCCTTCCGGCGCTTCCTGCGCGGCAGGTACACGGGCCCGTCCGAGCCGGTTACGGTGCCGGACCGCGGGCTTCTGGTGCTGAGCGGGGCAGTAGTGGCCCTGCTGCTGCCGGCTCTCGTCAGCGGCATCCACGTAGCCATTCCTGCCTCCGCCGCGGCCATCATCCTGGCCGCGGGATTCCTGGTCCGGCAGCGGAGCGCGTTTGCCTGGGACATGGTTCCGGTGATGCCGGTGGTCCTGGCCGTGAGCCTGTTCGTCCTGGTCCAGACGGCCCACAGCCACGGGCTGGCCACCCTGCTGGCGCAGGCCGCGGGCTCGGGGGAAGGCTTTGGCGATCTGCTGCAGCTGGCCGGTGCGGGTGCCGTTGCGTCCAACGCGGTGAACAACCTCCCGGCCTACCTTGCGCTGGAACCGGCGGCGGACACTCCCGTCCGCCTCGCCGCGCTGCTGGTGGGGGTCAATATGGGGGCGATCGTGACGCCCTGGGGTTCCCTCGCGACCCTGCTCTGGTATGACCGGATGCGCTCCATGGGGGTGGCCGTACGCTGGGGCCGTTTTATTGCAGCGAGCTCAGTTGCCGCCGTCGTCACCGTGACGGCGGCGACGGCGGCCCTGTCGCTGGCGGCCTAGGAGTCTTCGCGGAACAGCAGGAGGGCTTCACCCTGCCCGCCGCCGCCGCACAGTGCGACGCCGGCCCGGCCGGAACCGCGCCGGAACAGCTCGTGTGCGGCGGTCAGGGCCAGCCGGGCACCGGACGCCCCGATCGGGTGGCCCAGGGCAATTGCCCCGCCGTGCAGGTTGCACTGTTCCAGGTCCATGCCCAGTTCATTCAGGGACTGCACGGCCACAGCGCCGAAGGCTTCGTTGATCTCGATGAAGTCCAGGTCCGAGACGCTCCATCCGGCCCGTTCGAGCGCGGCGGAAAGTGCATTGGACGGCTGTGAATGCAGGGTGTTGTCCGGACCGGCGACCTGGCCGGGCAGTCCAACGGAGGCGAGGATTTCCAAACCGTTCGCCTCGGCGTAGCCGCGGGTGGCTAGGACCAGGGCCGCTGCGCCGTCGGAAAGCGGTGAGGAGTTGCCGGCCGTAATGGTTCCCTCCGGGTCGAAGGCCGGGCGCAGGTTCGCGAGGGTGTCCACGGTGGTGGCGGGGCGTACGCCTTCATCGAGTGTCAGCACCAGCGGCTCGCCCTTGCGCTGCGGAACGGTGACGGGGACGATCTCGGCGTCGAAGATCCCCGCTTCCATGGCCGCCGCCGCCCGTTGGTGCGAGGCCGCGGCCACTTCGTCCTGTTCCAGCCGCTTAATCGCCAGTTTGGTGTTGCCCCGCTCCGTGGAGATTCCCATGGAGTCGTTGTCGAAGGCATCGGTCAGGCCGTCGTGGGCCACGGAGTCAAGCGCGGAAATGTTCCCGTAATTCCAGCCCTGCCGGGCACCGGGCAGCAGGTGCGGGCCGCGGGACATGGATTCCTGGCCGCCGGCCACCACAACGGTGGCCTCCCCGCCGCGGATCAGGCGTGCGGCATCGATGACGGCGGCCAGGCCGGAGAGGCAGACCTTGTTCACGGTAACGGCGGGAACGTCCCAGCTGATGCCCGCCTTGATCGAGGACTGGCGGGCAGGGTTCTGCCCGCAGCCGGCCTGGACCACGTGGCCCATGATGACGCTGTCTACATCCGCAGCAGGGACGCCGGACTTCTCCAGCGCGCCGGCGATGGCGAAGGCGCCCAGTTCAACGGCGGTAAAGGGGGCAAGCTGGCCGTTGAGCCGGCCCTGCGGGGTGCGCGCTCCACCAACGATTACCACTTCGGTCACGGCTGCTGCCCCGGGGGCTGCGGAGTTGCTCATGGCTGGTTCAGTCCTTTGTGTTGTATTCGTCATCGAATGCTGGATCAAGGGTACGCCAACCGCCGGGGCCGGGGAGAGGGATCTCACACGGTTAGGCGCCCGCCTGGGCCGGCGGGCGCCCCGGTGCGCCGGGAGGCACCCCCGGCCACCACATTCGGGGAATCTTGCGGTAAGGTATCTGTATCCGATGCGTGAACGGTGCGCCGGTGTCTCGTCTGTTACCGATTGTCGGTTACCGATTGTCTGTTACCGACTGTTGTTGGATTGCTATTGGTCTGTTCCGGACGGTTATTGCCTGTTACTCCCCGAATACACGGGATCCTAAGCGGGGTCCTACGCGAGGTTGCAGCCGGGATTGCGCTCCCGGTGCCATCCGACACGGGTTGAGTGCAGCAGGCTTGACGAAACCGGGTAGACTTGTATGCCCATAATGCCCTATAGTGGATATTTGCTTCCTCCTGTTAACCTTCAGCCTTCATATAGCGGTGGGCTATGTTCCGTGCCGGGCAGTATCCGTAACCCTCGGATGTGCCCTTTGCCGGACACCGGGACGCACACGGACTCGGTCCGTGCAGTGCAGGGGAGGAAGCGCGAAACACGCCTGAAGGTCTGTGGAAGGATCCCTCTTGGTCGCCTCGAGCACCTCTAATAACGAAACCGCTACTAATCCGGAGAACGCAGCTTCCCGGATTTCATTCGCAAAGATTCACGAACCGCTTGACGTTCCCAATCTTCTTGCCCTGCAGACAGACAGCTTTGACTGGCTCGTCGGCAACGAGCGCTGGAAGGCGCGCGTGGAAAAGGCACGGGAGACCGGCGAACAGGGTATTGCCACCACCTCCGGTCTGGCTGACATCTTCGAGGAAATCTCCCCGATCGAAGACTTCCAGGGCACCATGTCCCTGAGCTTCTCGGAGCCGGAGTTCGCCGACCCGAAGTACACCATGGCCGAGTGCAAGGACCGGGACGCTACGTACTCGGCTCCGCTGTACGTGAAGGCCGAGTTCATGAACAACAACACGGGCGAAATCAAGCAGCAGACCGTGTTCATGGGCGACTTCCCCCTCATGACTGACAAGGGAACGTTCGTCATCAACGGCACCGAGCGTGTCGTTGTTTCCCAGCTGGTCCGTTCCCCGGGTGCCTACTTCGAGCGCACCGCGGACAAGACCAGTGACAAGGACATCTACACCGCGAAGATCATTCCTTCCCGCGGTGCATGGTTCGAACTGGAAATCGACAAGCGCGACCAGGTGGGTGTCCGCCTGGACCGCAAGCGCAAGCAGTCCGTCACCGTGCTGCTGAAGGCGCTGGGCTGGACCGAAGGCCAGATCCTCGAGACCTTCGGCGAGTACGACTCCATCCGTGCCACCCTGGAAAAGGACCCCACGGAAACCCAGGAAGATGCCCTGCTGGACATCTACCGCAAGCTGCGTCCGGGCGAGCCGCCCACGGTCGAGGCTGCAAAGACGCTGCTGGAAAACCTGTACTTCAACCCGAAGCGCTACGACCTGGCCAAGGTTGGCCGTTACAAGATCAACCGCAAGCTGGGCATCGACAAGCCCCTGACGGACTCCGACGCATCGGTCCTGAACAATGACGACATTGTCGCCATGATCAAGTTCCTGGTGGCACTGCACGCCGGTGAGAAGACCGTTCCGGGCAAGCGCGACGGCAGCGACGTCGACATCCGCGTGGAGGTCGACGACATCGACCACTTCGGCAACCGCCGCATCCGCGCCGTCGGCGAACTGATCGAGAACCAGATCCGTACGGGCCTGTCCCGCATGGAGCGTGTGGTCCGCGAACGGATGACCACCCAGGACGTCGAGGCCATCACGCCGCAGACCCTGATCAACATCCGTCCCGTTGTGGCTGCCATCAAGGAGTTCTTCGGAACGTCCCAGCTCTCGCAGTTCATGGACCAGAACAACCCGCTTGCCGGACTGACGCACAAGCGCCGCCTGTCCGCGCTGGGCCCGGGTGGTCTGTCCCGTGACCGTGCAGGCATGGAAGTCCGAGACGTCCACCCGTCCCACTACGGCCGCATGTGCCCCATCGAAACCCCTGAAGGCCCGAACATCGGCCTGATCGGTTCGCTGGCTTCCTACGGCCGCATCAACGCCTTCGGCTTCATCGAGACTCCGTACCGCAAGGTGGAGAACGGCGTCGTCACCGACAAGGTCGACTACCTGACCGCCGATGACGAAGTTGAGCGCACCATTGCCCAGGCAAACGCTCCGCTGCGCGCCGATCAGCACTTCGAAGAGGACCTGGTCCTCGTCCGTGCCCGCGGCGGTTCCGGCGAGCCCGTCCTGGTCGAGCCCGACGAGGTCGAGTACATGGACGTCTCCCCGCGCCAGATGGTGTCGGTGGCCACGGCCCTGATTCCGTTCCTGGAGCACGACGACGCCAACCGCGCCCTCATGGGTGCGAACATGCAGCGCCAGGCTGTGCCGCTGCTCCGTTCCGAGCGCCCCGTTGTGGGCACCGGCATGGAGAAGTACACCGCAGTTGACGCCGGCGACTCCGTGACCGCCAAGAAGCCCGGTGTTGTCACCGAGGTTTCCGCTGACCTCGTTACCGTCATGAACGACGACGGCACCGAGACCAGCTACCCGATCATGAAGTTCGAGCGCTCCAACCAGGGCAACGCCTACAACCAGCGCGTGCTGGTCTCCGAAGGCGCCCGGGTCGAGGTCAACAGCATCATCGCCGACGGTCCCGCAACGGACCAGGGTGAACTGGCCCTTGGTAAGAACCTGCTCGTGGCATTCATGTCATGGGAAGGCCACAACTACGAAGATGCCATCATCCTGTCCCAGCGCATGGTCTCCGACGATGTCCTGACCTCCATCCACATTGAGGAGCACGAGGTTGACGCCCGCGACACCAAGCTTGGTGCCGAGGAAATCACCCGCGACATCCCCAACGTCTCCGAAGAGGTGCTGTCCCAGCTCGACGAGCGCGGCATCATCCACATCGGTGCAGAGGTTGAAGCCGGCGACATCCTGGTTGGCCGCGTCACCCCGAAGGGCGAAACGGAACTGACCCCCGAAGAGCGCCTGCTGCGCGCCATCTTCGGCGAGAAGAGCCGCGAAGTACGCGACACCTCCCTGAAGGTTCCCCACGGCGAGTCCGGAACCGTCATCGGCGTGCGTATCTTCGACCGCGACAACGACGACGAGCTGCCCCCGGGCGTGAACCAGCTGGTCCGCGTCTACGTGGCGCACAAGCGCAAGATCACGGACGGCGACAAGCTGGCCGGCCGCCACGGCAACAAGGGCGTCATCTCCAAGATCCTCCCGATCGAAGACATGCCGTTCATGGAAGACGGAACCCCGGTCGACATCATCCTGAACCCGCTTGGTGTTCCGGGTCGAATGAACGTTGGCCAGGTCCTGGAAATCCACCTGGGCTGGGCTGCCAAGCAGGGCTGGAAGATCGAGGGCGAGCCGGACTGGGTCAAGGACCTGCCGAACCTGCCCCGCGAGACCGGCCCCACCACGGTTGCCACTCCGGTGTTCGACGGCGCGAGCGAGGATGAGATCGTCAACCTGCTCGACTCCACCAACGTGACCCGTGACGGCAACCGCCTGATCGGCGCCTCGGGCAAGGCCCGGATGTACGACGGCCGCTCCGGCCAGCCGTTCCCGGACCCGATCTCGGTCGGCTACATGTACATCCTGAAGCTGCACCACCTGGTGGACGACAAGATCCACGCACGTTCCACCGGGCCGTACTCCATGATCACGCAGCAGCCGCTGGGTGGTAAGGCACAGTTCGGCGGCCAGCGCTTCGGTGAAATGGAAGTCTGGGCCCTGGAGGCGTACGGCGCCGCCTACACGCTGCAGGAACTGCTCACGATCAAGTCCGATGACATCCATGGCCGCGTGAAGGTCTACGAAGCCATCGTCAAGGGCGAAAACATCCCGGAGCCCGGTGTTCCGGAATCGTTCAAGGTCCTGATCAAGGAAATGCAGTCGCTCTGCTTGAACGTGGAAGTCCTCTCCACCGAAGGCAACACGATTGAAATGCGTGACTCGGATGAAGAAGTCTTCCGGGCCGCGGAGGAACTGGGTATCGATCTGTCCCGCGCAGAGCCCAGCTCCGTCGAAGAGGTTTAGCTGGTAGATCCGCCCGGGAGTTCGTCGGGCGGTTCGGAACGGCGGCAACGAAATTCCTTGCTCGCAGAGCTCGCAGGAATATTAAAGCCGCCTAACCCGAACCGTCCGGCGGACGCAGGGTGGGTCACCTTCAGTCTTTTCCGCACCCGAGACATTCAGATTTAGAGAACAAGAGAGAACAGGGACCCATGTCCAACGATTCCACGTTCGGCCTCATGCGAATCGGCCTTGCCACCGCGGATGAAATCCGTGGCTGGTCTTACGGCGAAGTCAAGAAGCCGGAAACCATCAACTACCGAACCCTGAAGCCGGAGAAGGACGGTCTTTTCTGCGAAAAGATCTTCGGTCCGTCCCGTGACTGGGAATGCTACTGCGGCAAGTACAAGCGCGTGCGCTTCAAGGGCATCATCTGTGAGCGCTGCGGCGTCGAGGTTACCCGTGCCAAGGTCCGCCGCGAGCGGATGGGCCACATCGAGCTCGCCGCTCCCGTGACCCACATCTGGTACTTCAAGGGCGTTCCCTCCCGCCTGGGCTACCTGCTGGACCTGGCACCGAAGGACCTCGAGAAGGTCATCTACTTCGCTGCCTACATGATTACCTCGGTTGACGAAGAGAACCGCCACGCCGAACTGCCGAACCTGCAGGCCGAGCACGACCTGGAGCGCAAGCACCTCGTCGACCAGCGCGACTCCGACATCGCTGCCATCGCCAAGGACCTCGAAGGCGAGCTTGCCCGCCTGGAAGGCGAAGGCGCCAAGGCTGCCGACAAGAAGAAGGCCCGCGACTCCGCCGACCGCCAGATGGCCAAGGTCCGCCGCGATGCCGACAACAACATCGAGCGCCTCGAGCAGGTCTGGGACCGGTTCAAGAACCTCAAGGTCGGCGACCTGGAAGGCGACGAAGGCCTCTACCGCGAACTGCGGGACCGCTACGGCCTGTACTTCGAAGGCTCCATGGGTGCCGAAGCCATCAAGAAGCGTCTTGAAGACTTCGACATGCAGGCCGAGTCGGAGAACCTGCGCGACATCATCCAGAACGGCAAGGGCCAGCGCAAGACGCGTGCCCTGAAGCGCCTGAAGGTTGTCAACGCATTCCTGACCACCTCCAACAGCCCGCTGGGCATGGTCCTGGACGCCGTCCCGGTCATCCCGCCGGAACTGCGCCCGATGGTCCAGCTCGACGGCGGCCGTTTCGCGACGTCCGACCTCAACGACCTGTACCGCCGCGTGATCAACCGCAACAACCGCCTGAAGCGCCTGCTGGATCTCGGTGCCCCCGAGATCATCGTGAACAACGAAAAGCGCATGCTCCAGGAAGCTGTTGACTCCCTGTTCGACAACGGCCGCCGCGGCCGTCCGGTCACCGGACCGGGCAACCGTCCGCTGAAGTCGCTGTCCGACATGCTCAAGGGCAAGCAGGGCCGCTTCCGCCAGAACCTGCTGGGTAAGCGCGTTGACTACTCCGGCCGTTCCGTCATCGTGGTTGGCCCGCAGCTGAAGCTGCACCAGTGCGGTCTGCCCAAGCAGATGGCCCTGGAGCTCTTCAAGCCGTTCGTGATGAAGCGCCTCGTTGACCTCAACCACGCCCAGAACATCAAGAGCGCCAAGCGCATGGTCGAGCGTTTCCGTCCGCAGGTCTGGGACGTACTGGAAGAGATCATCACCGAACACCCGGTGCTGCTCAACCGTGCACCCACCCTGCACCGCCTCGGCATCCAGGCCTTCGAGCCGCAGCTTGTTGAAGGCAAGGCCCTTCAGCTGCACCCGCTGGTCTGCGGCGCCTTCAACGCTGACTTCGACGGTGACCAGATGGCAGTGCACCTGCCGCTGAGCCCCGAAGCCCAGGCTGAAGCACGCATCCTCATGCTGTCCTCGAACAACATCCTGAAGCCGTCCGACGGCCGCCCGGTCACCCTGCCCTCGCAGGATATGATCATCGGCCTGCACCACCTCACCACCAAGCGCCCCGGTGCTGTTGGCGAAGGCCGTGTGTTCGGTTCGATGTCGGAAGCCATCATGGCCTTCGACATGGGCGAGCTGCACCTGAACTCGCTGGTGAAGATGCGTGTTGACGGCTTTGTCCCCAGCGCAAGCCAGCCCGCTCCGGAAGGTTGGGAAGAGGGCACTCCTGCCCTCATCGAAACCTCCCTCGGACAGGTCATCTTCAACCAGACGCTGCCTGCGGATTACCCGTGGGTGCCGGAAGTTGCGGACAAGGGCCAGCTCTCCGCGATCGTCAACGATCTCGCCGAGCGGTACCCGAAGGTCGTCACGGCTGCCACGCTGGACAACCTGAAGGACGCCGGTTTCTACTGGGCCACCCGCTCGGGCGTTACCGTCGCCATCTCCGACATCGCGGCTCCGATCGACAAGCCGGCCATTATGGAAGGCTACGAAGCCCAGGCCGCCAAGGTTGAAAGCCAGTACGGCAAGGGCCTGATCGCTGAAGACGAGCGCCGCCAGGAACTGATCGACATCTGGAACAAGGCCACCAACGAGGTTGCTGCTGCAATGCGGGCGAACATGCCCGAATTCAACAACATCAACCGCATGGTGTCCTCCGGTGCCCGTGGTAACTGGCTGCAGGTCCGGCAGATCGCCGGTATCCGCGGCCTGGTGGCTAACCCTAAGGGTGAGATCATCCCCCGCCCGATCAAGTCCTCCTACCGTGAGGGCCTGTCGGTGCTGGAGTACTTCATCGCCACCCACGGTGCCCGTAAGGGTCTTGCCGATACCGCCCTTCGTACCGCCAACTCGGGTTACCTGACCCGTCGCCTGGTGGACGTTTCCCAGGACGTTATTGTCCGCGAGGAAGACTGCGGTACCGAGCGCGGCCTGAACGTGACCATCGCGGTTCCGGATGCCAACGGCGAACTGCAGCTGCACGAAGAGGTCGAGAACTCGGCCTACGCCCGTACGCTGGCCACCGACGTCACCGATGACCAGGGCAACGTCCTGGCCAAGGGCGGCGACGATGTTGGCGACGTGCTGATCGCGAAGCTGTTCGAAGCCGGTGTCACCGACATCAAGGTCCGCTCCGTACTCACCTGTGAGTCCGCCGTCGGTACCTGTGCCCTTTGCTACGGCCGCTCCCTGGCCACGGGTAAGACCGTGGACATCGGCGAGGCCGTGGGCATCATCGCCGCACAGTCCATTGGTGAGCCGGGTACCCAGCTGACCATGCGTACCTTCCACACCGGTGGTGTTGCTTCCGCTGAGGACATCACCCAGGGTCTGCCCCGTATCCAGGAGCTCTTCGAAGCACGTACCCCCAAGGGCGTTGCTCCGATCTCCGAGACCGCGGGCCGGGTCACCATCGAAGAGACCGACCGCCAGATGCGTCTGGTTGTCACTCCCGATGACGGCTCCGAGGAAATCGCGTACCCGGTCCTGCGCCGTGCCCGCCTGCTGGTTGCCGACGGCGACCACGTCGAGGTTGGCCAGCAGCTGGTCTTCGGTGCGGTGGATCCCAAGCAGATCCTCCGTATCCTCGGCCCGCGCAAGGCACAGGAGTTCCTGGTGGACGAAGTCCAGCGCGTGTACCGCAGCCAGGGTGTGGGCATCCACGACAAGCACGTCGAGGTCATTGTCCGCCAGATGCTGCGCCGCGTGACCGTGATCGAGTCCGGCGACTCCGATCTGCTCCCGGGTGAGCTGACCGAACGCCGCCGCTTCGAAAGCGAGAACCGCCGCGTGGTTTCGGAAGGCAAGAAGCCTGCTTCGGGCCGTCCGGAACTGATGGGTATCACCAAGGCCTCCCTGGCCACCGAGTCCTGGCTGTCCGCAGCTTCCTTCCAGGAAACGACCCGCGTCCTGACGCAGGCCGCCATGGAAGGCAAGAGCGATCCGCTGCTCGGCCTCAAGGAGAACGTCATCATCGGTAAGCTGATCCCGGCCGGAACGGGCCTGCCCCGTTACACCGAGGTCACTGTCGAGCCGACCGAAGAAGCAAAGGCCAACCTGTTCACCGGCCCGAGCGCCTTCAGCGACTTCGACTACGCCGGAGTCGACGGCGGCCTAAGCCCCGAGTTCCATGCCATCCCGCTGGATGACTACGACATGGGCAGCGACTTCCGCTAAGGAAAGCGCGCACTAACGGCAGGTCCCGCACCCTCAAGGGTGCGGGACCTGCCGCGTTTAACCCGGAACGGCGCTGTACGGGGGAGCCACTTTGGCTCTCCCGTGTGCCGGCAGCCACACTTGGAGGTAGTGTCCGCTACAAGATTCCAAGGGAGTAATCAATGGGCGCAGGGCGCACTATCCTCAAGACGCAGGTCGGCATAGTGGGCGCAGGCCCGGCCGGGCTGATGCTCTCGCATCTGCTCTCCACCTCCGGCATCGACTCCATAGTGGTGGAGAAACGGGACCACGAAACCATCCGCACCACCCACCGGGCCGGCATCCTGGAACACGGCAGCGTCCGGATGCTTACCGAGACGGGCGTCGGCAGCGGGGTCCTGGATAAGGGCACCCGGCACGAGGGCATCGACCTGCGCTTCGGCGGCGAAAGCCACCGCCTCGACTTCGAGGACCTGGTGGGGGAGTCCGTCTGGCTGTACCCGCAGAACGAGGTCTTCACCGACCTGGCGGCGGCCCGGGCCCGGGACAACGGCGACGTCCGGTACGGCGTCTCTGACACCGCCGTAGCGGACCTGGCCACGGACGTCCCCAAGATCCGCTTCACCGATGCGGCGGGGACCGGGTACGAGATCCACTGCGACATCCTGGTTGGCTCCGACGGCTCCGGCGGGATCTGCAGGCGCTCCATTCCCGCCGAGGCACGCACGGACAACTTCATCGAGTACCCCTTCGCCTGGTTCGGAATCCTTACCGCTGCTCCGCCCAGCGCCCCGGAGCTGGTCTATGCCAACTCCGACCGCGGGTTCGCGTTGATCAGCCAGCGTTCGGACACCGTGCAGCGGATGTATTTCCAGTGTGATCCGGACGAGGATCCGGCGGCATGGAGCGAAGAGCAGATCTGGGATGAACTGCAGGCACGGGTAGACGGCCCGGACGGTTTTGGGCTGCAGCGCGGATCCATTTTCGACAAGTCCGTGCTGAAGTTCCGCAGCTACGTCTGCGAACCGCTGCGGTACGGGAACCTTTTCCTTGCCGGCGACGCCGGACACACTGTCCCGCCCACCGGTGCCAAGGGGCTTAATCTGGCCCTGGCCGATGTCCGGGTCCTCTTCGAAGCCGTCGATTCCTTCTACGCAACCGGCTCGCGGGATCTGCTGGAGGGCTACAGTGACAAGGCCCTGCAGCGGGTATGGCGGGCGCAGAACTTCAGCTACTGGATGACGTCCATGCTGCACACGCGGGCTGACGCCGGCCCGTTCGAACGCAAGCGTGCGCTCGGTGAACTGGGCGGCGTCGTCGGCTCCCGGCACGGCAGCGCCTATCTCGCCGAGGCGTACACCGGCTGGCCCAACGCCTAACCCGTTCGCATTGCGAACACCTGTACTTGAAGTGAACAGGCAGTGTAGTGTGGTCCCCACCACGTGGATGCTTGGAGAATAGCCGGAGCGCGACGGTGCGTTCCACCGAAAGGAAAACCATGGAAATGGAAGAGGATCTTTTCTCGAACAGCCATGTCGTTGAAAAACCGGACGCTGCAGAGGCCACCCAGGACCAAATCTCGGCCGAGATCGGCAGTATCCACGCGGCCTACGGCAAAACGCTGGACGACGGCGCCGCGGAGGAAACCCAACCCCGCGTGGACTTCTCTCCCTACCGCAGTTCCCTCCTGCGCCACCCCACCAAGGATCCCCGCCATGTGGATCCGGAAACCATTGAACTGTGGTCCCCGGCCTTCGGGCATCAGGACGTCCACGCGCTGGAGAGTGACCTGACCATCCAGCATAACGGCGAGCCCATGGGGGAGCGGATCATCGTGCGCGGCCGCATCCTCGACGGCGACGGCCGGCCGGTGCGGAACCAGCTGGTGGAAATATGGCAGGCCAACTCCGCCGGACGCTACATCCACAAACGGGACCAGCACCCGGCGCCGCTGGATCCGAACTTCACCGGTGTGGGCCGCTGCCTCACCACGGATGACGGGTTCTACGAGTTCACCACCATCAAGCCCGGACCTTACCCGTGGAAAAACCACCACAACGCCTGGCGGCCGGCGCACATCCATTTCTCGCTCTTCGGCACCGACTTCACCCAGCGGATGATCACCCAAATGTACTTCCCCGGCGATCCGCTCTTTGCGCTGGACCCGATCTACCAGTCCATTACCGACCAGTTGGCCCGGGACCGGCTGGTGGCAACGTATGACCACAACATCACCGCCCACGAATGGGCTACCGGCTATAACTGGGACATTGTGCTCAGCGGCAGCAACCGCACGTGGATGGAAGACGAGGACGCACAGTAATGAGCGAGAAGAAGCTGACTGCCACGCCCGGGCAGACTATCGGGCCGTTCTACGGCTATGCCCTCCCTTTCGCGAAGGACAACCAGCTGGCGGCGCCGGGCATGCCCGGCAGTGTGCGGCTGCAGGGCACGGTCACGGACGGCGCAGGGGACCCCGTTCCCGACGCCCTGCTGGAAATCTGGCAGGCCGACGCCGCGGGCAACATTGCGCAGCGGGCAGGTTCGCTCGTCCGTGACGGGTACACCTTCACCGGCTGGGGACGCACGGCGGTGGACAATGCCGGAAACTACACATTCACCACGGTGAATCCCGGTCCTGCCGAGACAGGCTCCGCGCCCTTTATTTCCGTTGTCATTTTTGCCCGCGGCCTTCTGAACAAGCTGCACACGCGGATGTACCTGCCGGACGATGAAGCGGCCCTGGCCCGCGACTCCCTGCTGTCCTCGCTCCCCGAGGAGCGCCGGCGTACGCTCATTGCCACCCGTGAAGCGGACGGCGGGCTGCGCTGGGACGTCAGCCTCCAGGGCGAGAATGAAACCGTTTTCCTGACCTACCCGGGAGCCTAGGCATGGATGCTGCACAGAGCGCCGACTACGGGCTGCTCGCGCCGGCCTGGGCAGGGACGCCCGCGGCGGAGCTGACCGGAGACCGGCAGCTGCTCCAAACCCTCCTGGATGTTGAACTGGAATGGGTGCGGGTGCTGGCCGCCGCCGGCCTGGCCGGCCCCTCCGCTCCCGAAGCGGTGGCCGAGGCAAGTGACGCGTCCCAGTACGACGCCGCGTCCCTGGCCGTGCGTGCCCAGGGCGGCGGGAACCCGGTAATACCGCTGCTGGCCGACCTGCGCGCACGGGTGCGGTCCGGGCCGGGGGGAGCTGCAGCGGCCGCCGCAGTCCACCGCGGCGCCACCAGCCAGGACGTTATGGACACCGCGCTGATGCTGATGTCCCGCCGCGCACTGGACGTCATTGCGGCCGACGCGGACCGCGCCGCCGCAGCGCTGGGAAACCTGGCCCGGGAGCATGCCGCAACGCTGTGCGTGGCCCGGACCCTGACCCAGCATTCGACGCCGTCAACCTTCGGCCTGCGCGCCGCCCAGTGGCTGCACGGCGTCGGGCAGGCCACCACGAACCTGCGCACCGCGGCCGCTGCCCTGCCCCTGCAGTGGGGCGGTGCCTCGGGTACCCTCGCTGCCCTCACCACGGCGGCTGCCGGCGCACAGCCCGAAGGTGGACGGATCAGCAGTTTCGACCTCACCGAACGCCTTGCTGACGCGCTCGGGCTGTCCCACCCCGTGGCGCCGTGGCAGACCAACCGGCTTCCCGTCACCGCCCTGGGCAACGCCCTGCAGGACTTCACCGCTGCCGCCGGGAAAATGGCCAACGACGTCCTGCTGCTCAGCCGCCCCGAGATCGGCGAGGTATCCGAACCCCGTGCCGCCGGGCGCGGCGGTTCCTCGGCCATGCCGCAGAAGCAGAACCCGGTCCTGTCCGTCCTGATCCGCAGCGCCGCGCTGGCCGCGCCTGGCCACGGGGTGCAGCTGCAGGCCGCCGCGGCGGCAGCAGACGACGAGCGTCCCAGCGGGTCCTGGCACGTGGAGTGGCAGGCCCTGCGCTCCATGCTGCGCCTGGCCGGGGGAGCGGCAGCCCACCTGGCTGAACTGGCCGAGGGGCTGCAGGTGCACACCGGGGCGCTGGCTCGGAACCTGGACAGTGCCGGGCCGCTGGTGGTCAGCGAGAAGATCATGGCCGTTGCGGCGCCGCTGCTCGATGACCACATGGAGCGCAACGGCAAGCCGGGAAGCGGCAAGGAGATAATCTCCGAGGCAGTTGCCGCCTCGCTCAGCTCCGGGGAGCCCTTCGAAAAGCTGCTGCGCGGCGTCGTGCCGGTGCAGGTGCTCTCCGACGCGGACCTGTTGTCCCTCCTCGACCCCGCCCAATACCTTGGGGAGGCGGCAGCGCTGATTGAACGGATCACCGCCGCCTACCCCGGAAAGCCGAGCGCATGAGCATCCCCGCCATCAAGGCAACCCGCCTCACCGGGCCCGGTGCTCCCGTGCTGATCGCCGGGCCTTCGCTGGGAACGACAGCCCTGCCGCTATGGAACCGGGCGGCAGCAGCCCTTGACACCTTTACGGTTATCGGCTGGGATCTTCCCGGCCACGGCGCCAGCCCCGCCGCAGGGGACGGCTTCAGCATCGACGACCTGGCGGCGGCCGTCGCGGACCTCGTCCGCGGTGCCCGCCGTTCCGGGGACATTGCCGCCGGCGTCCCGGTGTTTTACGCCGGCGTGTCCCTGGGTGGCGCCGTGGGACTGCAGCTGGGCCTGGACCACGGCGACCTGTTCGACGGGCTAGCCGTGATGTGTTCGGGTGCCAAGATTGGCGACGCCGAGGGCTGGGAAGAGCGTGCGGACACCGTGCGCGCCCAGGGCACCCCCACGCAAATCACGGGGTCCGCACAGCGCTGGTTCGCGCCCGGCTTCATGGAGCGCGAACCAGCCGCCGCCGCAGCCCTGCTGCACTCGCTGCAGGATGCAGACCGGTTCTCCTACGCTTACTGCTGCTCCGCTCTCGCCAACTTCGACGTCCGCGAACGCCTGCCGGACATCACGGTGCCGGTGCTCGCCGTCGCCGGCGCCGAAGACGCCGTCACGCCGCCCTCGTTTGCAGACCTGATCGCGGACCGTGTCACCAACGGCACAGCCGCCGTCGTCAACGAGGCCGCCCACCTGGTCCCGGCCGAACAGCCGGCCCAAACCGCGCAGCTGCTGAAGGACTTCTTCGGCGCCCAGTACCTGGAAGGGATCTAGCCCGTGATCGCAGACGGAGACAAGAGCCGGCAGGACGTGTACAACGAGGGCATGGCCGTCCGACGGGAAGTCCTCGGCCCCGAGCACGTGGACCGTGCCAACGCCGGCAAGGACGGGTTCACCGCCGACTTCCAGGACCTGATCACCCAGTACGCGTGGGGCACCATCTGGACCCGGCCGGGCCTGCCGCGCACTATGCGCAGCGCCGTCACCCTCACCGCCCTGATCGCGCACGGCCACTTGGAGGAGTTCGCCATGCACGTCAGGGCGGCCCTGCGCAACGGCCTCAGCCGCGACGAGATCAAGGAGATTGTGCTGCAGTCCGCCATCTACTGCGGCGTCCCGGCAGCCAACTCGGCGTTCAAGACGGCGCAGGGCGTGTTCCGGGACATCGACGCCGAGGCGTAGCCGCGCAACGAGCCAGACCCAACAGTCCGAACGTTCCGATTCCAGTTTCTTCGCAGCACGTTTCAAAGGAGCACCGGTGAACCAGGCATATATCTACGACGCAGTCCGTACCCCTTTCGGGAAATTCGGCGGCGCCCTCGCCGGCGTCCGCCCCGATGACCTGGCCGCCCAGGTGATCCGGGCAGCCGTCTCCCGGGCACCGGAACTGGACCCGGAACGGATCGATGAAGTGGTCTTCGGCAATGCCAACGGCGCGGGTGAGGAAAACCGCAACGTTGCGCGCATGGCGGCCCTGCTGGCGGGACTGCCGACCTCCATTCCGGGCACCACCGTCAACCGGCTCTGCGGGTCCTCGCTGGATGCGGCAATGATTGCCTCCCGCCAGATCAACACCTCGGAGGCGGACCTGATGCTCATCGGCGGCGTGGAGTCCATGAGCCGCGCCCCCTGGGTGTTGCCCAAGAACGAGTTGCCGTATCCCGCCGGTGACGCCGCCCTTGCCTCCACGACCTTGGGCTGGCGCCTGGTCAACCCGGCCATGCCGAAGGAATGGACGGTGTCCCTGGGCGAGGCCACCGAGCAGCTTCGGGAGAAGTACGGCATCACCCGCGAACGGCAGGACGAATTCGCCGCCGCCTCCCATGCCTCGGCGGCCCGGGCATGGGACGAGGGCAAGTACGCGAACCTGACCGTCGCCGTCGATGGCGTGGACTTGGCCAGGGATGAAAGCATCCGCGCAGGGTCCACCACGGAGAAGCTCGCGACCCTGCGCACTGTCTTCCGCCCGGCGTCCGACGACGCGTCCGGCGGCACAGTGACCGCCGGCAACGCCTCGCCCCTGAACGACGGCGCCTCCGCGGCCTGGGTGGGCAGCGAAAGTGCGGCCGGGATCCTGGGGCTGGCGCCGCTGGCCCGCATCGCAGGCCGCGGCGCCGCCGCCAATGAACCGCAGTTCTTCGGCTACGCACCGGTGGAAGCAGCCAACACCGCACTGAAACGCGCCGGCATCAGCTGGGGCGATGTTGGCGCCGTGGAACTGAACGAGGCCTTTGCCGCCCAGTCCCTGGCATGCCTGGATGCGTGGGACGTGGACCCCGGGATCGTCAACGCCTGGGGCGGTGCGGTAGCGATCGGGCACCCGTTGGGGGCTTCCGGCGCCCGCATCCTGGGCACCTTGGCCCGCCGGCTGCAGGAATCCGGGGAACGCTGGGGCGTGGCCGCCATCTGCATCGGCGTCGGCCAAGGCCTCGCCGTCGTGCTGGAAAACGCCAATTGACCCGCCCCGCCGCTCAACCGTAAGGAAGACACCGTGCTCAAGATAGTCCAGGACGCAGATGAGGCCGTGGCGCCCATACACGACGGCGCCACCGTGATGATCGGCGGGTTCGGCCGTGCCGGGCAGCCCGTGGAACTGATCGAAGCGCTGCTGCGCCAGGGAGCAGCCAACCTGACCGTCGTGAACAACAACGCCGGCAACGGGGAGCAGGGCCTGGCAGCGCTCATCGGCGCCGGGCGGGTGAAGAAGATCGTGTGCTCCTTCCCCCGGCAGTCCGACTCGCAGATCTTCGACGCCCGATACCGGGCCGGGGAGATTGAACTGGAACTGGTGCCGCAGGGCAACCTGGCCGAACGCATCCGGGCCGCCGGCGCCGGCATCGGCGGTTTCTTCACGCCCACGGCCTTCGGCACGCCGCTGGCCGAAGGCAAGGAAACCCGGATGATCGACGGCCGCGGCTACGTCTTCGAAACGCCGCTTCATGCCGACTTTGCCCTGGTCAAGGCCCTGCGGGCGGACCGCGCCGGCAACCTCGTGTACCGCAAGACCGCACGGAACTTCGGTCCGATCATGGCTGCGGCGGCGAAGCACGCCATGGTGCAGGTCCGCGAGATAGTGGACACCGGGCAGATAGACCCCGAGACCGTCGTGACCCCGGGAATCTACGTCAACACCCTGGTCCGCGTGGACCGGGAGGAAGCACCGGCCGCAGCATGAGCACCACGGAAAAGCTGGACAAAAACGCCCTGGCAGCCCTTGTAGCTGCGGACATCGCCCCGGGGTCCTTCGTGAACCTGGGCATCGGACAGCCCACCCTGGTGTCGGACTTTTTGAAGCCGGAGCAGAACATCACCCTGCACACCGAGAACGGCATGCTCGGCATGGGACCCCAGGCGCACGGTGACGAGGTGGACCCGGACCTGATCAACGCCGGCAAGATTCCGGTGACCGAACTGCCCGGCGCCTCCTACTTCCACCACGCCGACTCCTTCGCCGTCATGCGCGGCGGCCACCTGGATGTGTGCGTCCTTGGCGCCTTCCAGGTATCTGCCTCCGGTGACTTGGCCAACTGGCATACCGGGGCGCCGGACGCCATCCCCGCCGTCGGCGGCGCCATGGACCTGGCCACCGGGGCCAAGGACGTCTACGTCATGATGAACCTGTTCACCAGGGACGGTGCGAGCAAGCTGGTGAAGGAATGCAGCTACCCGCTGACCGGCGTCGGCTGTGTCACGCGCGTCTACACTAATGAGGCGGTCTTCCTGCTGAAGGAAGACGGGGTCCACGTCCGCGAGACCTTCGGCACCACCTTCGAGGAACTGGCCGCAGCAATGGACATTGAGCTGATTCGCGGCAACGCCGGCAGCTAGGCCTACACCATGGGGGATAAATGAGCGGGACCGCACCGGCCAGCGACCAGTACGTCCAGTCCCTGGCCCGGGGCCTGCAGGTGATCCGCGCGTTCGACGCCGAGCACGTGCAGATGACGCTCAGCGACGTCTCGCGCCGGACGGGCCTGACCCGTGCCACGGCCCGCCGTTTCCTGCTCACCCTGGTGGAGCTCGGCTATGTGCGGACCGACGGGCGGACCTTCGAGCTGACGGCGCTGGTGCTGCAGTTGGGGTATTCCTACCTGTCGGGCCAGTCCCTTCCCCAGCTGGCCCAACCGGTCCTGGAGGACCTTTCACGGGCGATTTCGGAGTCCACCTCCGCCTCCATCCTGGACGGCAACGAGATTGTGTACATAGCCCGAATCCACACCCGCCGGCTGATGACCGTGGGCATCAGCGTGGGCACCAGGTTTCCGGCCTACGCCACCTCCATGGGGCGGGTGCTGCTGGCCGGCCTGTCCGGGGACCGGTTCGAAGAGTACCTGGCCACGGTTGAGCTGCGGCCGCTGACTGACCGGACGGTGACCGATCCGGACCGGCTCCGGAGTATGGTTGCCCGGGTGCGGGAACAGGGCTGGGCCATTGTGGACCAGGAACTGGAGCAGGGCCTGCGCTCGGTGGCCGTACCGATATTCGACCCCCGCGGGCAGGTGCTGGCTGCGCTGAACACCTCCATGCAGGCAGGCCTCGGAACCGAAGCGCCTACACTGGAGGAAGCAGCGGCCAGGGTTGTGCCGCACCTGCAGCAGGCGTCGGCCACCATTACGGCCGCCCTGGCGGCGCAAAGCTAGCGGGACAGGGCCAAGCAGAATGTGATCCCTGCCGCACTTTCGTCCGGCTCCGCTTAAGTCTGCTAGACTGAAAGCCAATTGTTTGTGTGGCAGTGGATGAAGGCCGCTCGCGTGCCCTCCGTGGTGAGATACTCGGAGGAATGCATTCCGGAAGGAATGGGCGGGCCTGTTTCCGGGTTGCGGGCTTCTTGCGCAACGAATGCCACACTTTTGCACGCCTACGGTCGCTTTCGGCGAGAGTATCGGAACTTCTCGGGGCATTGCGGCAACGACTTTAAGCGCGTCGCCCCCTGGTTGGTTTCAGCCGGCAGCGGGGCGGGGCAACCAGAGAATTATCTCGAGAAAAAACGGAGAACACGAAAGTGCCTACGATTCAGCAGCTGGTCCGCAAGGGCCGCTCACCCAAGGTCTCCAAGACCAAGGCTCCTGCCCTCCAGGGCAGCCCGATGCGCCGTGGTGTCTGCACCCGCGTTTACACCACCACCCCGAAGAAGCCGAACTCGGCTCTGCGTAAGGTTGCACGTGTCCGCCTCAACGGCGGCATCGAAGTAACCGCTTACATCCCCGGTGTGGGTCACAACCTTCAGGAACACTCCATCGTGCTGGTGCGCGGCGGCCGTGTGAAGGACCTTCCCGGTGTCCGCTACAAGATTGTCCGCGGTGCCCTCGATACCCAGGGTGTCAAGAACCGCAAGCAGGCTCGCAGCCGCTACGGCGCGAAGATGGAGAAGAAGTAATATGCCCCGCAAGGGTCCGGCCCCCAAGCGGCCGCTCGTACTGGATCCCGTCTACGGCTCCCCGCTGGTCACGCAGCTGATCAACAAGGTTCTGATCGACGGCAAGAAGTCCACCGCAGAGCGCATCGTCTACGGTGCACTTGCAGGCGCTCAGGAGAAGACCGGACAGGATCCGGTTGCAGCCCTGAAGAAGGCCATGGACAACATCAAGCCCAGCCTTGAGGTTAAGTCCCGCCGCGTTGGCGGCGCCACCTACCAGGTTCCCGTTGAGGTCAAGCCGGGCCGTGCAACCGCACTGGCCCTGCGCTGGCTGGTTGGCTACTCGAAGGCCCGCCGCGAGAAGACCATGACCGAGCGTCTCCGCAACGAAATCCTGGACGCTTCCAACGGTCTCGGTGCAGCTGTGAAGCGCCGCGAGGACACCCACAAGATGGCTGAGTCCAACAAGGCCTTCGCGCACTACCGCTGGTAAAAAGCCTGGCCGACGGCGGCCCCTCCTTCGAGGCCCTGCATTCCGCTTAGGCGGGGTGCGGGGCCCGAAGCAGATAAACGCAGTCGAACCGGCAAACACCAAATATAGGGAGAAACCGTGGCACTTGACGTGCTTACCGACCTGAACAAGGTCCGCAACATCGGCATCATGGCCCACATTGATGCCGGCAAGACGACTACAACCGAGCGCATCCTGTTCTACACGGGTGTCAACCACAAGATTGGCGAGACCCACGACGGTGCGTCCACCATGGACTGGATGGCACAGGAGCAGGAGCGGGGTATCACCATTACCTCCGCAGCTACCACGTGTTACTGGGACAACAACCAGATCAACATCATCGACACCCCGGGTCACGTTGACTTCACTGTCGAGGTTGAGCGGTCCCTGCGCGTCCTCGACGGCGCCGTCGCTGTCTTCGACGGCAAGGAAGGCGTTGAGCCGCAGTCCGAGACTGTTTGGCGTCAGGCCGATAAGTACGATGTGCCGCGCATCTGCTTCGTCAACAAGATGGACAAGCTGGGCGCTGACTTCTACTTCACCGTAGACACGATCATCAACCGCCTGGGCGCCAAGCCGCTGGTTCTCCAGCTGCCGATCGGCTCCGAGAGCGAATTCGAGGGCGTCGTTGACCTCATCGAAATGCGTGCCCTGACCTGGCGCGGCGACGCCAAGGGTGACGTGACCATGGGCGCCAAGTACGAAATCGAGCCGATCCCCGCAGACCTGCAGGAAAAGGCCGAAGAGTACCGCGCACAGCTGGTCGAGACCGTTGCTGAAGCCAGCGACGAACTGATGAACAAGTACCTCGAAGGCGAAGAGATCAGCATTGCGGAGCTGAAGGCCGGCATCCGCAAGCTGACCATCAACTCCGAGGTCTACCCGGTTCTGTGCGGCTCTGCCTTCAAGAACCGCGGTGTGCAGCCGATGCTGGACGCCGTCGTCGACTACCTGCCCAGCCCGCTGGACGTGCCGAACATCAAGGGCCACGACATCCGCGACGAAGAGGTCATCCTCGAGCGCGCCGCTGATGCCAACGCTCCGTTCTCCGCCCTGGCTTTCAAGGTTGTCACGCACCCGTTCTTCGGCCGCCTGACCTACATCCGCGTGTACTCCGGTCACGCTGCTTCCGGCGCCCAGGTCATGAACGCGACCAAGCAGAAGAAGGAGCGCATCGGAAAGCTCTTCCAGATGCACGCCAACAAGGAAAACCCGGTCGAGGAAATCACGACGGGCCACATTTACGCCGCTATCGGCCTGAAGGATACGACCACGGGCGATACCCTGTGCGACCTGCAGGACCCGATCGTGCTGGAATCCATGAGCTTCCCGGAGCCCGTGATTTCCGTGGCCATCGAGCCGAAGACCAAGGGTGACCAGGAGAAGCTCTCCACGGCCATCCAGAAGCTCTCCGAAGAGGACCCGACCTTCCAGGTCTCCCTCGACGAAGACACAGGTCAGACGATCATCGCCGGCATGGGCGAGCTCCACCTGGACATCCTGGTGGACCGCATGCGCCGCGAGTTCCGCGTGGAGGCCAACGTGGGCAAGCCCCAGGTGGCTTACCGCGAGACCATCCGCCGTGCAGTCGCCAAGCACGACTACACGCACAAGAAGCAGACCGGTGGTTCGGGTCAGTTCGCAAAGATCCAGATCGCGATCGAGCCGCTGGATACTTCCGACGGCACGTTCTACGAATTCGAGAACAAGGTCACCGGTGGTCGTGTTCCGCGCGAATACATCCCCTCCGTTGACCAGGGTATCCAGAGCGCCCTCACTGACGGTGTGCTCGCCGGTTACCCGGTTGTCGGCATCAAGGCCACGCTGCTTGACGGCGCGTACCACGACGTCGACTCCTCGGAAATGGCGTTCAAGATTGCCGGACGCCAGGCCTTCAAGGAAGCTGCACGGATGGCCAACCCGGTCCTGCTGGAACCGCTGATGGATGTAGAAGTCCGCACCCCTGAGGAATACATGGGTGAAGTCATCGGTGACATCAACTCCCGCCGCGGCCAGATGCAGTCCATGGAAGATGCAGCCGGCGTAAAGGTCATCCGGGCGCACGTCCCGCTGTCCGGCATGTTCGGTTACATCGGCGACCTGCGGTCCAAGACCCAGGGCCGCGCCGTGTACTCCATGTCCTTCAACAGCTACGCCGAGGTCCCGAAGGCAGTTGCCGACGAGATCATCCAGAAGACGCGCGGCGAGTAAAACTTGGAGGGTGGAACGGTTTACGCCGGGACACCCGCCGTGTGTGCCCGGTCCGGGTTTCGGCCCGGACCGGGCGCATAGCCAAACTGAGCGGCCTCGCCAGGCTGCTGCGGAAATCGGCAATTTCATCAAATAAACAGCCCCCAGTAGACTTACATCAGTTTCAGTTGCGAAAAGCGCGGCTGGAGATTGAGTCTTCTAACTCTCTAGGAGGAACCCGTGGCGAAGGCAAAGTTCGAGCGGACTAAGCCGCACGTCAACATCGGCACCATTGGTCACGTTGACCATGGCAAGACCACGTTGACCGCTGCCATTTCGAAGGTGCTTGCTGACAAGTACCCTGATCTGAACGAAAAGCGCGATTTCGCTGCTATCGACTCTGCACCTGAAGAGCGCCAGCGCGGTATCACCATCAACATCTCGCACATCGAGTACCAGACCGAGAAGCGCCACTACGCACACGTAGACGCTCCCGGCCACGCTGACTACATCAAGAACATGATCACTGGTGCAGCTCAGATGGACGGCGCAATCCTCGTGGTTGCCGCTACCGACGGTCCGATGGCCCAGACCCGCGAGCACGTTCTGCTCGCCCGCCAGGTGGGCGTTCCCTACCTGCTGGTCGCACTGAACAAGTCCGACATGGTTGACGACGAAGAACTGCTCGACCTCGTGGAAATGGAAGTTCGCGAACTGCTGAGCTCCCAGGAATTCGACGGGGACAACGCTCCCGTCGTCCGCGTTTCGGGCCTGAAGGCCCTGGAAGGCGACCCCAAGTGGGTTGCTTCCGTCGAAGAGCTGATGGACGCCGTTGACAACAACGTGCCGGACCCGATCCGCGACAAGGACAAGCCGTTCCTGATGCCGATCGAGGACGTCTTCACGATCACCGGTCGTGGAACCGTTGTCACGGGCCGCGCCGAGCGCGGTACCCTCGCCATCAACTCCGAGGTCGAGATCGTCGGCATCCGTCCGGTCCAGAAGACCACGGTTACCGGTATCGAGATGTTCCACAAGCAGCTTGACGAAGCATGGGCCGGCGAGAACTGTGGCCTGCTGCTCCGCGGCATCAAGCGCGAAGACGTAGAGCGTGGCCAGGTCATCGTGAAGCCGGGTTCCATTACCCCGCACACCGATTTCGAGGCCAACGTCTACATCCTGTCCAAGGATGAAGGCGGACGCCACAACCCGTTCTACTCGAACTACCGCCCGCAGTTCTACTTCCGTACCACGGACGTAACCGGCGTCATCACCCTCCCCGAGGGCACTGAAATGGTTATGCCCGGCGATAACACTGAGATGACCGTTGAGCTCATCCAGCCGATCGCTATGGAAGAGGGCCTCGGCTTCGCTATCCGCGAAGGCGGCCGCACCGTTGGATCAGGCCGCGTCACCAAGATCATCAAGTAATTTTGATGTTCTAGCCTGAACCTTTTCGGTTCTTAGCAGGGCCCCGTTGCTTATGGCAGCGGGGTCCTGCTGCGTTTAAACCCGGGGGTTTCAACTCCGGACGCCGCCGGGGTGCGGGCCAGGGACCGGATAAGATCCGTGGCTGCGGCCAGTCCCTGTTCGAAGGCACGCACGGCGTTGAGCCCCGACGCGTCACGTGCCCCGCCGATAACGGTAAACGGTGCACCGGCCGCCTCGAGGTGCCCCTGCAGCGGGTTGTGCGGCACCTGTCCGGCGGCCAGGACGACGGCGTCGGCCGGCAGCACTGTCCGGTTTCCCGCCTCGTCCCGGACCAGGAGCCCGCCGGAGCGCAGTTCCAGGGGAACGGTGTGGGCCATGGTGCGCACCCCCGCTTCCCGCAGTTCCTGCAGGACTGCCCAGCGGGTTGACGGGCCGATGCCCGCACCGACACGCGCGCCGCGGCGCAGGATGGTGACCCGGCGGGGTCCGGTCCCGGCGTACTCCACCAGAAGTCGGGCCAGGTCGACGCCGATTCCGCCTGCCCCGATAACCACCACCCGGTTGCCGAGCAGCTCAGCGTCGGCAAAGGCACGGCGGTAGTCCAGTACGGGGATGTTTCCGGTACGGGGCAGCGGTACCGGCCGCGGACGCACACCGGTTGCCAGCAGGACGTGCGCGTAGCCGGCCAAGACCGGGGCCGTGGGGGCGGTCCCGCACCTGATCCGGACACCCAGCCGCGGTAGTTCGTTGCCGAAGTAGCGGATGGTCTGCAGGAAGTCCGCTTTCCCCGGCACCTGGCCGGCCAGCCGGAACTGCCCGCCGATGCCGTCTGCTTCCTCATAGAGGTCCACCCGGTGCCCGGCGTCCGCCAAGGTGGCTGCTGCCTGCATCCCTGCCGGTCCCGCACCCACTACGGCCACCGCGGCACTGTTTCGGAGTTCCCGCCGGCGGAGCAGCGGGAAGTAGTTCTCCCGCCCGGCCCTCGGGTTGACCAGGCAGGAGACCGGGTCGGCACCCAGCGAGCGGTCAATGCAGGCTTCATTGCAGGCGATGCAGGTGTTCACCAGCCGCGCATCTCCGCGCCGGGACTTCGCCACGATGTCCGGGTCGGCGAGGAACGGCCGCGCCATGGAGACCAGGTCGGCGTGGCCGGCAGCAAGCGCCTGTTCTGCCAGCGGCAGTGAGTTGATCCGGTTGCTGCCAATCACCGGTACCGGCACGTCGGCTGCGGCCAGGGCTGCCCGGATGCCGCCGGCAATCCCCATCCAGTGGCCGTGGGGAACCATCGCCTGCACGGACGGCACGGTGGATTCGTGCCAGCCAATGCCGATGTTGAGGGCGTCGGCTCCGGCCCGGGCCAGCTCAACGGCCAAGTCAGCCGACTCTCCGATGCTGCTGGAGCCCTCCACGAAGTCGGCGCCCGAGGTGCGGAAAATCACCGGGAAGGTGCTGCCGACGGCGGAGCGCACCGACTGCAGCACCGCCAGCGGGAAGGCCTGCCGCCGCACAGGATCGCCGCCCCAGCGGTCCCGGCGCAGGTTGGTCAGGGGCGAGGCAAACTGGTTGATCAGGTAGCCTTCGGACCCCATGATCTCCACCGCATCGAATCCGAGTTCCCGGGCCCGGGCCGCTGCGGCAGCGAAGTCGGCGAGCGTGTCCTCGATCTGCGGTCCGGTCATCTCTGCGGGCATGGTCCGGGAGAAACCGGAGAATACCTGTGACGGGGCGGCCGGGCGCAGTCCGTAGGTGGATTCGAAGGCGTACCGCCCGGCGTGGAAGAGCTGGAGGGCCAGCCGCCCGCCTGCTTCATGGACGGCGTCGAGCACCGGTGCCAGCACCGCAGCGGCTTCCGGCTCGTTGATCAGCAGGTAATTGGGGCCGCCGGCACCCGTTCGGTTAACCGCAGCGCCGCCCGTCACGATCAGCGCGGCACCGCCCGCTGCACGTTCCCGGTAGAACGCTGCGAGGGAACCGGCGTCGTCCTCCCTGTTCAGGTGCATGGAGCCCATCACTATCCGGTGCGGCAGGAGCAGCGAACCAATGGAAACGGGGGAGAAGACCCTGATGAGGGACACTTCCGGCACGCGGGCAGCGGGCATTAGCGCAGGGCGGCCGGTGATGCTGCGGGATCGGGGACGGCGGCCGCGACGCCGTCGTCGGCAGCCGGTGCCTGCGCGCGGCGGAACAGGTCGCGGGCAATCACGGTCTTCTGGATCTCGTTGGTTCCTTCTTCGAACCGCTGGGCACGGGCGTCCCGGTAGACCCGTTCAATGGGCATGCTCTTCCAGTAGCCGATGCCGCCGTGCACCTGCAGGGCCTTGTCCGTGACCCGGGTGAGCATGTCCACCGCGGTGAGCTTGGCCATGGAGGACAGCGAGGGGGCAGACTCGCTGCCGTCCTGCCAGGCTTGTGCCGCCGTCATGGTCAGGGCCCGAGCGGCTTCGATGTCGGCGGCGTTTTCAGCCAGGGCGAAGGCGACGGCCTGCCGGGCAGCCAGCGGCTGGCCGAAAGTGGTGCGTTCCAGGGCATAGGCGACTGCAAGCTCCTGGGCGCGCCGGGCCAGGCCCACGCAGCTCATGGCCACCGAGATGCGGCTGGGGGTCAGGAAGCCGCCCAGGGCCACGGCCAGCCCGTCGCCTTCCGCGCCCAGCCGGTTTGCCACCGGAACCGGTGTGTCGGTGAAAGACAGGGAGGCATGGTCGGTGCCCCGCACGCCCATGGTTTCCGAAGTGTCCTCCACCATGGTGCCGGGGGCATGCCGGTCCACCAGCAGGGCGACGGTGCCGTCCCGCCCGGTGGTGCCGGCGAGCCGGGCGAACAACAGCCAGTAGTCGCAGCGCACGCCGAAGGTGATCAGGTGCTTGCGGCCGGTGAGATAGTACGTGTCGCCCTCCCGCCGCACACTGGAGGTGATGTCGGCGCCGGTGCCGTTGCCGGGCTCGGTGAGCGTGAAGGCGACCACCAGGTCGCCGGCGACGGCGGGACGCAGGTATTTTTCCCGCTGCGGTTCGCTGGCATGCGGGTTCATGGCCCGCCAGGTGCCGTTAACCACGTGCACGATCATCCGGATGGAGGCGTGCGAACGGGAGAAGACTTCCATCAATCCCATCCACTGGACGAAGCTCACGCCCCGCCCGCCCAGGTCCGCCGGTGCCGCAAGGGAGAGGAAACCTGCTTCCCGCAGTTCCTTCCACAGCGCATCGGGCACCCGCCCGGTGGACTCGATGCGCTCCGCCCATGCTTCACCGGGGCCTTCCACCCAGGTGGTCACGGCTGAAAGCAGGTCCCGGTATTCCGAATCCGGGACGCTGCTGCCCCGTCCGTCTGCGGTGATGGCTGTGCTGGTCACTGTGGACTCCGATTCACTCATAACGCTCATATTGCTGGTTGGGGAGGCACTGATTTGCCGGGTGCTTCAGCCGGAGACGGAGGGGTCCCGGCCGTTCCCGCCTGCCGGGGCGAAGTTCCGGGCCATGTCCCGCAGGAGGAATTTCTGGACTTTGCCCACGGCATTGCGCGGTATCGCATCCATCAGCTCCAGGCGTTCGGGCCAGTAATGCTTGGACACCTGGTGCCGGTCCAGGAAGACGGTGAGGTCAGCCAGGCTCAGGGGAGCTCCTGGAACCGGCACCACGAAGGCACAGGCCCGTTCGCCCAGCCGTGCGTCCGGCATGGCCGCCAGCGCAATGTCCAGCACAGACGGGTGCCGGAACAGCAGTTGCTCAATCTCAGCCACCGGGATCTTCTCGCCCCCGCGGTTGATGATGTCCCGGACCCGGCCGGTGACGCGCAGGTACCCGGCGCTGTCCATTACGGCAGTGTCGCCGGTCCGGTACCAGCCGTCTTCGGTAAAGACTTCCTTGGTCAGGTCCGGGCGGTCGAGGTAGCCGTCAAAGACCGTGGGGCTGCTCAGTTCGAAGTTTCCTTCGACACCGGCCGGAAGCAGCCGGCCGTCATCGTCAACAATCCTGGTTCTTACTCCGGCCAGGGGACGGCCGTCGGTTCCCCATACCTTCGCGGGTTCGTCCTGCGGCGCGGCCAACGTGCCCAAACAGGTTTCAGTGGTGCCGAAGGCCCCGCAGATCCCGGCACCCAGCACGCGTGTGGCCCGTTCGGCCAAATAGCGCGGCACGGCGGCACCGGTGCTGACGAAAATGCGCAGGCTGGGCGGAGCTGTTGCCCCGGCGTCCACTGCCTGCACCAGGTCCGTGAGGAACGGGGTGGCAGCCTGCACAAACGTGGCGCGCCAGCCGTGCATCAGCTGCAGGGCACGTCCCGCGTCCCAGACCGGCTGCAGGATCTGCGGGCAGCCCAGGACAAAGGACAGCCACATGCCGTACAGGAAGCCGGTCTGGTGCGCCAGGGGCGAGGGGATGAACACTGCGTCGTCACTGGTCAGGCGCAGGTGCGCCGCTTCCATGGCTGCGGCCCGGCTCAGCGTTCCGTGCCGGTGCACAACGCCCTTGGGCTCGCCGGAGGTGCCGGACGTGAACAGCAGCTGCGCGGCGTCGCGCGCCGTGGGGGAGTACCGGGAGAGGGTGCCGGGATCGGGCCGGGCCTGTGCCAGGGTCTGGTGCCAGTCACTGAACCGCGGCCCGCCGTGGACCTTGGGGAGGGGATCCGCGCTGCCCGGAGCGCGCAGTACCAGCACGTCCCGCACGGGCAGGCCCGGTTCCGGTCCGGCCGGGGCGGGTTGCCCGACCAGTCCGGCCAGCTCCGCAGCGGGCCGGCGGCCGCGGAATTCCTGCAGGGTGACGAATACGCGGGCGTGTGCACGCTGCAGTGCCAAGGCCACTTCGCGTTCGCGGAAGATGGGCATCAGCGGCGCCGCCACCGCGCCGATGCGCAGGGAGGCCACAGTGAGAATCACGAATTCACTGCAGTTGGGCAGCTGGAAGGCCACGCGGTCTCCCGGCTGTACCCCCAGCTCCAGCAGCGCTGCGGCGGTACGGTCGGCTGCCGTGTCCAGCTCCGACCAGGTCAAGTGCCCTGATCCCTTGGCACCGCCGTCGACCACCGCCGTCTCGCTGGGACGTTCCGCAGCCCACCTGCGCACCCAATCCGGCCCGGTGACTGCAGCGGCGGCCTCCACAGCGGCCGGGGTGGCGATGGTCCGGGCACTGCTGCCGCGGGCCGTGCGCGCCGGACGGGCCAGGCGCGCACGGCGGATGACTCCGTCCTGCACCTCCATGCGCAGTCCGAAGGCAGTCATGGCGGCCAGGTACTCCGGGTAGGAAATCCGATACGCATTGGGATATGTGAGGGTGCTGCGGCCCTCTGCTGCGGAGGCTGCAACGGCAAGGGACATCAGGACGCGGTGGTCGTTAAAGGAGGAAAGGTCCGACCCGTTCAGGCCGCGCACACCGCGGATCACCAGGGAAGAACCTTCCACGCTGAGGTCTGCGCCCATCGCGTTCAGCTGCAGCATGGCAGCTACCCGGTCTGATTCCTTCATCCGCACGTGGTCAACGTGGTGGAAGACGCTGCGGCCGCCGGTGAAACAGGCCATGACCGAGAGGATCGGAAGCATATCCGGTACGCGGCGGCAGTCCACCTCCACCGGTTGCAGCCGCAGCCCGCCGTGCCGGATACGGACTGCGCCGGCGGCAGGATCCAGCTCCAGGGGCACCCCCATGGAACGCGCCAGGTCAAGGAAGTCCGCTTCCGGGTGGTCGGAACCGGAGGAGGAGGCGGAGGACAACCCGGCCAGCGTGATGTCTGCGGGATGGAGCGCGGCCGCGGCGACGCCGAAGGCGGCCGACCCGATGTCCGGCGGCATGCGCAGATCCGCGGGTACCGCCTGCTGGTTGGGCGGAATCCGAAAACGCCGGAAGTCCGGATCGGCGTCGACCTGCAGTCCGAATTGCCGCATCATGGCGATCGTCAGCTCTATGTAGCTGCTTTCATTCTGAGCGCCGTCCACGAACACCGTCGTTTCCGTGCGGGCGAACGGGGCCAGCAGCAGCAGGCCGGAGACCCATTGGGACAGGGTTCCGGGGATGTGCACTTCACCGCCGTGCGGGCGGCCGCTGCGGACCCGTATCGGCGGACAATCATTGGTGGAGGAAACATCCAGGCCCATGTCGCGCAGGGCGGCGAGCAGTGCCCCGATGGGCCGGCGCTGGAAGTACTTCTGGCCCGTCACTGTGACGTCCCGCCCGGCCAGCGCAGCCAGCCCCACCATGAAGTACAAGGTAGTTCCCGAACTCCCCGCCGATACGGTGTCCCGCTGCGGCCGGTAGGCTCCCCCGTGCACCACGAATGTGTCGCCCTCGATCTCAATGCCGGTGCCCAGCTGGCGCAGCATGGCCACTGTGTACTGCACGTGCCGGGCATCCGTGAGACCGGAAATCCTGCTGCTGCCGGATGCCAGCGAGGCCAGGATCAGGGCGCGGTGGGCGTGGTACTTGGAGTTGGGAACCTGCACTGTGCCGCTGATGCCGGCGTGCGTTCCGAGGACCGAAAGATACATGGCCGCACGGCCTTCCTGTTGTCTGCGTGCCTACCCCTGCCACCCCTCGTGCGCCGACGCTACCAGCTTGGTATCCGGGTCGGAACAGCCTCCCGCGGTCCGGTTCCGCCGTGAAGCGAATCGGCTGCGCTGCGGTAGGGATCAGCGGTGGAAACGGGTGGCCCGGCCAGGCCGGGCGGGGCGGAAGCGGCCGGACGGGACCTCTCCTCCACACAGCGGCGACGGACCGGGATGCAGGTCCTTTGTCCACGGGAGCGCCCCTTGCCGGGGAAGTGAGCGCCGTCACCCTAGGATAGGCAAGAGCCAATACCGGCTGGAGCACAAACACCGGAAGGAAGCAGATCGATGGGGGTCTTCCTGCTTTTCCTGGCTGCAATCACAGCCAGCTATTTCATAGGCCGTTCAGCGGGCCGCAAGGCAGCGCGCGGAATGGACAGTATGGGCAGGCCCTTGCCGCCACCGGACCAGATCTATGACGAGGGGTACCGGGCCGGCTACGCAAGCGCTGCGGCACAAGCAGCGCACGCTCCACAAGCGGCCCAGACCACTGCCGGCGACCATGCAGAACCGCACGTGACGGCCGCTCCACCGGCTTTTGCGCCACCGAACTCTGCTCCGGCTAACTCTGCTCCGGCTAACTCTGCCAAGGTGAATCTTGCCCAGTCTGCTCATTCGGTGCTGCAGTCAGCGGCGCCGGTTCCGGCCGGCGCCAGTGCGGCATCTATCGCAGCCGATCCGTCCTTGGTTGCGCGGCGGGGACAGGGCATGCCGCCGGCACCGCCCGCGGTGCCGGCGCCAGAACCGCCGCGGGCCAAGACCGAGGCTGAACTCCGCGAGGAGAAACGCCGCCGGGACCTGCGGAACATCAACATCACGCTGTACTCCGCCAGCCTGTTGCTGGTGGCAGCTGCCGCCCTGTTTATCGGCCTGGCCATACCCGAGCAGGCGCGCTTCTCCGGCGTGGTTGCGGTGACAGCACTGTTTTACGTCTCGGGACTGGTGATCCATGCCCGCAGCCGGCGGCTCCGTCCGGCAGCCGTCGCCTTCACCGGTACCGGACTGGCACTGATACCGGTTGTGGGACTGGCGCTGTTCAACCTCGTCCTCCATGACGGCCCGGCCGCCTGGCTGTTCACTTCCGTTGCCGGAACCGCCGCCTTCGCCTATGCCGCAGCAAAGATCGAAAGCCGGGTGGTGGCCTACCTGGCGCTCACGTTCCTGTTGTCTTCGGGATTGGCCTCCGGTGCCGCCCTCCGCTGGGGAATTGTTTGGTATTTCCTGTCTACGGTCATCCTCGCGACCCTGATCAGCCTCGCGGCAGTCCGCCGCCCCAAATGGTTGAACAACCTTTATCTGGACGCCTTTGTCCGCTCCCACCGCTACCTCGTACCGGCCACCGCGGTTGCCTCAGCCTGGATTTCAGATGATCTGGGAGCCGCGCAGCTGGCAGTCCTCTTCCTCGCCTTCGCCTGTTACTACGCGGTCATGCTGTGGCAGGGCCCGGACCGCCACATGCTGGTAAACAGCTACGGACTGCGTGCTGCGGGCACCGTGGGGCTCACAGCCTTGTTCTACTCATTCACCGACAGCGGCCAAGCCACGTTGCTGGCCTTTGCCGTACAGGTCCTGGCCCAACTGGCGGGCGTCCTGCTGCGGCGTCCGGTTTACGGCGCCGCTGCACTGATGCAAGCCGCATCCAGGGCAGCGGGCCTGCCGCTGGACAATGAGGACGAGGCCAGGCGGCACCGCAGCAGCGAAACCGGCGCTCCCCAAACCGCAGGGGCCGTGGGTGGCCAGGGCGGAAGCCTGCCTGAGCTGTCCGGTGGGGATACTCCCGGGGCCGCTTCGGTCAGCCTGGTTAAAAAGCCGGCACGGACAGTGCAGCAGTCGGCCGGGCGCTTTTTCCGCGTGGATGTTGCGGTGCTGTTGGCGGTTCAGGCCGGAGCAGCGGTGCTGGCAGGCCTGGCCTACGCCTTTGGCATGTGGGGTGGGAACATGGCTGTGTTCGCCGGTACGGCCCTTGTGGTTCTGCTGGCCTACCTTGCCGCCGGCTGGAAGGTTGGCGGGGTGCTGGAGTTCGGGGTTGCCGTCCCAGTGCTTCTGGTGCTGGTTCCCACGGCTGTGGAGCCCCGGGTATCCCTGTGGCCGGCAGTGCTGGTTACCGCAGCCCTCACTGCCTACCTGGTCATCCGCGCAGTACGCAGCGGCCCCGGTCGGAGAGCGGTGTTTGTCCTCGCGGCACGCGCAGCCGCAGTCCTGCTGGTGCCTCTGGTGCTCCTGGCATCCCTGGCAGAGTCCGTTGGAGCAGATCCGGGTGCCTGGGCCCTCGCCGGAACGGCCGCGGCCCTGGCAGCGAATCAAGTAATGACGGTGCTGCGCCTCCGGCAGGGGAAACCGGAATACCGGCCGGGTATAACAGCCTTGTCAGCCGCGGCTGGAACTGTGCTGCTCGCCTGCGGCCTGCGCGGGGCCGAGGACCCGGGGCTCGCTTTGGCCGGCCTGTGGGTACTGGTAGCCGCAAACGTTCTGACCTCGGTACTGCACCCGAGGGGGCGGTACCTCGCTGCCGGCCCGGCAGGTTTCCTCTCGGCGGCCCTTATCGGGGCGGGCGTCCTGGGACTGCGGGGCTACGAACTGCTGACGGCAGCCGCACTGGCGTACTGCGTTGTGCTGTTCGCCAGGATTTCTTCGCACTGGCAGCGCCCCCCGGTCACGCCACGCCGCCCGCCGTTGCGAGGGGCCCACCTGCTGGCTGCGCAGGCCCTGGTTGTTGTCCTCTCCGGGCTGGTGGCTGCGGATGTGACCGGAAATGTGCACCGGATCTTCGCTGCCCTCGCGGTGAGCATCGGTGTGCTGCACCTGCTGCGGACCCTGTTTGCCGCCCGCATAGAGCCGATGGGACTGGCCGGCGCCGGCCGGTGGGGCGGCCTCGCCGCATCCGCGGCGGTGCCCGGGGCGTATGCCCTGCTGCCGCGGGGGACCGGCGACCCGGGCAGCTTGCTGTTCCTGATCGCCTGCGCTGCTGCGGTCGCAGTGTTTACGCAGGTGGCTGCCGCCGTCCGCCTCCGCCGGGGGCGGCCGCTGCCGCTGGCTGCGGAATTGATCACTGCCGCTGCCCTCATCGCAGTCCTTGCCGCGGCTGCGTCACGCGGCGTGGAAGGCCCTGCGGCCTGGAGCCTTGCCTTGCTGTGGGCGGCCCTTGCCGCCAACGCAGCTGCTTCGCTGTTGGTCCCGGACAGGTTCGAGCCGGCTGCACCAGCCGGGTTTGCCGCGGCGGCTGCCGTGGGTGCCGGGCTCCTGGGCCTGCGCGGCTACGAACTGCTGGTCCTGGCCGGCCTGGCCTATGCCGCCGGTCTTGCAGTGAACCGCAGGCAGCCGAACCGGGGCTTGTACCTGCTGGCGGTTCAGGGACTGCTGATCGTCTTGGCCGTATTGGCGGTTGCGGACCTTGGTGCCGATGCGCACGGCTTGGTGGCAGCAGGAGCGGCAGCAACGGCGGCGCAGCACCTGGTGCGAACGGCGCTGCACCGACGCCTTGACGGCGGCGGCTACTCCGAAACATCACTGTGGATCAGCTTGGCCCTGCTGGTCCTGGCACCCGGTTTTTACGCCCTGCACACTGGCACGGAAGCCCGCCGGGACGTGGCGGCAGTTCTGCTGCTGCTGCTCCTGGCCGCAGCGGTACCTGCCTTCGCCCGGCGGCACCGGGCTTCCGAAGCACGCTCTGGATGGATACTCTATCCGGCAGCCCTGGCGCTGGGGGCGTTGCCGCTGGTCCTTTCCGGCCTGCCTGATGTGGCGGAGAAGGGCTTGCTGCCCGAACCGGTGCTCAGCTCGGAAGCCGCAGGCCTGGTTCTGCTCGCCCTCGGTGCGGCAGCGCTGTGGGGAGAGACCCGGCGGTCCTGGCACGCGGATACCAGGATGCCGCTGCTGGCTGCGTCGGCGGGGTACGCGGCTGCCGTCCTGTTCACCGCCGGGGCCACCGGAAACGCGTTCCTCGCATCCGCTGGCTTCGCCATGGGCGGGGCAGTGTGCCTGGTCCTGTCCTACAGCCGGGCACAGCCATGGGCAGCATTGGGAACCCCGCCGCTCCTGTTCGCCGCGGCACTATGCCTGTCGGCTGCAGTGGGGGACAGTTACTCCAAAGGTCTTGGGGCGGCCGGGTACAGGTTCCTCGCTGCCGCCTGGGCGGCAGCTGCCCTGCTTCAGCTGCTTCGTGCGTTCCTTCCGGCAGGACGCAGCTGGGACCCCCGCGGCGAAAGCGCACCGGACAGTGCCGTGCAGGTGCCCGGCGCCGGTTCCGGTTCACCTCAGTTGCTGAGGCGTCGGATCATGGGTTGTGCCTCTGCACTAGTCGCTGCGATGGCCGCAGTTCCCGCCATGGCGTCGGATTCAACTGCCGTGGCGGGGTCCGTGACCGTCATCGCGGCCGCGGCCCTGGCACTCCCGGAGCTTCCCCGGCAGTGGCGCGAACAGGCAATGCAGGGAGGAGCCGTCCTCACTGCCTTGGCGGTTCAGCGGATTAGCTGGCTGGTGCTGGGCGGGGTGAACGTCTTCTGGTCCGTGCAGTACTGGGCGTGCGTACTGGCCGCGATGGCCGGTTACGAGTTCCTGCGAAGGCGCGAACAGCGCGGAACGGCCTTCCTGACGGTTTCTGCCGCCATCCTCTCCGCGAGCGGGTTGCTCACCGTCATCAGCGGAGGCGGAGGCAAGCAGCTGTGGGCACTGGTGGCCCATGCCGGCCTGCTCGCCTTCGGACTGCTGGCCAGCCGGCGGCTGTTCACCATGTGGGGAGCGGCAGGTGTGGTGCTGGCCGTGCTGTGGTACCTGCGCGGCTATACCTTCCTCCTGCTGGCACTGCTGGGTGTCGGACTGATCGCGCTGGCTGTATGGCGGCTCACCCGTGTCCGATCCGACGCCGACGGCACGGAGCAGAACCGAACGCATCACTCGGACCCAATTGCACCAGCCGGGGGAGCTGCGGGCCCGGGGCTTATGCAGCCGGCGCCGGGAGGAGCGCCCTCTTCGGGGACGATGCAGGCGGCGCCCTGGACGCAGCCGGCGCCCTGGACGCAGCCGGCGCCCGGGGCGCCCCCGGCACCGCCACTGCCGGAAAACGGTCCGGACCCGGACAGCCAAGCCCCGGAAGCCCCGGGCGCGGGTGGGCGCACCCTCTGACACGAAGTTCCATCCTCCGCTAGGCTCGGAGGATGGAACTTCTCATTCTTTTGGTCATTGCGGCAGCCGTCGCCGCCGGTGTGGGCTGGACCCGGAAGAACTTCCGTTCCGAAATCGACCGCACCAAGCGGATCCGCCGGTCCAACCGGGACGGCATGCCCTGAGTCCAGGAGATGCGGCCTGCCACGGACACCGTTTCAGGGAGCCGCGGCGCCTGGGTTAGACTGTTGGAAGTTGACGCTCCGCTGGCCCTTTGGAAACACTGGCCCTTTGGAAACATCGGCCCTTGGAAACCTCGGGCAGGGAAACCTCAGGCCCGGGCGGCAGCAGCCAGATAGTGCAAGGTATGCCGCTACACCGGCATTGCCTTGTCGTAGGTGCGGTGCCTGATTGGCCATCCGTGCCCAAGTCTGGCAGACTAGAGAAGTTGTTCAAGCGCTTTTGTGCCCACACGCGCCCTTGCTCCTGCTGAACTGCAGGAAACAGGCAGTGGTGAGATTGCGTCCCGGCCAGGATAATGCCTGGTGCAGGGTCGGATCCTTCAGGGGAAGAGCCCATATATAACCCGCCCCTATTCTTTCTCGGGGTCGTCGGTCTCAACACCGCGACACGCCCGAGCGCGGGGGTCGGAGCCTCGACAGGGTGAGGAACCCGGATTCATCCGGATTCAGTCTGTTGGAGGGGTGCCAGGCCGTAAGGCAGTTCGGCGCAAAAACTGTACAGAGAGCATTACTCGAAGAAAGAGGCACGACGCCATGGCGGGACAAAAAATCCGCATCCGGCTGAAGTCGTACGACCACGAGGTCATCGACGTATCAGCACGGAAGATCGTTGAGACGGTCACGCGTGCAGGCGCAACGGTAGTAGGCCCCGTGCCGCTGCCCACGGAAAAGAACGTTTACGTTGTTATCCGTTCGCCGCACAAGTACAAGGACAGCCGCGAGCACTTTGAAATGCGCACGCACAAGCGCCTGATCGACATCATTGACCCCACGCCTAAGGCCGTTGACTCGCTTATGCGTCTTGACCTGCCTGCAGACGTGAACATCGAAATCAAGCTGTAGGGGGGGAGCGGATAATATGTCTACTTCACTTACACGCCAGGTAAAGGGACTGCTGGGCACCAAGCTCGGCATGACCCAGGTCTGGGACGAGAACAACAAGCTCATCCCCGTTACCGTCGTCCAGGCTGACTCCAACGTCATCACGCAGCTGCGCAGCGCGGAAAAGGACGGCTACACCGCCGTTCAGATCGGCTACGGCCAGATCGATCCGCGCAAGGTGACCAAGCCGCTGGCCGGCCACTTTGAAAAGGCCGGCGTCACGCCGCGCCGCCACGTAGTTGAACTGCGTACCGCAGATGCCGACACCTACGAGCTGGGCCAGGAACTCTCCGTTGAGATTTTCGAAGCCGGCCAGAAGGTCGACGTCACCGGAACCTCCAAGGGCAAGGGCTTTGCCGGTGTCATGAAGCGTCACGGCTTCCACGGCGTCGGTGCCTCCCACGGTGCACACAAGAACCACCGTAAGCCGGGTTCCATCGGTGGCGCATCCACCCCGGGACGCGTCTTCAAGGGCGTTCGGATGGCAGGCCGCATGGGCGCTGTCAAGCACACCACCATGAACCTCACGGTTCACGGTGTGGACGCCGAGAAGTCGCTCCTGCTGATCAAGGGTGCCGTTCCCGGCGCCCGCGGCCAGGTCGTCCTCGTACGCACCGCCGTGAAGGGAGCTTAGTCTCATGGCTAACGAAACCACTGTTGAATTCCCCGCAGAGATCTTCGACGTTCAGACGAACGTACCGCTGCTCCACCAGGTGGTAGTTGCTCAGCTTGCAGCCGCCCGCCAGGGTACGCACAAGACGAAGACCCGCGCCGAGGTTAGCGGTGCAGGCCGCAAGCCCTTCAAGCAGAAGGGCACCGGCCGGGCTCGCCAGGGCTCGATCCGTGCGCCTCACATGACCGGTGGCGGCGTTGTCCACGGACCGACGCCCCGCGACTACAGCCAGCGCACCCCCAAGAAGATGAAGGCTGCTGCACTGCGCGGCGCCCTGTCTGACCGGGCACGCAACGGCCGTATCCACGTCCTCGAATCCCTGGTTGAAGGCACCAAGCCTTCCACCAAGGACGCACTGAGCGCCCTGCGTTCGGTTTCCGACCGCAAGAACCTGCTCGTTGTTATCGAGCGCGCCAACGATGTTGCTGCACTGTCCGTGCGCAACGTCCCGGAAGTTCACGTGATCTACGTAGATCAGCTGAACACCTACGACGTGCTGGTTTCCGACGACGTGGTCTTCACCAAGGCTGCCTACGACGAGTTCGTCGGCAAGAACACTGTCAAGGAGGACGCCAAGTGAGCGCGACCACCGCTAAGGACCCGCGCGACGTAGTGCTTGCACCCGTCGTCTCGGAAAAGAGCTACGGCCTGATCGACGAAGGTAAGTACACCTTCCTGGTCGACCCCCGCTCGAACAAGACCGAGATCAAGCTGGCCGTGGAGAAGATTTTCTCCGTCAAGGTCGACTCGATCAACACCATCAACCGTGCCGGTAAGCGTAAGCGCACCAAGTTCGGATGGGGACAGCGCAAGAGCACCAAGCGCGCAATTGTCACCCTCAAGGACGGCACAATCGACATCTTCGGCGGTCCGCTCAGCTAGGGCGGAGACCACTTTAACGAGGAATAAATAATGGGAATCCGTAAATACAAGCCGACTACCCCGGGCCGTCGCGGCTCGAGCGTAGCCGACTTCACCGAAATCACGCGGTCAACGCCGGAAAAGTCGTTGGTACGTCCGCTGCCCAAGAAGGGCGGCCGTAACAACACCGGTAAGATCACGACCAGGCACAAGGGTGGTGGACACAAGCGTCAGTACCGTCTGATCGACTTCCGTCGCCACGACAAGGACGGCGTCAACGCTCGCGTTGCCGAGATCGAATACGATCCGAACCGTACCGCCCGCATTGCGCTGCTGCACTACGTTGATGGCACCAAGCGTTACATCATTGCTCCGAACAAGCTCAAGCAGGGCGACTTCGTAGAGGCCGGCGCCGGGGCTGACATCAAGCCCGGCAACAACCTGCCGCTGCGCAACATCCCCGTGGGTACCACCATCCACGCCGTTGAACTGCGTCCGGGCGGCGGTGCCAAGATGGCCCGCTCCGCCGGTGCTTCTGTTCAGCTCGTTGCCAAGGAAGGCCGCTTCGCCCAGCTGCGTCTGCCCTCCGGTGAAATCCGCAACGTTGACGTCCGCTGCCGCGCCACGATTGGCGAGGTCGGCAACGCCGAGCAGTCCAACATCAACTGGGGCAAGGCCGGCCGTATGCGCTGGAAGGGCGTTCGCCCGACCGTCCGCGGTGTCGCCATGAACCCGGTTGACCACCCGCACGGTGGTGGTGAAGGTAAGACCTCCGGTGGACGCCACCCGGTCAACCCGAATGGTAAGCGCGAAGGCCGTACCCGCCGCCCCAATAAAGAGAGCGACAACCTCATTGTGCGTCGCCGTCGTTCCGGCAAGAACAAGCGATAGGAGCCTGGAAACATGCCACGCAGCCTGAAGAAAGGCCCCTTCGTCGACCAGCACCTGTTCCTTAAGGTAGCGGCCGAAAACGAAAAGGGCACCAAGAACGTCATCAAGACGTGGTCCCGCCGTTCGATGATCATCCCCGACATGCTCGGGCACACGATCGCCGTACACGATGGACGTAAGCACATTCCGGTGTTTGTCACCGAGTCGATGGTCGGGCACAAGCTCGGCGAATTCGCTCTGACGCGGACATTCCGCGGCCATGTGAAGGACGACCGCAAGGGCAAGCGCCGCTAGGCGCTGCTCTTTCGGCAGAAGACGAGAGAAGGAAAGCAATGGAAGCCAAGGCAATTGCGCGTCATATCCGCGTAACGCCTATGAAGGCCCGGCGCGTCGTCAACCTTGTTCGTGGCAAGCAAGCGAATGAGGCTCTGGCAATTCTGAAGTTTGCCCCCCAGGCAGCTTCGGAGCCGGTATTCAAGGTAGTTCAGTCGGCTATGGCCAATGCACGAGTCCTCGCGGACCGTGACGGCGTGGCCTTCGACGAAGGTGACCTCTACATCAGCGAAGCATTCGTTGATGAAGGACCCACCATGAAGCGGTTCCAGCCGCGGGCCCAGGGCCGCGCCTACCGCATCAACAAGCGGACCAGCCACGTCACCGTGGTAGTCGCAACCCCTACGAACGAGGAGGAACGCTAAGTGGGACAGAAGGTAAACCCGCACGGGTTCCGACTCGGCATCACCACTGACCACGTATCGCACTGGTTTGCTGACAGCAACAAGCCGGGCCAGCGTTACAAGGACTTCGTCCGCGAGGACATCAAGATCCGTCAGCTGATGTCCACTGGCATGGACCGCGCCGGCATCGCCAAGGTTGAGATCGAGCGCACCCGTGACCGTGTCCGTGTGGATATCCACACTGCACGTCCGGGCATCGTGATCGGCCGCCGCGGCGCCGAAGCGGACCGCATCCGCGGCGAGCTGGAAAAGCTCACAGGCAAGCAGGTTCAGCTGAACATCCTCGAGGTCAAGAACCCCGAGATGGAAGCCCAGCTTGTTGCCCAGGGTGTTGCTGAGCAGCTCTCTTCCCGCGTGGCTTTCCGCCGTGCGATGAAGAAGGCCATCCAGTCCGCACAGCGCGCAGGTGCAAAGGGTATCCGTATCCAGTGCTCCGGCCGTCTGGGCGGCGCCGAAATGAGCCGTTCGGAGTTCTACCGCGAAGGCCGTGTGCCCCTGCACACCCTCCGCGCGCAGATCGACTACGGCTTCTTCGAAGCCAAGACCACCTTCGGCCGCATTGGCGTGAAGGTTTGGATCTACAAGGGCGACGTCACCGCTAAGGAACTGGCTGCACAGCAGGCTGCTGCACCGTCCCGCGGACGCTCCAACGACCGTCCGGGCCGCGGCCCGGCAGCCGACCGTGGCGACCGCGGCGGCGACCGCCGTCGTCGCAACGACCGCGGCGACAAGGCCGCCGCGCCTGCTGCAGAGGCTCCGGCCGCTGAGGCAGCTGCCCCCGCAGCAGAAGGAGGACAGGCTTAAATGCTTATCCCACGTCGAGTCAAGTTCCGTAAGCAGCACCACCCGGGTCGCTCCGGCGCTGCAACCGGCGGCACCGCCGTCAGCTTCGGCGAGTGGGGTATCCAGGCTCTGACGCCTGCGTACGTCACCAACCGCCAGATTGAAGCTGCGCGTATTGCCATGACACGCCACATCAAGCGTGGCGGAAAGGTCTGGATCAACATTTATCCGGACCGTCCGCTGACGAAGAAGCCGGCCGAAACCCGCATGGGTTCCGGTAAGGGTTCTCCGGAGTGGTGGGTTGCAAACGTCAAGCCGGGCCGGGTTCTGTTCGAACTCTCCGGTGTTTCTGAAGAGGTAGCTCGTGAGGCACTGCGCCTGGCGATCCATAAGCTGCCGTTGAAGGCACGCATTGTGCGTCGCGAGGGTGGTGAATAGAAATGGCAGTTGGATCAAAAGAGCTGACAACTGAGCAGCTGGACGGCTTCGATAAGGACCGTCTCGTCGAGGAACTGCGCAAGTCCAAGGAGGAGCTGTTCAACCTCCGCTTCCAGTCGGCCACCGGCCAGCTGGAAAACCACGGTCGTCTGCGTGCAGTCAAGCGCGATATCGCCCGCATCTACACGGTGCTGCGTGAGCGCGAGCTGGGCATTCGTCCCGAGGTTGCCGCTCCCGTTGAGGAAGCAGCACCCGAGGCACCGAAGAAGTCCAAGAAGAAGGCTACTGAGTCTGAATCTGAAGCCAAGGTCGCTGAGGATGATGCCAAATGAGCGAAAACAAGAATGAGGCAGCAGTGACAACTGACGCAAACGGAGCCGATGCCCGCGGGTACCGGAAGACCGCACGCGGCTACGTGGTCTCGGACAAGATGGATAAGACCATCGTTGTCGAGGTTGAAGACCGCGTGAAGCACGCCCTTTACGGCAAGGTTATTCGCCGGACTTCCAAGCGCAAGGCCCACGACGAGCAGAACGACGCCGGCATCGGCGACCTCGTTCTGATCGCCGAGACCCGGCCGCTGTCTGCGACCAAGCGGTGGCGCCTGGTCGAGATCCTCGAGAAGGCCAAGTAACCTAGTAGTAAGAAGTACCGGCCGGCCAGCCGGTGTGTCCTTCGGTCCCAGCGGACCAAGGGCACGCCGGCCCCGTCCAAGCGTGAGGGGCCCCGGCCGCGTTATCGTCTTCGATTTCGCTTCCGGGGCCTTTTCGCGATAAACTTGAAATCTTGTCTGTGCGGTGCGGAAGTGTGTCCGGAGTGCGGCCCGAATCTGGGGCCTGATCCGGCCCGGCTTCCTCACCGCCGAATGAGACAAAAGCCCGATAATCTTGTTCGACGCCGTAAAGGCAGCCTGCACTGGCGTGCGGCCTGCCGGCCAGGCGTTGAGTACCAGTATTACGGGGTCCACCCATATCCGTTCCGCAAGGCTCAGTACTGAGAACCGGCGCGACGACAGGAGTAATAAGTGATTCAGCAGGAGTCGCGACTGAAGGTCGCCGACAACACGGGTGCCAAGGAAATCTTGACCATCCGCGTTCTCGGTGGATCCGGCCGTCGCTACGCAGGCATTGGCGACACCATTGTTGCCACCGTCAAGGATGCAATTCCCGGCGGCAACGTCAAAAAGGGCGACGTGGTCAAGGCCGTCATCGTCCGTACCAAGAAGGAACGCCGCCGCCAGGACGGTTCCTACATCAAGTTCGATGAGAACGCTGCAGTGATCTTGAAGAACGACGGCGACCCCCGCGGTACCCGTATCTTCGGCCCGGTCGGCCGCGAACTTCGCGACAAGAAGTTCATGAAGATCATTTCGCTGGCTCCGGAGGTGCTGTAGTCCATGGCAAAGATCAAGAAGGGTGACCTCGTTCAGGTCATCACCGGTGCAAAGGCTGAGCGCGGCGGAGACCGCGGTAAGCAGGGCAAGGTTCTGAAGGTCTTCCCCGAGAGCAACCGCGTTCTCGTTGAAGGCATCAACCGCGTCACCAAGCACACCAAGGTTGGCCAGTCCTCCCGCGGTTCCAAGACCGGCGGCATCGAGGTTGTCGAAGCCCCGATCCACGTTTCCAACGTCGCAGTCGTCGACCCGGAGACCAAGAAGCCGACCCGCGTTGGCTTCCGCACTGAAACCGTCGAAAAGAATGGCCGTGAGCGCACTGTGCGTATCCGCGTGGCCAAGGGCTCTGGGAAGGACCTCTAATGACTGAGACTGTCACCAAGATCGTTCCCCGTCTGAAGACCCGCTACGCAGCGGAGATCAAGCAGACCCTGCAGGACGAATTCAACTACTCAAACGTCAACCAGGTTCCCCGCCTCGTCAAGGTGGTCGTGAACATGGGTGTTGGAGATGCCGCCAAGGACTCCAAGCTCATTGACGGTGCGGTCCGGGACCTCACCCAGATCACGGGCCAGAAGCCCCAGGTCACCAAGGCACGCAAGTCCATCGCACAGTTCAAGCTGCGCGAAGGCATGCCGATCGGCGCGCACGTTACCCTGCGCGGCGACCGCATGTGGGAATTCGTAGACCGCTTGGTCACCCTGGCCCTGCCCCGTATCCGTGACTTCCGCGGCCTGAACGGCAAGCAGTTCGACGGCAACGGCAACTACACGTTCGGTCTGACCGAGCAGTCGATGTTCCACGAAATCGATCAGGACAAGATCGACCGCGTACGCGGCATGGACATCACCGTGGTTACCACCGCAAAGACCGATGACGAGGGACGCGCGCTGCTGAAGGCGCTCGGCTTCCCGTTCAAATCCGAAGATTAATTACTACGTAACAGGTCCGACGGACACCCGTGAGGCAACGCCGCACGGAACTCCTGCAGGAAACCGTTACGAGGGAGGGCAAGAGCCCAAATGACAATGACAGATCCTGTCGCAGATATGCTCACGCGTCTGCGCAATGCAAACTCGGCATACCACGATTCCGTGTCCATGCCCTACAGCAAGCTCAAGGCGCGCGTTGCTGACATCCTGAAGGCCGAGGGCTACATTGCCGGCTGGAAGGAAGAAGAAGCCGAGGTCGGCAAGAAGCTGACCCTGGACCTCAAGTTCGGTCCGAACCGCGAGCGTTCCATCGCCGGTGTACGCCGCATCTCCAAGCCCGGTCTGCGCGTTTACGCGAAGTCCACCAACCTGCCGCACGTGCTGGGTGGCCTGGGTATCGCAATCCTGTCGACGTCGTCAGGTCTCCTGACCGACCGCCAGGCCGCCAAGAAGGGCGTAGGTGGGGAAGTCCTCGCCTACGTCTGGTAGCAGGGAAGGGAAAGAAAAATGTCACGTATTGGACGTCTGCCCATCCCGGTTCCTGCCGGAGTAGATATCGCCATCAACGGCAACGTTGTGTCCGTCAAGGGCGCCAAGGGCGAGCTGAGCCACACTGTGCCCAGCCCGATCACGGCTTCCCTGGAAGACGGCATCATCACCGTTGTCCGACCGAACGACGAGCGTGAATCCCGCTCCCTCCACGGCCTGACCCGCACGCTGATCAGCAACATGATCACCGGCGTGACCGAGGGCTACAAGAAGGACCTGGAAATCGTTGGTACCGGTTACCGCGTTGTAGCAAAGGGTGCGGACCTCGAGTTCGCCCTGGGCTACAGCCACCCGGTTCCCGTCACGGCCCCGGAAGGCATCACGCTTACCGTGGTAGGCCCCACGAAGGTCACCGTGTCCGGTATCGACAAGCAGCAGGTGGGCGAGGTTTCCGCCAACATCCGCAAGCTGCGTAAGCCCGACCCCTACAAGGGCAAGGGTATTCGTTACGCCGGCGAGATTGTCCGCCGCAAGGTCGGAAAGGCTGGTAAGTAACCATGGCCATCAGCATCAATAAGAAGCGAAACAGCAAGAGCAAGTCTGCCCTGCGCAGCCGTCGCCAGCTGCGTATCCGCAAGCGGATTTCCGGCACCGGGGCCCGTCCCCGCCTGGTGGTTAACCGCTCTGCCCGCCACATCTTCGTCCAGGTTGTCGATGACACCCGTGGCGTAACCGTGGCTTCCGCCTCCACCATGGAAGCGGATCTGCGTGCACTGGAAGGCGATAAGACCGCCAAGGCCAAGCGCGTTGGCGAACTCGTCGCTGAGCGGTCCAAGGCCGCCGGTGTTGAAGCCGTTGTCTTTGACCGCGGTGGTAACCGCTACCACGGCCGCATTGCTGCAGTTGCAGACGGCGCACGTGAAGGTGGGCTGGCACTGTGACCGAGGTAAACAAGGAAAAGGAAAATCAGGTGACTGAAGCTACAGCTGCTGAGGCAACTGAGACCAAGGACGCCGCAGCAACCGGTACCGACGACCGCCGCGGCGGACGTCGCGGCGAGCAGCGCTCCGGCTCCGACCGTGGAGGCCGCGGCGAACGCGGTGGCCGCGGTGGCCGCGACGGCGGACGCAACGATGATAAGGACAAGTTCATTGAACGCGTCGTTACCATCAACCGCGTTGCCAAGGTGGTCAAGGGTGGCCGTCGCTTCAGCTTCACCGCCCTCGTTGTTGTCGGTGACGGCAACGGCATGGTCGGCGTTGGCTACGGCAAGGCAAAGGAAGTTCCCTCCGCTATCGCAAAGGCTGTCGAAGAAGCCAAGAAGTCCTTCTTCCGCGTCCCGCGCATCGGTGGAACCGTCCCGCACCTCGTCCAGGGTGAAGCTGCTGCAGGCGTAGTCCTGCTGCGTCCGGCTTCCCCGGGTACCGGCGTTATCGCCGGTGGTCCGGTCCGCGCCATCCTCGAATGCGCCGGAATCCACGACGTTCTGTCCAAGTCGCTCGGATCCTCCAACGCCATCAACATCGTGCACGCCACGGTTGATGCGCTGAAGCGCCTCGAAGAGCCCCAGGCAGTGGCAGCCCGCCGCGGCCTGCCGCTGGACCAGGTTGTTCCGGCCGCAATGCTCCGCAACATGCAGAAGGCAGGTGCCTGATGATGACGACTCCGAAGAACGTCGCCGTTAGCTCGGCGCGGCTCGAAATCACTCAGATTAAGTCCACCATCGGTGGTAAGCAGAATCAGCGCGACACGCTGCGTTCACTGGGCCTGAAGCACATCGGCGACTCCGTCGTCCGTACTGCAGACGCCGTGACCGTTGGCATGATCAACACGGTTCCGCACCTCGTGAAGGTTGAGGAGGCGAAGTAACATGCCCGAAGAAATCAAGACTCTGAAGGTCCACCACCTGCGTCCGGCACCCGGTGCCAAGACGGCCAAGACCCGCGTTGGCCGCGGTGAAGGTTCCAAGGGTAAGACGGCAGGCCGCGGTACCAAGGGTACGGCTGCCCGCTACCAGGTCAAGGCCGGTTTCGCAGGCGGGCAGCTTCCGCTGCACATGCGCCTGCCGAAGCTGCGCGGCTTCAAGAACCCGTTCCGGGTCGAGTTCCAGGTTGTAAACCTGGACAAGATCTCGGAGCTGTTCCCCGAAGGCGGCGCCGTGACCATCGAAGCACTGGTTGCCAAGGGTGCGGTTCGCAAGAACCAGCCCGTGAAGGTTCTCGGCTCCGGCGATATCACCGTCAAGGTTGATATCTCCGCCAACGCCTTCTCCGCCAGCGCTGCAGAAAAGATCGCCGCAGCAGGCGGATCCACCACCGAGGTCTAAGACTTCCGTGGCGGGCCTGTTTCCCTCCCCGGCCGGACGCACCGAGCGTGCCGGCAGGGGAGGGGTGCACGATCCCATGTTTCACCCCTGAACTCCTGGCGGGCCGGCGAACGGTCCGCCGGGAGTTCAGTTCTGTTTAACGCAACTACCGCGCCCCGTACGCCGTTAACGCAGTACGGGGTCGGAGCGGCTAGACTCTGTTTCTGTCACAAGTCCGCATGGGACTTTCCAAACTTCAGGAGGACGCTTGCTTAGCGCTATTGGCCGGGCTTTCCGGACGCCAGACCTGCGACGCAAGCTGTTGTTTACGCTGGGTATCATCACTATCTTCCGCATGGGTGCTTTTATCCCGGCCCCGGGTGTTGACTACGGCAATGTGCAGCAGTGCTTGGATCTGGGTGCCACCTCGGGTGGCATATATGAATTCGTCAACCTCTTTAGCGGCGGCGCCCTGCTGCAGGTTTCCATCTTTGCGCTCGGGATCATGCCGTACATTACGGCGAGCATCATCGTGCAGCTGCTGCGCGTGGTCATTCCGCACTTCCAGGCGCTGCATGACGAAGGCGCCCAGGGCCAGTCGAAGCTGACGCAGTACACCCGCTACCTGACCATCGCCCTTGGCTTGCTGAACGCAACCACGGTGGTTTCCCTGGCGCGCACGGGTGCCCTGTTTGGCAACCAGTGCCCGTACGACATCATTCCTGACCAGGGCATCGTCACGATCCTCCTGCTGATCATCACCCTGACCGCCGGAACCGGCGTCATCATGTGGATGGGCGAAATGGTCACGGAGAAGGGCGTGGGCAACGGCATGTCGCTGCTGATCTTCACCTCCATCGCAGCGTCCTTCCCCAGCGCCCTCGGCGCCATCATCACGTCCAAGGGCTGGACCGTGTTCCTCGGCGTGCTTGGCATCGGCATCCTCGTAGTGGCCCTGGTGGTCCTGGTCGAGCAGTCCCAGCGCCGTATTCCGGTGCAGTACGCCAAGCGCATGGTCGGGCGGCGCACAGTGGGCGGCACCAACACCTACATTCCGATCAAGGTCAACATGGCCGGCGTGATCCCCGTGATCTTCGCGTCCTCCATGCTGTACCTGCCCACGCTGATCGCGCAGTTCAACACCCCCAGCACCGGCTCGCCTGCCGGCTGGGTCGTGTGGATCAACAACCACCTGGTCAGCGGCGAGCACCCGCTCTACATGGCGGTCTACTTCCTCCTGATCGTCTTCTTCACGTACTTCTACGTCTCCATCACGTTCAACCCGGACGAGGTTTCGGAGAACATGAAGAAATACGGCGGCTTCATCCCCGGCATCCGGGCCGGCCGCCCCACCGCCGAGTACCTGCAGTACGTGCTCTCCCGGATCACGCTGCCCGGCGCCCTGTACCTGGGCTTTGTCGCCCTGATCCCGCTGATTGCTCTGGTCGTTGTTGGAGCCAACCAGAACTTCCCGTTCGGCGGAACGTCAATCCTCATCATGGTTGGTGTGGGACTGGAAACGGTTAAGCAAATTGACGCGCAGCTCCAGCAACGTCACTACGAAGGGTTATTGCGATGACAAGAATGCTCATTATCGGGCCTCCCGGGGCCGGTAAAGGAACTCAGGCCGCCCGGATATCGGACCGCCTCGGTGTCACGGCAATATCGACCGGAGACATCTTCCGCTCCCACGTCAAGGAGCTCACGCCCCTGGGCGTAGAAGCCAAGAAGTTCATCGACGCCGGAAACTTCGTCCCGGACAGCGTCACCAACGGCATGGTCCGCACCCGCCTGCAGGAGGACGACGTCGAGCGCGGTTTCCTGCTGGACGGTTACCCGCGCACTGTGGCGCAGGTCGAGGAACTGGACGACATCCTGGCAGGCAACGGCCAGAAGCTCGACGCCGTGCTGCTGCTGACCGCCGACGACGACGAACTGGTGGCGCGGCTGCTCAAGCGGGCCGAGCTTGAAGGCCGCAGCGATGACACCGAAGACGTCATCCGCCACCGGCTGGACCTCTACAAGCAGCAGACGGCCGACGTCGTTGCCCGCTACGAAGACCGGGGGATCGTCACCCGCGTGGACGGCCTCGGCGCCATCGACGAGGTCACGGAGCGGGTCATGGACGCGCTGAAGGACCTGCGCTGACACATCCGGCACGTGGCGAATGCCAGGCAGCGCCAAAGAGTTATCCGCTAGGAAGTTAGAAGACACATGTTCGGCCAGCCCCGGATCCAGTACAAGACAAATGAACAGATGCGCATCATGCGCGAAGCCGGCCTCGTGCTGATCTCCGCGCTTGACGCCGCCGTCAAGGCCGCCGATGTGGGCGTGAGTACCCGCGAGATCGACGCAGTATTCGCGGGGGTCCTGCGGGAAAAGGGAGCCACCTCCAATTTCCTGGGCTACCACGACTACCCGGCCACGGTCTGCACGTCGGTGAACGAAGAAGTTGTCCACGGCATCCCGGGGGACCGGGTGCTGCAGGACGGCGACATCATTTCCATCGACGGCGGCGCCGTGGTCCGCGGGTGGCACTCGGACTCGGCACGCACCGTGATTGTGGGTACCGCAGACCCCGAGGACCAGCGGCTCTCCGACGTCACCGAGGAAGCCATGTGGCACGGCATCGCCGCAGCCGCCAAGGGCAGGTTCGTGGGGGATATCGGAGCAGCCGTGGATGACTACGTCAGCGGGGTACCCGGCAAGCGGCTGGGGATCCTGGAGGACTATGTCGGCCACGGCATCGGCACCGAAATGCACCAGGCCCCGGATGTGCTGAACTACCGCACCGGCCACAACGGTCCGAAGCTGCGCCCGGGAATGTGCCTGGCCATCGAACCGATGCTGGTCCGCGGGAAGATCACCACCCGCACCTTGGATGATGACTGGACCGTAATCACCGAAGACGGCAGCCGGTCCAGCCAGTGGGAGCATTCCGTGGCAATTCACGAAAAGGGTATTTGGGTGCTGACCGCGCCCGACGGCGGTGCCTCCAGGCTTGAGCCGCTCGGCGTCACTCCGGTTCCCATCCCGTAGCGGGCGATCCATTGCCCATGCAGGCCCCGTTCCGGTTTGGAACGGGGCCTGCTCTCGTAGGGGAGCATCGGCTGTCCAGGCAGGATTCGGACTGGACAGGTGGAGCGATTTAACTTATGGGTCCTCTTCCCGTAGAGTTATCTGTTGGTTGTCTCTACATTCGTGCCCGGAATACCCGCCCTCGATGCCCTGTGCAGCGGAAGCGGTCTGCGGAACAGGTAGGGGAACCACAATCGAAAACCGTTCCCGGCTCAGGCCGGGGGCACAGACGTTAGCGGAGGATATGGCCAAGAAAGACGGCGTCATTGAGATCGAGGGCTCGGTCAACGAAGCCCTGCCCAACGCGATGTTCCGCGTTGAGCTGGCCAACGGCCACATTGTGCTCGCACACATCTCGGGAAAGATGCGTCAACACTACATTCGCATCCTCCCAGGAGACCGCGTTGTAGTGGAACTTAGCCCGTACGACCTCACCCGGGGTCGGATCGTCTACCGCTACAAATAAACCGCTGCAAAGACGGACGGCGGACCGGCCCAGCCGGCCTGCCCCACGTTGAAGCTCAACCCTGCAACCACGCAAAGGAACACCATGAAGGTACAGCCGAGCGTCAAGCAGATCTGCGATAAGTGCAAGGTGATTCGCCGTAACGGTCGAGTCATGGTGATCTGCGAGAACCCGCGCCACAAGCAGCGCCAGGGCTAATCAGCCGCTCTTCCGCCGAGGCCTGCAAGGGCAGCGGCAAGAGGGCCCCTTACACAGGGATCAGCCCACGCGTAGTTAATTGAATATGGCAGTGCAGCGTCAATACGCGTGACGCATACCCCCGGTACGGAGGCCGGGGACCTGGCAACAGGGACGCACTGCTTCAGACCTCCGGTAATAACCAAAGGAGAACCGCCGATATGGCACGTCTCGCTGGCGTTGACATTCCCCGCGAAAAGCGGGTAGTGATTGCGCTTACCTACATCTACGGCGTGGGCAAGACCCGTGCAGAGCAGACCCTTGCAGAGACCGGCATCAGCCCGGAAACTCGCGTCAAGGACCTCACCGACGCTGAACTCGTTCAGCTGCGTGACTACATCGAGGGCAACTTCAAGGTTGAGGGTGACCTCCGCCGTGAGGTGGCCGCCGACATCCGCCGCAAGGTCGAGATCGGCAGCTACCAGGGTATCCGCCACCGTCGTGGCATGCCCGTCCACGGTCAGCGCACGAAGACCAACGCTCGTACCCGCAAGGGCCCGAAGCGCACCGTTGCCGGTAAGAAGAAGGCCGGCCGCTAAACAGCGGTCTTACGGCCACGGCCCGAATCCGGGCCACCTAAACCAAACTCTTTGTAGGAGAAGTAATGCCCCCCAAGACTCGTGGAGCGGTCCGCAAGCCGCGTCGCAAGGATAAGAAGAATATCGCGCTCGGCCAGGCGCATATCAAGAGCACCTTCAACAACACCATCGTGTCCATCACGGACCCGTCCGGTGCTGTTATCTCATGGGCTTCCGCCGGTGAGGTTGGCTTCAAGGGCTCCCGTAAGTCCACCCCGTTCGCTGCTCAGATGGCTGCTGAAGCCGCTGCAAAGCGCGCACAGGAGCACGGCGTCCGCAAGGTCGACGTCTTCGTGAAGGGCCCGGGCTCCGGTCGCGAGACCGCCATCCGTTCGCTGCAGGCCACCGGCCTGGAGGTTGGCTCCATTCAGGACGTCACCCCGAGCGCGCACAACGGCTGCCGTCCCCCGAAGCGCCGCCGCGTCTAATCAGTCATTCGGTTCCGGTTCCCCCGGCGGGCAGGCCACTTCGGTGGCCGGCCCGCCGGAGGCCCACCGGTCCCGGGCACGTGGCTGTTAGCCGTCCAAGACGCCCGCGGAAGACCCGTCGTCGTCGTTTCCACCATTTGTGTTGCGTCATATAGCGGATGCTCGCTGAAAGGAAATGCAAGTGCTCATTGCACAGCGCCCTACCCTCACTGAAGAAGTCGTAGCCGATAACCGCTCACGGTTCATCATCGAACCCCTGGAGCCCGGTTTCGGTTACACCCTCGGTAACTCCCTCCGTCGTACCCTGCTCTCCTCCATCCCCGGTGCCGCTGTAACCAGCATCCGGATTGACGGCGTGCTGCACGAGTTCACGACGGTTCCCGGCGTCAAGGAAGATGTCACTGAGATCATCCTGAACGTCAAGAACCTCTCGGTTTCCTCCGAGCACGACGAGCCCGTTGTGGCGTACCTGCGCAAGCAGGGCCCCGGCGTGGTGACGGCTGCGGACATCGCTCCGCCGGCCGGCGTGGAGTTCCACAACCCCGACCTGCACATCGCCACCCTGAACTCGAAGGGCAAGTTCGAACTCGAACTGACCATCGAGCGCGGCCGCGGCTACGTGTCGGCCAGCCAGAACAAGTCCGGTGACCAGGAGATCGGCCGCATCCCGGTCGACTCCATTTACTCGCCGGTCCTGAAGGTGACCTTCCGCGTGGAGGCCACCCGTGTTGAACAGCGCACCGACTTCGATCGCCTGATCGTTGACGTTGAGACCAAGGATGCCATTGCACCGCGCGACGCCGTCGCCTCTGCCGGCACCACCCTGGTTGAACTGTTCGGCCTGGCACGTGAACTCAACACCGCCGCTGAAGGTATCGAAATCGGCCCGAGCCCCACGGATGCCGCACTGGCAGCCGACATGGCCCTGCCGATCGAAGACCTCGAGCTGACCGTGCGTTCTTACAACTGCCTCAAGCGCGAAGGCATCCACACGGTGGGTGAACTCGTTGCCCGCTCCGAGGCTGACCTGATGGACATCCGCAACTTTGGCGCGAAGTCCATCGATGAGGTGAAGGCAAAGCTGGTTGAACTGGGTCTGTCCCTGAAGGATTCCCCTCCCGGGTTCGACCTGGCCGCCCGTGCCGCAGCTATTGAAGAGGACGAGTCCGAATACTCGGACGACGAGCTCTAACTGAAGCAAATTCTTGCCGGCGGGCTTTGAAAGCACCGTACGGCACCGTTTGAGGAGAAAATGTAATGCCTACACCCACCAAGGGTAAGCGCCTCGGAGGCAGCCCGGCACACCAGCGCCTGATGCTGGCCAACCTTGCCGCGCAGCTGTTCGAGCACAAGCAGATCACCACCACGGTGACCAAGGCCAAGCGTCTGCGTCCCTACGCAGAACGCCTGATCACGTTCGCTAAGCGCGGGGACCTGTCCTCACGCCGCCGCGTCCTGGCCCTGATCTCCGACAAGGGCATCGTCCACGAGCTCTTCACCGATATTGCTCCGGCAGTGGCGAAGCGCGACGGCGGTTACACCCGCATCACCAAGATCGGCAACCGCAAGGGCGATAACGCTCCCATGGCTGTCATCGAACTGGTCCTGGAACCGCTTTCGGCCAAGCAGTCGGTTGTGGCCGAGGCCAACACCGCAGCTGCCGTAGCCGCTCCGGCTCCGGTCGAAGAGTCCGCCGATTCGGCTGAGTCTGCTGAATCAGCAGAGTCTGCCGATTCTGCTGACGAGGCAGTCGTTGTTTCCGAAGAAGCACCCGAAGCAGTCGTGGAGACCGAAGAGAAGAAGTAATTCTTCGCTGACGTCCCGGTGCCCTTAATATGGGTGCTATGACTCTTGAAAGGCCCGCCCTCCCTGAACCGGACGGCGGGCCTTTCCGCGTCCGGATGGACCTTGCCTATGACGGGGCGCCCTTCTCCGGGTGGGCCGCCCAGCCAGGCCTGTGGACCGTTCAGGGCCTCGTGGAGGATGCCCTGGCAGTACTGCTGCGCCGGCCGGTCCGTATTACCGTAGCGGGGCGGACCGACGCCGGCGTGCATGCCCGCGGGCAGGTGGTGCACTTCGATCTCACTGCCGCGGAATGGTACGGACTGGCCCGCGGAAGGGACCTGGATCCGGGCGTCTCCCTGCGGCGCAGGCTGCACGGAGTGCTGAACAAGGAGCTGACAATGGCGGCGCGGGAGGCCGGCCAGCAGCGGCGCGCAATAGATGCCCATGGCGGCGCCGTGGAGGTACTGTCGGCAGTCCCGGCCCCGGCAGGATTCGACGCCCGTTTCTCGGCCCTCTGGCGGCGGTACAGCTACCGGATATGTGACCTTCCCGAGAACCGGGACCCGCTGTCACGGCACACCACCCTCTGGTTCAAGGCACCCCTGGACATCGGGTTGATGAACCAAGCAGCGGACGGGGTACTGGGGATCCGGGACTTCCTTTCCTTCTGCAAGCCGCGCACCGGTTCCACCACCATCCGTGAACTGCAGGAGTTCAGTTTCAGCCGCGGCGCCGACGGGGTGATCACCACCCACATACAGGCGGACGCGTTCTGCCACAACATGGTCCGCTCGCTGGTAGGCGGCTCCCTGCTCGTCGGATCGGGGGAGCGGCGTCCGCAGTGGCTCGCCGACCGCCTCGCCGCCAGGATCCGGGACTCGAAATCGCTCCTCGCGCCGCCCCATCCGCTGGTCCTGGAAGAGGTCCGCTACCCGGCAGATGCGGAACTCGCCGGCCGGGCGGAACTGACCCGGGCACACCGCGAATAGCGCCGCGGCGGGCAGCCGTCGTAAAATGAGGGCAAATCCCATATCCCGGCACTGCGGCAGCTTTTGACCAACCTACGTAAGCAGGCTATTGTTTATAGTCGTTGTGCGTGTCCTACCTCGATAGGCCTATGCCCACGGGAGCGGCTCAGTTGCAGAGCCACCTGGCCCCGGGGAAATAGCCGAGATATCAGGACCACTGGTTACTTCAGTCCTCACCTGACCATCCGGTAACGCATAGAGAAGCTGCACTGTCCATGGCACCATGGCCAGCGCGCCACCTAAGAAGAAGAAACGAAGGCAAACACCGTGCGTACGTACACCCCGAAGCCCGGCGACATCAACCGCCAGTGGCACGTCATTGACGCCACCGACGTTGTCCTAGGCCGTCTTGCCAGCCAGACCGCAACACTGCTGCGCGGAAAGCACAAGCCGACCTTTGCTCCCCACATGGACATGGGCGATTTCGTCATCATCATCAACGCTGAGAAGGTTGCCCTCACCGGCGCCAAGCTCGAACAGAAGCGTGCCTACCGCCACTCGGGTTACCCGGGCGGCCTGTCCTCCGTCAACTACGCCGAACTGCTGGAAAAGAACCCGGTGCGCGCAGTTGAGAAGGCCATCCGCGGCATGCTGCCCAAGAATTCCCTGGCTGCTGACCAGATCAGCAAGCTGAAGGTCTACCGCGGTGCCGAGCACCCGCACGCCGCTCAGCAGCCCAAGACCTTCGAAATCACCCAGGTCGCCCAGTAGTTCTGGCCCGCCAACTAAAGAATTAATTCAAGGAGAATCGTGGCTCAGAACACTGAAGAGCTGAATGAAAACACCGAGGAGCTCACCAGCTACACCTCGGAATCCTCTGACTCGGTCCAGACCGCAGTCAAGGAACGCCCCGCCCTGACCGTCCCCGGCTCCGCCGTCGGACGCCGCAAGCAGGCCATTGCCCGCGTGCGCGTTGTCCCGGGTACCGGCAAGTGGATCGTCAACGACCGCGAGCTCGAAGACTACTTCCCGAACAAGCTGCACCAGCAGGAAGTCAACGAGCCGTTCAAGCTTCTTGACCTCGAAGGCGCCTACGACGTCATCGCCCGTATCCACGGCGGTGGCCCCTCCGGCCAGGCCGGTGCGCTGCGCCTCGGCGTTGCCCGCTCGCTGAACGAGATCGACCGCGAGAACAACCGCCCGGCCCTGAAGAAGGCAGGCTTCCTGACTCGTGACGCCCGCGTCATCGAGCGCAAGAAGGCCGGTCTCAAGAAGGCCCGCAAGGCCCCGCAGTACTCCAAGCGCTAAAAAGCGCCTACCCAAACTGCATTCGCTGGAGCGAATGCAGTTTGGGGCCCTCGGCGCTTTTTGGCGCTTGGCTCCACAAGCGCCCGGAACACTTCGTTACAGAAGCGCCGGTCAGGGTTCTATTGCACAAAAAGGCAGTCGCTGCGGCGGCTGCCTTTTTGTGCGTCACGGGAGCCCGCGGCAGAGGTGGGGCGGATTACCCCCACGCGTGTTTTTAGCCGCGCCGGGGGCCCTATCGGGGTGCCCGTTTCGGAGTCGGGACCGCACCGGTGGCAGAATGGGGCAGTAAGTTGCCCGTGTGCGGCTACCCGCTGTGGCTACAACCTGCTTGAGGATACGCAATGACTAGATTGTTTGGAACGGACGGTGTCCGTGGACTGGCCAATGGGCTGATCACCGCCGAAGTGGCCATGGGGCTCGCCCAGGCCGCCGCTGTCGTACTCGGCCACCGCCGCGTGGGCGAGGGCCGGCGTCCGGTGGCAGTGGTCGCACGCGACCCGCGGATCAGCGGTGACTTCATTTCCGCTGCCATGGAGGCAGGGCTGGCCAGCTCGGGCGTAGACGTCTTTGATGCAGGCGTGCTGCCGACCCCGGCCGCCGCGTACCTGGTGGCGGACCTCGGCGCCGACTTCGGCGTCGTTATTTCCGCATCCCACAACGCCGCCCCCGACAACGGCATCAAGTTCCTGGCCCGCGGCGGGCAGAAGCTGGATGACGCCGTCGAGGACGAGATCGAGGCGGAAATGTCCCGCCCCAGCCTGCGCCCCACCGGCAGCGAAGTGGGACGCATCCACCGCTTCGCCGACGCCGAGGACCGCTACGTGGTCCACCTGCTGCAGACCCTGCCCAACCGGATTGAAGGTCTCAAAGTTGTCCTCGACTGCGCGCACGGTGCCGCCAGCGGCTGCTCCCCGCAGGTCTTCGCCGACGCCGGGGCCGAGGTAGTGGTTATCGGAGCAGAGCCGGACGGCCTCAACATCAACGACGGCTACGGCTCCACCCACCTGGAGCAGCTGCAGGCCGCAGTTGTGGAGCACGGTGCGGACCTGGGCATTGCCCACGACGGCGACGCCGACCGCTGCCTGGCAGTTGACCACGAAGGAAACGTGGTGGACGGGGACCAGATCATGGCCATCATGGCCGTGGCCATGAAGGAAGCCGGCAAGCTCAAGGACAACGCCCTTGTGGCCACCGTCATGAGCAACCTGGGCTTGAAGCTGGCGCTGCGCGAAGCCGGCATCGCGCTTATCGAGACCGGAGTCGGCGACCGTTACGTGCTCGAAGGCATGCGCAGCGGCGGTTACAGCCTCGGCGGCGAGCAGTCCGGACACGTGATCTTCTCCGAATACGCCACCACCGGCGACGGCGTGCTCACCGGGCTGCAGCTGGCCGCCCAGGTGGCACGCACGGGCCGCACCCTGAAGCAGTTGGCCGGCGTCATGGAGAAGCTCCCGCAGGTTCTAATCAACGTCAAGGGCGTGGACAAGTCCGCCGTCGAAAGCAATGAACCCGTCCGGCAGGCCGTGGCCCAGGCGCAGGCAGAGCTGGGGGAGACGGGCCGCGTGCTGCTGCGTCCCTCCGGCACGGAGCCGGTGGTCCGGGTCATGGTGGAAGCGGCCGACACGGGCACTGCCTCCGCAACGGCCCGCCGCCTGGCCGATGCCGTGGAAGCCAACCTGGCGCTGAACGCCGGCGCCGCCGTCTAGCTTTCCGGCCCGCCGGACCTACGTCTTACGCAGCAGCATCCGCGTCACTGAGTGGTCCGCGTCCTTGGTCAGTACCAACTGGGCGCGGCCCCTCGTGGGCAGGACGTTTGTCACCAGGTTCGGTTCGTTGATCCGCTTCCAGATGTCCAGGGCGGTGGCACGGGCCTGCTCGTCCGTGAGCCCGGCGTACCGGTGGAAGTACGACGCCGGGTCCGCGAAGGCCCCGCTGCGCAGCGACTGGAACCGCTGGACGTACCACTCCTCGATGTAGGACGTGCGGGCGTCCACATAGATGGAAAAGTCGAAGAAGTCGCTCAGGGCCAGGCCCGCCCGCCCGTCCGCCCGGGTGCGTGCCGGTGCCAGGACGTTCAGGCCTTCGACAATCAGCACATCCGGGCGGCGAACCACCACTTCCTCGTCCGGCACGATGTCGTACGTCAGGTGCGAGTACTTCGGCGCCCGCACCTCCTCGGCGCCGCTCTTCACCGCACTGACAAAGCGCAGCAGCCGGCGGCGGTCGTAGGACTCCGGGAAGCCCTTGCGCTGCATCAGCCCCCGGCGCTCCAACTCCGCATTGGGATAGAGGAAACCGTCGGTGGTGATCAGTTCCACGTTCGGCGTCTCCGGCCACCGTCGCAGCATCTCGCGCAGCACGCGCGCCGTGGTGGACTTTCCCACCGCCACGGACCCGGCGACACCGATCACGAAGGGAGTGCGCGTGGTCTTTTCACCCAGGAACGTGGTGGTGGCGCTGTGCAGGCGCCCGGCGGCCGCGACGTAAAGGTTCAACAGCCGGGACAGGGGCAGGTAGACCTCGCGGATCTCCTCGAGGTTCAGCTGGTCGCCCAACCCGCGCAGGCGCAGGATGTCATCCTGGTTCAGAGGGGACCGGATCTCATGTGAGAGCCGTGACCAGGTTTTGCGGTCCAGCTCAACAAAGGGAGTGACACTGCCCTCGGGGGAGTGGTCGGGAAAGGGCTTCGCATGGCGTTCTGTCACCCTAGGAATTCTGCCCTGAAGCGCCTGCATTCCCAAACGGCCGCGGCGGCGGATCCCGCCGCGCAGCGCGGGCAGCCCGTCCGGGTTTTCAGCACTGCGACCACCTGCCGGTACTCTTATGGGTATGTGTGGAATTATTGGATATGCAGGCCGCCCGGGTGCCGTAAGCGGTACTGAAACTGCCGGCCACGGGGCCCTCGACGTTGTGATGGAAGGCCTGCGGCGGCTTGAATACCGCGGCTATGACTCGGCGGGCGTAGCTGTCCTGACCCCCCTGGGCATTGAGTACCGCAAGAAGTCCGGCAAGCTGGCCAACCTGGTGGCCGAACTCGAGGCTGCTCCGCTGCCGGCCGCCACCACCGGAATCGGCCACACCCGCTGGGCCACCCACGGCGGCCCGAGTGATGAAAACGCGCACCCCCACCTGGCGGACAACGGCCGCCTGGCCGTGATCCACAACGGGATCATCGAGAACTTCGCCGAGCTCAAGTCCGAGATGCTGGCCGCCGGCGCCGTGTTCGTGTCCGAAACCGATACCGAGGTAGCGGCGGCACTGCTCGCTTCGATCTACCGCGGCGAGGGCGGCGGGGACCTGACCCGTTCCATGCAGCTTGCCTGCCAGCGCCTGGAAGGCGCTTTCACCCTGCTGGCAGTGCACAACGATTCCCCCGGCACCGTGGTGGCAGCCCGCCGCAACTCCCCGCTCGTCGTCGGGCTGGGCGAGGGTGAGAACTTCCTGGGCTCGGATGTGTCCGGCTTCATTGACTTCACCCGCCGGGCCGTTGAACTGGGCCAGGACCAGGTTGTGACCATCACGCCGGACTCCGTGGATATCAGCGATTTCTTCGGGAAGCCCGCCGAAGGCACCGAGTTCCACGTGAACTGGGACGCTGCAGCCGCTGAAAAGGGCGGTTACGACTCCTTCATGGAGAAGGAAATCAACGACCAGCCGCAGGCAGTCGGCGACACCCTGCTGGGACGTTCCGACGCCGACGGCCGCCTGACCCTGGACGAGCTGCGCGTCAGCCCCGAGGACCTGAAGGCCGTCAACAAGATCATGGTCCTGGCCTGCGGCACCTCTGCCTACGCCGGGCAGGTTGCCAAGTACGCCATCGAGCACTGGTGCAGGATCCCCGTGGAGGTGGAACTCAGCCACGAGTTCCGTTACCGCGACCCCATCGTCGACTCCAACACGCTGATCGTGGCCATCTCCCAGTCCGGCGAGACCATGGATACCCTCATGGCCGTGCGCTACGCGAAGGAACAGGGCGCCAAGGTCCTGGCCATCTGCAATACCAACGGCTCCACCATTCCGCGTGAATCCGACGCCGTGCTCTACACGCACGCCGGACCGGAAATTGCCGTCGCATCGACCAAGGCGTTCCTGGCCCAGATCACCGCGGCGTACCTGCTGGGCCTGTACCTGGCCCAGATCCGCGGCAACAAGTTCCAGGGCGAGATCAAGGACATCCTGGCCGACCTGGCCAAGATCCCGGACAAGATCCAGCAGGTGCTGGACAACTCCGGCCAGATCAAGGACCTCGCGCAGCTGATGGCGGATACCGGTTCGGTGCTCTTCCTCGGCCGGCACGTCGGTTTCCCGGTCGCCATGGAAGGCGCCCTGAAGCTGAAGGAACTGGCGTACATCCACGCCGAGGGATTCGCTGCCGGTGAGCTCAAGCACGGTCCGATCGCCCTGATCGAGGAAGGCCAGCCCGTTTTCGTGGTAGTCCCCTCACCCCGCGGACGGGACTCCCTGCACGCGAAGGTGGTCTCCAACATCCAGGAGATCCGTGCCCGCGGCGCCAAGACCATCGTCATCGCCGAAGAGGGCGACGACGCGGTCAAGGCCTACGCCGAGCACATCTTCTACGTGCCGGAAACGCCCACGCTGCTGGCTCCGCTGCTGACCACCGTGCCGCTGCAGATCTTCGCCTGCGAACTGGCCACGGCCAAGGGCTTCGATGTGGACCAGCCGCGCAACCTTGCCAAGTCCGTCACCGTGGAATAGGGAGCTGCTGCGTGATTATTGGAATCGGCGTCGACGTTGTGGACGTGCCGCGCTTCGGGCGGCAGCTTGAACGCACGCCCGGGCTCCGGGCACGGCTGTTTGCGCCGGCGGAGCGGGAACTGAACCTCCGCTCCCTGGCGGCCCGTTTCGCCGCCAAGGAAGCCGTGGCCAAGGCGCTGGGGGCTCCGGCCGGCATGAACTGGCAGGACTGCCAGGTCCGGCTGGATCCGGCCGGTGCTCCGCAGCTGCAGATCGACGGAACCGTGGCCGCCGTGGCAGCGGGCAAGGGCGTGCGCACCTGGCACCTCTCGCTCAGCCATGACGGTGACGTGGCTACAGCAATGGTCATTGCCGAGGGCTAGGCTTTAGCGCATGATCAGTGCGTACACCGGGACGTCCGTCCGCCGTGCCGAGCAGCCCTTGCTGGCCGCCGGGCAGGGTGCCGAACTGATGCAGCGTGCAGCCTACGGGCTGTACGCTGCCACGGCCGCCGAGCTGGCTGCCCGACGCCGGATCTACGGTTCGCGCGTCGTCGTGCTGGCCGGGAGCGGCAACAATGGCGCAGACGCGCTGTATGCCGCGTCCCGCCTGGCCGCCCGCGGTGCGGCCGTGACGGCATTGCTGACATCTCAGGCAGCCCACTCCGAGGCCTTGGCGGCCGTCCGGGCCGAGGGCGGCCGGGTGGCAACCCTGGACGACCACAACGCTCCCGCCCTGGTTCGGGCCGTGCTGGCAGCGGACGCCGTCATTGACGGGGTCCTGGGTACCGGCGGCAGAGGCGGTCTCCGGGGTCCGGTACAGGTACTGGCGGAGGCGTTGAACTATCGCCCGCCGGGCTCCGGCCCCTTAGTGGTGGCCTGCGACCTGCCCAGCGGCGTGGACGCTGATTCCGGGCAAGCACCCGGTACCTGCCTGCACGCCGACCTGACCGTTACCTTCGGTGCGGTCAAAACGGGGTTGCTGGCCGGACCAGGTGCGGCGGCGGCCGGCCGGATCCGCTGCATCGATATTGGGCTGGGCCCGTACCTGGGCGCCCCCGAGGCTTTCCGGCTGCAGGACGAAGACCTCCCCGGGCTGCTGCCCGTACCGGGTCCCCGGGACCACAAATACAGCAGGGGTGTGCTGGGCATCGCCGCAGGCTCAGCCACCTACCCGGGCGCCGCGCTGATGGCCACGGGAGCAGCCCTGGCTACCGGGGCGGGGATGGTCCGCTACCTCGGCCCCGACTCCGTGGCCCGGCTGGTCAACCTCACGCATCCTGAAGCGGTCTGCAGTACCGGCACGGTCTCGCTCACGCACGTCCAGGCCTGGCTGGCCGGCCCCGGAGCCGGGGAGGACGAAGCCCAGCACCGGCGCGCGGCCGACGCCATGTCTTCGGGGCTTCCGGCAGTGATCGATGCCGATGCGATCGGCGGCGTGCGTCCCGGACTGCATGCCGGCGTCGTCCTGACTCCGCACGCCGGCGAGCTCACCGCGCTGCTGCGCTCCCTCGGCGAAGAGGCGGACCGGACGGGCATCGAAGCAGATCCCGTCCGCTGGGTCCGCCGGGCCGCGGAACTCACCGGTGCCACGGTGCTGCTCAAAGGCTGGGCCACGCTGGTCGCGGCGCCCACCGGCGAGTTGTACAGCCAGGCGGAAGCCACCCCGTGGCTGGCGACGGCGGGAAGCGGCGACACGCTTTCGGGAATCCTCGGCGCCCTGCTGGCCACCGACCGCACGCCTGGCGCCGAACGAGAGCCGGGCCACTACGCACGGCTGGCCGCAGCGGCCGCAAGCCTGCATGGCCGGGCAGGTGTCCTGGCGTCCGCCGCCGGACCCGTGGAACCCTCGCAGCTTGGCCCGCTGATCCGGTCGCTGGTCGCGGAATTCACCCCACGGCGAAACCCAAAATTCAAGTAAACACCGCGTCTGGGGTACAAAAGTAAGCAGACATATTAATTTTGGTGTTGTCAGGAACTAGTTCAGGAGCACTACATGGAAGTTTGGCCGGGAGATGCCTACCCGCTGGGCGCGACCTACGACGGAAACGGCACTAACTTTGCGCTGTACAGCGAAGTCGCGGACTCTGTCACGTTGTGTCTGTTTGATGAGGACGGCACCGAGCACCAGGTCCGGCTGACGGAGGTCGACGGGTATGTCTGGCACTGCTACCTGCCGCAGGTGCTGCCCGGCCAGAAGTACGGTTACCGCGTAGACGGGCCGAATGACCCGGAGAACGGCAACCGGTGCAACCCCAACAAGCTGTTGCTGGATCCTTACGCCAAGGCCGTGGCCGGTGAAATCGACTGGGACCAGTCGCTCTTCGGCTATAACTTCGGTGACGAGCATTCCCGCAACGACGAGGACTCCGCCGCGCACATGATGATGGGCGTCGTGATCAACCCGTTCTTCGACTGGGACGGCGACCGCAGGCCGAAGGTTCCCTACCACCAGTCGGTCATCTACGAAGCGCACGTCAAGGGCCTGACCGAGCTGCACCCCGATGTGCCCGAAGAACAGCGCGGCACGTACGCCGGCGTTGCGCATCCTTCGGTGATCGCCCACCTGCAGAAGCTGGGCATCACCGCCATCGAACTGATGCCGGTTCACCAGTTCGTCAACGACTCGACCCTGCAGGAAAAGGGACTGTCGAACTACTGGGGCTACAACACCATCGGTTTCTTCGCCCCGCACAACACCTACAGCGCCACCGGCGATCAGGGCCAGCAGGTACAGGAATTCAAGGCCATGGTGCGTGCACTGCACCTGGCTGGCATCGAAGTGATTCTGGACGTGGTCTACAACCACACGGCCGAGGGCAACCACATGGGCCCCACGCTGTCCTTCCGCGGCATCGACAACGCCTCCTACTACCGGCTGGTGGAGGACGACAAGCAGTACTACATGGACTACACCGGCACGGGCAATTCGCTGAACGTGGGCAACCCGCACTCGCTGCAGCTGCTGATGGACTCGCTGCGTTACTGGGTCACGGAAATGCATGTGGACGGTTTCCGCTTTGACCTGGCCTCGACGCTGGCCCGAGAGTTCTACGACGTGGACCGCCTGTCCGCCTTCTTCGAATTGGTGCAGCAGGACCCGGTAGTGTCACAGGTCAAGCTGATCGCCGAGCCGTGGGACGTTGGCCCCGGCGGCTACCAGGTAGGCAACTTCCCTCCGCAGTGGACCGAATGGAACGGCAAGTACCGCGACACGGTCCGCGATTTCTGGCGCGGAGAGCCCTCAACCCTGGGCGAGTTCGCCTCCCGCATCACCGGCTCGGCGGACCTGTACGAGTCCTCCGCCCGCCGCCCGGTGGCGTCCATCAACTTCGTCACCGCCCACGACGGCTTCACGCTGCAGGACCTCGTGTCCTACAACGAGAAGCACAACGAGGCCAACGGTGAGGACAACAACGACGGCGAGTCCCACAACCGCTCCTGGAACTGCGGCGTGGAGGGGCCCACGGATGATCCCGCGGTCCTGTCCCTGCGGGCCCGCCAGCAGCGCAACTTCCTTGCCACCCTGCTCCTGTCCCAGGGCGTGCCCATGATCGCCCACGGCGACGAGCTGGGCCGCACCCAGCAGGGCAACAACAACACCTACGCGCAGGACTCCGAGCTCAGCTGGATCAACTGGGAGACCATGGATGCTCCGCTGATGGAATTCACGGCAGCGGTGAACACGCTGCGCGCGGAGCACCCCACGTTCCGCCGGCGCCGGTTCTTCGACGGCCGTCCCGTGCGGCGCGGCGAGGGCGAGGCGCTGCCGGACATCGTCTGGCTGAACGAGGACGGTTCCACCATGTCCCCGGATGACTGGGACACTCCGGTGGCCCGGTCCCTGGGTGTCTTCCTCAACGGACAGGGCATTTCCGGGAAGGATACACGCGGACAGCGCATCACCGACCTGAACTTCCTGCTGTACTTCAACGCCCACGACGAGGCCGTGAAGATCACCCTTCCGTCCAAGGAATACGCCCCCATGTGGGACCTGGTGATCGACACTGCCGGAGAATACGCCGACTCGGAACCGGTGGCCGCTGACGGCCAGCTGACCGTGGCTGCCAAATCCATGGTGGTCCTGCGGGCCCACGCGGAGGAAGAGGAGCACGACCATTCGGTCGCCGCCTCCCTGGCAGCGCTGGCCGGATCCAAGGCGCACATGTCCGAGGGTGCGGTATGAGGACCCCGCTGTCCACCTACCGGCTGCAGATCCGCCCTTCCTTCACCCTGTACGACGCCGCTGAACTGGTGCCGTACCTCGCGGACCTCGGCGCGGACTGGGTGTACCTCTCGCCCATCCTGACCGCTGAAGAGGGGTCCGACCACGGCTACGACGTGGTTGACCCCTCCGCAGTGGATCCCGCCCGCGGCGGTGCGGACGGACTCCGGGCCCTGTCCGACGCCGCCCACGCAGCGGGCATGGGCGTGCTGGTGGACATTGTGCCCAACCACATGGGTGTTGCCACCCCGGCGGCGAACAAGTGGTGGTGGTCCGTGCTGGCCGAAGGCCGCGCCTCCCGCTACGCCGAAGCGTTCGACATTGACTGGGATGCGGCAGGCGGAAAGCTGCGCCTCCCCGTCCTGGGCGACGGCGAAAACGAACTGGAGCAGCTGAAGCTGGTGGACGGCGAGCTGCACTACTACGACAACCGCTACCCGGTGGCACACGGCACGGCGTCCGTTGGCGACTCGGCCGTGGATGTCCATGCCCGCCAGCACTACGAACTGGTGAACTGGCGCCGCGCCGACAACGAACTGAACTACCGCCGGTTCTTCGGGGTCAACACCCTGGCCGGCATCCGCGTGGAGGAGCAGTGGGTCTTCGACGAGGCCCACGCCGAAGTGAAGCGCTGGTTCGACGAGGGCCTGGTGGACGGCCTGCGGATCGACCACCCGGACGGCCTCGCCGATCCCAAGGGGTACCTCGCCCGGCTGCGGGACCTGACCGGAGGTGCCTACATCCTGGTCGAAAAGATCCTGGAGCCGGGGGAGGAGCTTCCCGCGGACTGGGAGACCGAAGGCACCACCGGTTATGACGCGCTCGCCGACGTCGACCGGCTGTTCGTGGATCCGGCCGGCGAGGACACCCTCACCGCCATGGTTCCCCTGGAGCCGTACGCCGACATGATCCACGGCACCAAGCGGGCCATCGCCGACGGGCTGCTCCACTCCGAGGTGCAGCGGCTGGTGCGGCTGCTGCCGGCCGGTTCCGGACTGGATTTCGCAACGGCCGCCGATGCGCTGGCGGAACTGCTGGCGTGCTTCCCGGTCTACCGGAGCTACCTGCCTGAAGGCGCCGGTTACCTGACCGACGCCGTTATTGCCGCCACGGTCCACAGGCCGGATCTTGCCGCGGCCCTGCAGACCCTGCACGGCCTCCTGGACCCGCTGCCCGGCGCCTCCGCTCCGGTGTCCCTGCAGGACCTGGGCGAGCTGGCAGTGCGTTTCCAGCAGACCTCCGGCATGGTCATGGCCAAGGGCGTGGAGGACACCGCGTTCTACCGCTATTCCCGGCTGACCTCGCTCAACGAGGTGGGCGCGGACCCGGCGCACTTTGCCGTGGCCCCTTCGCAGCTGCATGCCCGGCTGCTCCGCCGGCAGCTGGAACAGCCGGCAGCCATGACGGCACTGACCACCCACGACACCAAGCGCAGCGAGGACACCCGGGCCCGGATCTCGGTCCTGGCCGAGGTCCCGGACCAGTGGAGCGAAACCTTCACCCGTCTTGACGCCCTGGCGCCCATGGGCGACGGGCCGATGGCCAACCTGCTCTGGCAGGCCATCGCCGGCGCCTGGCCGCTGAGCCGGGAACGGGCCCATGCATATGCCGAGAAGGCATCGCGGGAAGCATCAGCCAGCACCACCTGGACCGCGCCCAACGCTGAATTCGAGGACCGGATGCATGCGGCCGTGGACGCCGCGTTCGACAACGCGGAGGTAAACGCGCTGATCACCGGTTTCGTGGAGCGGGTCAGGGAAGCCGGTTACAGCAATTCGCTTTCGGCCAAGCTCCTGCAGCTGGCCATGCCGGGAGTGCCCGATGTGTACCAGGGCACCGAATTCTGGGACCGCTCCCTGGTGGACCCGGACAACCGCCGTGCGGTGGACTACGCCCGGCGGCGCCGGACGGCGGCATCATTTGCCGACGCCGGCGTTCCGGCCGTGGACGAGGAAGCCGCGGCCAAGCTGCTGGTCACCTCCCGTGCCCTGCAGCTCAAGCGCGGCCGCCCCGAACTGTTCACCGGCTATGTGCCGGTGGCCGTGCACGGACCGGCTGCGGAACACCTGTTCGGATTTGACCGCGGCGGCGCGGTTGCCCTGCTGACCAGGCTGCCGCTGGGACTTGAACAGGCCGGCGGCTGGCAGGATACCGCCGTCGTGCTGGCTCCGGGCACGTACCGGGATGTCATCACGGGCAGTACGCACCACAGCAGCGGCCGGCTGGCCGCAGCGGAACTGTTTGGCACCTATCCGGTGGCACTGCTTGTTCGGGAGGACGGGGAATGAGGACCACTTTCGAGGTGTGGGCGCCCAAGGCCAACACCATGACGCTGCTGGCCGACGGCCGGCGCCTGTCGATGAGCCGCGGCGAGAACGGCTGGTGGCACGCCCAGCACGCCGAGCTCACCGAAGACGTCGACTACGGCTACCTCATCGACGATGCGGAAACTCCGGTTCCCGATCCCCGCTCCCGCCGGCAGCCCGAAGGAGTCCACGCCCTCTCGCGCACCTTCGACCCCGATCTGTTCCAGTGGCAGGACTCCGGCTGGGTGTCCCCGGGGCTCGACGGCGGCGCAATCTATGAAATGCACGTGGGCACCTTCACCCCCGAAGGCACGCTGGACGCAGCAATCGGCAAACTGGACTACCTGGTGGACCTGGGCGTCCGCTTTGTGGAACTGCTGCCGGTCAACGCCTTCAACGGTACGCACAACTGGGGTTACGACGGCGTGCTCTGGTACGCCGTGCAGGAAACCTACGGCGGGCCCGAGGCTTACCAGCGCTTTGTCGACGCAGCCCACCGCAAGGGCCTGGGCGTCATCCAGGACGTGGTGTACAACCACCTCGGACCCAGCGGCAACTACCTGCCGATGTTCGGCCCCTACCTCACGGAGGGGAAGTCGAACACCTGGGGCGACTCGGTGAACCTGGACGGGCCGCTGTCCGACGCCGTCCGCCAGTACATCGTGGACAACGTGCTGATGTGGTTCCGCGACTATCACGTGGACGGGCTGCGCCTGGATGCGGTGCACGCCCTGCACGACGAACGCGCCGTGCACATCCTCGAGGAGATGGCAGCAGCGACGGAGAACTGCGCAGAGACCCTGGGCAAGCCGCTGTTCCTTATCGCGGAGTCGGACCTGAACAACCCCCGTCTCATCACCCCGCGCAGCGTCAACGGCTACGGCCTCACCGGCCAGTGGTCCGATGACTTCCATCATGCAGCCCACACCAACCTCACCGGTGAAAACGGCGGCTACTACGCGGACTTCGACTCGGTCGGGGCGCTGGCGAAGGTCCTGCAGGAGGGGTTCTTCCACAACGGCACATTCTCTTCCTTCAGGGAACGCGGGCACGGCCGTCCGCTGGACAAGGACGTGGTGACCGCGCGCCAGCTGGTCACCGCCATCCAGAACCATGACCAAATCGGCAACCGGGCGGCAGGCGACAGGCTCAGCGCGACCCTGGGGTACGAGCAGCTCGCCCTTGGCGCGGTGCTGAGCCTGGCCTCCCCGTTCACCCCCATGCTGTTCATGGGGGAGGAGTTCGGTGCGTCTACCCCGTGGCAGTTCTTCACCTCCCATCCGGAACCGGAGCTGGGGAAAGCCACGGCGGAGGGCCGTCTGAAGGAATTCGAGCGGATGGGATGGGATCCGGACACGGTTCCCAATCCCCAGGATCCGGCAACCTTCACCAACTCGAAGCTGGACTGGTCCGAGGTGGAGCAAGGGAACCACGGACGGCTCCTGGACCTGTACCGCCGGCTCCTGACGCTGCGCCGGGAAACCCCCGACCTGATGGACCCGGACCTGCGCAACGTCAGGGTGGACTATGACGAAGCGGGACGCTGGCTGGTAATGCAGCGCGGGTCCACCGCGGTGGTCCTGAACTTCGCGGACACCCCCCGCGAGGTGCCGGTTCCGTTCGGGAAGCAGGTCGATATCCTGCTGGAAACCGGCCCGTCAGAGGTTTCCGGCGACGGCGTGCAGCTGCCCGCGTACGGCGCAGCCATCCTGGCCTGATAGCAGCACCGCAGCGTCCACTGCAGCCGGTGTCCCGCAGGTTATTCTCCTGCCGGGCGCCGGCTGCAGCGGATTAAGCCGTCCCGGAGACGGGCCGGGCCGGGGGGCACCGTGAGCGAGGCAACAGTGGCAGTATGGTGCCCATGACTTATGTTGCTGCAGAGAACCGATATGAATCCATGCCCTACCGCCGCGTCGGACAGAGCGGACTCCAGCTCCCGGCCGTCTCGCTCGGGCTGTGGCACAACTTCGGTGATGACAAGCCCTTCGAAACGCAGCGGGCCATCCTGCGCCGTGCGTTCGACCTGGGAGTCACCCACTTTGACCTGGCCAACAACTATGGCCCGCCCTACGGTTCCGCAGAGACCAACTTCGGCCGGCACATGCGCGACGATTTCCGTCCGTACCGCGACGAGCTGGTGATTTCCAGCAAGGCCGGTTACGACATGTGGCCCGGCCCCTACGGAAACTGGGGATCCCGCAAGTACCTGCTCTCCTCCCTGGACCAGTCCCTGGAGCGCATGGGCCTGGATTACGTGGATATTTTCTACAGCCACCGCCCCGACCCGGAAACCCCGCTGGAGGAAACCATGGGTGCCCTGGACACGGCAGTGCGCTCCGGCCGGGCGCTTTACGCGGGCATCTCCTCCTATTCGCCGGAACGGACCATTGAGGCGGCACGCATCCTGCGGGAAATGGGCACCCCGCTGCTCATCCACCAGCCCTCCTACTCGATGCTCAACCGCTGGGTGGAGGACGGCGAGCCCGACCTGTTCGCCGCACTGGATGAAGTCGGCGCCGGCTCCATCGCCTTCTCGCCGCTGGCCCAGGGGCTGCTCACCAACAAGTACCTGGGCGGCGTTCCGGAAGATTCCCGTGCCGCCGCGGGGAAGTCCCTGGACAAGTCCCAGCTCTCGGAAGAAAACCTGGAACGGGTCCGCGGGCTGAACAGCATTGCCGAATCCCGCGGCCAGAGCCTGGCGCAGATGGCCATTGCCTGGGTCCTGCGCACCCGGGCCGACGGCGCGTCCATCACCTCCGCGCTCATCGGCGCCTCAAGCGTCAAGCAGTTGGAGGACTCGCTGGCTGCGGTCAACAACCTGGAGTTCAGTGCAGACGAACTGCACCGCATTGACGAATACGCCGTCGACTCCAAGATCAACCTCTGGGCAGCGGCCCTCGAAGCGTAAATGGCGGAAGTTACCATCCGGACGGCCCGGCCGGGCGACTGGCCGGGCATCTGGAACCTGATGGAGCCCATTGTGCGTGCCGGCGAGACGTACTGCTGGGACACCGGCACCGACGAACAGCAGGCCCGGGAGCTGTGGCTGGAGCCGGCGCCCACGGAGGTGTTCGTGGCGGAGCTGGACGGGACGGTGGCCGGCACCGCCCAGCTGCATCCGAACCGGTCCGGAAACGGCAGCCACGTGGCGAACGCGTCCTTTATGACCGGGGCACAGTTCAGCGGCCGCGGCATTGCCCGCGCCCTCGCGGAACATGTCCTCGCGGAGGCCTCCCGGCGTGGCTACCGGTCCATGCAGTTCAACGCCGTGGTGCAAACCAATACCCGGGCCGTACGCCTCTGGGAGTCGCTGGGGTTCCGCATCCTGGCCACCGTGCCCGAAGCCTTCGACCATCCCGTCGCAGGGCTTACCGGACTGCACATCATGTACCGCTCCCTGCAGCGCCCCGGCGGACGGACCGGTACAGGGGTGGAAGAATAGGTACGTGAACTATGCAGAATCCCAGTCCCACGCAGAACGGTCGGCCGTCATCGACCTCGCTGCGATCCGCCACAATGTCCGCCACCTGTCCCACGTTGTCAGCCCCGCACGGGTGATGGCGGTAGTGAAGGCGGACGGCTACGGGCACGGTGCAGTGCAGACCGCCCGGGCAGCGGTCGAGGCAGGCGCGGCATGGCTGGGGGTTGCGCACATCAGTGAAGCGCTGGAGCTGCGGGCCGCGGGTATTACCGAACCGGTCCTGGCCTGGCTGCATACCCGGGACACGGACTTCGGCGAAGCGATCCGCGCCAATGTGGATGTCGGGGTGTCCGGCTGGGACCTGGACGCCGTCGTCGCAGCCGCGCGGGAACTCCAGATACCCGCCCGCGTGCACCTGAAAATCGACACCGGGCTGGGCCGCAACGGCTGCCCGGAGGACCTTTGGGAGGCCTTCGTAGGGCGCGCCCTGGCCTACCAGGAGGAGGGCCTGCTGCGCGTAGTGGGCATCTTCTCGCACTTTGCCGTGGCCGATGAGCCGCACCGCCCGGAAACCGACGAGCAGCTGCAGAAGTTCCGCATTGCCGTCGCCGTGGCAGAAGACGCCGGTGTGGACCGCGAAGTGCGGCACATCGCCAACACTCCCGGAGCGCTGTCCCGGCCCGACGCCCACTTCGACCTGGTCCGCATTGGCCTGGGCATGTACGGGCTGTCCCCGTTCGCGGGGCAGACACCGGCCGAGCTTGGCCTGCGCCCGGCAATGACGCTGAAAACCACCATTGCGGCCTGCAAGGAGGTCCCCGCCGGGCAGGGTGTGTCCTACGGGCTGCACTACCGGACGAAGGAACCCACCACCCTGGCGCTGGTGCCCCTGGGCTACGCCGACGGCGTTCCGCGGGTGGCCACCGGCGGTCCGGTACAGGTGGACGGGCAGGTTTACCCGGTGGTGGGCCGCATCGCCATGGACCAGATGGTCATTGACCTGCACCGGACGGGAATCGCCGGGACCCCCGAGTCGCTTGTGGGCCACGAAGCGGTCCTCTTCGGCGGGGAAGGCGCGCCCGGCGTGGACGAATGGGCGTCGGCCGCCGGCAGCATCAACTACGAGATCATCACTAGGATCAGCGGCCGGGTGCCCCGCCGGTATGTGGACAGTGCTGCGGGCAAGCCGGCCCCGGCCGACGCACCTCCCATTGCCTTGGAAGCGGCTGAGCAGAATGCGGGCGGTCCGGCTGCGCAGAAGGTACAGGCCCAGTGACGCAGGCAGCCGCCTGGGAGGCGGAGTACACCACCACCGGTGCCGGTGAAACGAAGGCACTCGCCGCACGCCTTGGCGCCCTGCTGCAGCGCGGTGACCTGCTGCTGCTGACAGGGGAACTCGGCGCCGGCAAAACCACGTTCACGCAGGGCCTGGGCGAAGGCATGGGCGTACGCCCGGGCATCATTTCGCCCACCTTCGTGCTGGTGCGCGAGCACCCCAACATGGCCGGCGGTCCGGACCTCGTCCACGTGGACGCCTACCGGCTGGGCTCCGAAGGGGAGGTCGACGACATCGACCTGGAGGCCTCCATGGACCGCTCGGTCACCGTGGTCGAGTGGGGTGCCGGACTGGTGGAGCACCTATCCGACAGCCGGCTGGAAATCACCCTGGTCCGCGCCGTCGGCAGGGCCTCCTCCGGGCCGGACGGGCCGGGCACCGACTTCTCCGCAGAGGACACGGACGAAGAGCGGCTGATCCGTCTGGCCGGCTACGGTCCGCGCTGGGCCGCGGCCCCGGACCTGGGCTGAAGGAAGCGCCCGGCACGCGCCGGTAGAATGGTACCCGTGCTGATTCTGTCCATCGATACCTCCGCCATAGCCAGTGCGGCTCTGCTCAACGGGGAAGGGGAGGTCCTGGGATCCTTTGCCACCGCCGACACCCGCTCCCACGCCGAAGTCCTGGCTCCCGGCATCGCCGCCCTGCTGGCTGAGGCCGGTGTTGCCGGCGCGGACCTCGACGCCGTGGTGGTGGGCGTCGGCCCGGGACCGTTCACCGGGCTGCGCGCCGGGATCGCAACGGCCCGCACCCTCGCCTTCGCCTGGGATAAACCGCTGCACGGGGTGATGAGCCTGGACGCGATCGCCGTGGACGCCGCCCTGGACGCGTGGCGCCTGGGCATCGACGAGTTCGCCGTCGCCACCGACGCGCGCCGCAAAGAGGTCTACTGGGCCAGCTACCGAAGCACCGGCGGGACACCCGAACTGCTCGAGGGGCCGCACGTCGGGGACCCGGCCGTAGTACCGGCGCTGCCCGTCTACGGTGCCGGTGCCGGGCTCTATCCCGAAATCCTGCATGCCGTGGAGGACTTTGCCGCCGCCCAGCCCACCGCCGAAGCGTTGGGCCGAACCGCCGTCGTCCGACTGGCCCGGGGCCTGCCCCTGCTGGCGAGCACCCCGCTGTACCTGCGCGAATCCGATGCCAAGGTTCCCGGCCCGCGGAAGCGCGCCCTGTGAGCGCCCCCGGCGTACGGCTGCGGCCCATGACCGCCGAGGACATTCCCGCCGTGGACGCCCTGGAACGCCGGCTGTTCCCGGTCGACGCGTGGCCGCTGCAGATGTTCCACGACGAACTGGCGCAGACCGAGACGCGCTCCTACTACGTGGCCGAAGACGCGGACGGCACGGTGATCGGCTACGCCGGGCTGATGTGCGTGCTGCCGATCGCGGACGTCCAGACCATTGCCGTGGTACCCGAGAAGGAAGGCGCCGGCATTGGCTCACGGTTGCTGGCCATGCTCGTGGACGAGGCCCAGCAGCGCGGCGCCGAAGACGTGCTGCTGGAAGTACGCGATGACAACCCCCGCGCCCAGCGCCTCTACCGCTGGTTCGGCTTCGAACAGATCCACATCCGCCCCCGCTACTACCGCGACGGCGCCAGCGCCCTGATCATGCGCCTGCCGCTGGCCGCGTGGTCCGGTGCACCAGATAAGAAGGACAGCAAATGAACCGCACCGAACCCCTGGTGCTTGGCATCGAATCCTCCTGCGACGAGACCGGCATCGGGATTGTCCGCGGCACGGCGCTGCTGACCAACACGGTGTCCTCCTCCATGGACGAACACGTCCGCTTCGGCGGGGTCATTCCGGAGATCGCGTCCCGGGCGCACCTGGACGCCGTGGTGCCGGCCCTGCAGGCCGCCCTGGCCGAAGCAGGCGTCAGCCTTGCCGAGCTCGACGCCATTGCGGTGACCTCCGGCCCCGGCCTGTCCGGTGCGTTGATGGTGGGCGTCAGCGCCGCCAAGGCCCTGGCCCTGGCCACCGGCAAACCGCTGTACGCCATCAACCACCTGGTGGCGCACGTGGGTGTGGGTGTGCTCGACGGCGGGGCGCTGCCGGAGAACCTCGGGGCGCTGCTGGTTTCCGGCGGGCACACCGAAATCCTGAAGGTGGCTTCCCTGACCGACAACGTGGAACTGCTCGGCTCCACCATCGACGACGCCGCGGGCGAGGCCTACGACAAGGTGGCCCGCATCCTCGGCCTGGGGTACCCCGGCGGACCGGCCATCGACCGGCTGGCCCGCGAGGGTGATCCGTTGGCCATCCGCTTCCCGCGCGGACTCACCCAGCCCAAGTACATGGGGACGCCGGATGCGCCCGGGCCGCACCGTTACGACTGGTCCTTCTCCGGGCTGAAGACGGCCGTGGCCCGCTGCGTGGAGCAGTACGAGGCCGCGGGGCAGGAACCGCCGGTGGCTGATATTGCAGCGTCCTTCCAGGAAGCCGTGGTGGACGTCATCACCGCCAAGGCAGTGCTGGCCTGCACCGAGCACGGCATCACGAACCTGCTGCTGGGAGGGGGAGTGGCCGCCAATTCGCGGCTCCGGGCACTGACCGGTGAACGGTGCGCCGCTGCCGGAATCACCCTGCGGGTACCGCCCATTTCGCTGTGCACCGACAACGGGGCCATGGTGGCGGCGCTGGGAGCCCAGGTGGTCATGGCCGGCGGCGAACCCTCCGGCATCGGCTTCGGCACGGACCCGTCCCTGCCGGTGACCACAGTCCACCTGCCGGCCGGCGCCTAGGCGCCGCGGAGCTGGGCGATCCCGTCGAGGACGACGGCGCGCAGGTCGCCGTCGTTCTCCGCAGCCACCCGCCGCTGCCGCTGGTAGCCGGCACCGCGCTCGATGATGGTCCGCACGTCGGCCAGTTCCGCGCTGCATCCCAGCTGCTCCGCAACCGGTTCCAGCCGGGGCAGCACGTCTTCGAGCAGGTGCTCGGTGACCAGCTTTTCGTTGCCCTCCGCGTCCAGGATCACGATGGCTTCCAGCCCGTAGCGGGCCGCCCGCCATTTGTTTTCCTGCACATGCCACGGGGGCATGGTGGCAATGGTGCCGCCGGCGTCGATGATTGAGGAGAATTCGTGGACCAGGCACTGGGTCAGGGCGGCTATGGCACCCACGTCCTGCAGGTTCGCCAGTCCGTCGCATACCCGCATTTCAATGGTGCCCAGGCCGGGGACGGGCCGGATATCCCAGCGGATTTCACTGATGGAGTCAATGACCCCGGTGGTGAACATGTCCGCGACGTAAGCCTCGTATTCGGTCCAGGAACCGAACTGGAACGGCAGTCCGGCGGTGGGCAGCTGCTGGAACATCAGGGCCCGCTGGGAGGCGTAGCCCGTGTCATCCCCGGACCAGAACGGCGAGGAAGCGGACAGGGCCTGGAAATGCGGGAAGTAGTTGACCAGGCCGTCGAGGACGGGCAGCACCTTGTCCCGGCTGTCCAGGCCCACATGCACGTGCACGCCGTAGATCAGCATCTGCTGGCCCCACCACTGCGTGCGGTCAATGAGTTTGGCGTAGCGTTCCTTGTCCGTGACCGGCTGGGAGCGCGGCGTGCTGAACGGATGCGAACCGGAGCAGAACAGTTCCACGCCCATCGGGTCGGTGACCCGGCGGACCGCCTCCAGTGAACGGGTGAGGTCGGCCTTGGCTTCGGCCACGGTGGTGCATACGCCGGTCACCAGCTCCACGGTGTTTTCCAGCAGTTCCTGCTTGATGTGCGGATGCTCTTCATCGGCCCGCAGTGCAGGATCATTGGCGTTGACACCGGACAGCACCTGGTCCGCTACTGAGACCAGGTCGCCCGTACGGCCGTCCACGAGGGCGAGTTCCCACTCGACTCCAAGGGTTGACTGCGCGGACTTGGCGAACTCGATTTCCAAACTGTCTCCTGCTTCATGCATTACCAACTAACAGCGCCCGGACCCGCATCTTTGCGCTTGAGAACCTTCCCAATCCTATCGCCGCGGACAGCACCGGCAGACCTGTTACGCCGAACCGGTCCTGCGCCGCGGGACCGGCGCGAGCTGCAGCCGTGCCGGCAGCCATAATGGACAGATGCCGATCCTGAACAAAGACATGACCCTGTGCATCTCCCTGGCCGCCAGGCCGAGCAACATCGGAACCCGTTTCCACAACTACCTGTATGACGAGCTGGGCCTGAACTACGTCTACAAGGCCTTTGCCCCCGCCGACTTGGCGCAGGCCATTGCCGGGGTGCGCGGGCTGCCGATCCGGGGCGCGGCAGTGTCCATGCCGTACAAGGAGGAGGTGATTGCACTGGTGGACCGGATGGACCCTTCTGCCAAGGCCATCGACTCCGTGAACACCATCGTCAACGACGACGGCGTGCTCACCGCTTACAACACGGACTACCTCGCCATCGCCCGGCTGCTGCGGGACCACAGCGTCCCGGCCTCGCACTCAGTGCTGCTGCGCGGGTCCGGCGGCATGGCCAAGGCTGTCGCCGCGGCCCTGCGGGATGCGGGCTTCTCCGACGTCACCGTGGCGGCCCGCAACGAGGCCGCCGGGCGGACGCTGGCGGACCTGTATGACTTCGCGTGGCAGCCGGACCCGGGAACCTCGACGGCGGACCTGCTCATCAACGTGACACCGCTGGGCATGGCGGGCCGGGACGAGGACGTGCAGTCCTTCACTGACGACGCCGTGGCTGCCGCGAAGGTGGTGTTCGACGTCGTCGCGCTGCCTGCCGAGACCCCGCTGATCACGGCCGCGCGGGCTGCCGGCAAACCGGTCATCACCGGCGCGGAGGTCATTGCCATCCAGGCCGAGGAGCAGTTTGTGCTTTACACGGGTGTGCGGCCCACGCCTGAGCAGGTCCGGGCGGCCAGCGAGTTCTCCCGCGCCTGAGGGAGCGTCCCTGCCGGCCGCCGGCGGCTCCCGGTATGCGGCTCAGGCGGCGGGGACCGGCTCCACCACCAGGGCCACACGGTCTTCCCCGATCCGGGTGAGGACCAGTGTGGCCTTGTTGTCCGCTTTGCCCGGTCCCTTTCCGGAACCGGCGAGCAGGGCCTTGCGTACTTCCTCGGGCGTTACGGACATGCCGCGCTTTTTGATGTCCAGCACGCCGATGCGGTTGTCCTTCACCCAGGCCTTCAGCGCCTTGACATTGTAGGGGCGCACCTCGAGGATGCGGTAGGCCCGGGCAAACGGCGTCTCGCGCAGCTCAGGTGCGCAGATGTAGGCAATGTGCTCATCCAGCAGATGCCCCTCCAAGGTGCGGGCGACATCGGCCACCAGCCCGGCTCGGATCACGGCGCCGTCGGGTTCGTAGAGGTAGCCCTCGGCCGGACCCACCTGCACGTCCTGGGCGCCGGCGTCGTAATCCACCGGCGAGGTCAGTTCAGCGGCACCGGCGGCGCCCATAACCAGCGCCGCCCGGCGGACGCCGTCGCGGCGGAGCGCGTTGAACCACAGCGTGGCTTCCGTGACGTCGCCGTCTACGGAGACCCACTGCGCTTCGCAGTTCGCCGGCAGCGCCTCGTGCGGAATGCCCGGGCCCATCTTCACGCCTACCGGCAGCCCGGAATCGGCCAGGGACTCCACAAAGGACAGGGGAGGGGAAAAGGCCTCCGGGTCAAAGATGCGGGTGGTTCCCGACGTCGAGGTGGTGCGGCGCGCGGGATCCAGCCACACGCCGTCGAATCCGGTCAGGTCGAACTCCTCCGCCCGTCCCTGCACCACGGTGGCCTCGGGCCAGGGCATCAGGTTGATGGTGGCCGCGGCGGCCGTAACCTCGTCGAGCTCCACGGAGGTTACCTGCCGGTCCAGCGTGGCCAGGGCCAGGGAATCGGCGCCGATTCCGCAGCCGAGGTCGGCCACCTTGGCCAGGCCGGCCGCCTGGTAGCGCTGGGCATGCAGGGCCGCAACATTGAGCCTGGTGGCCTGCTCCAATCCCGGGGCGGTGAAGACCATGTGCTCCGCGAACGGGCCGAACTTTGCCCGGGCCTTCATCCGCAGCTTCGCCTGGGTCAGCACGGCGGCCACCAGCTCGGGGGAATGCCCGGCCTTGCGCAGCTCCGTGTTCAGCTTCAGGGACTCGGATTCGAGATACGGGGGCAGGGAGTTCAGCAGCTGCCATCCCTCGGGGGTCAGAACGTGTGCAAGGGAAGTATCAGGCATGCCCACCAGCCTAGTTCTTCTGCGTGCAGCCGCGTTAGCTGTAGGTTGGGCGGCATGACGAAGATCTCCGCCGAGCCGCTGGCCGCACTGCGGGAGCGGACCAGCTGGAAATGGCAGACGTATCCGCAGGACGTGCTGCCCCTGTTCGTGGCCGAAATGGATTATCCGCTGGCCAAACCCGTGCAGCAGGCCGTCATCGACCGGGTGCTGGCATCGGACACGGGTTACATCGCCGGGCCCGGTATGGTGGCGCAGGCCTTTGCCGGGTTCGCTGCCCGGACCTGGGGCTGGACGGTGGAGCCGGGGGATGTCCGGTGCACTACGGACGTGAGCGTGGCGATTGTGGAATGCCTGCGGCAGACGGTGCCGGTGGACGGCAGTGTGGTGATCACCCCGCCGGTGTATCCGCCGTTCTTCGAACTGCCAGTGGAAGCTGATGCCTCCGTGGTGGAAGTGCCGCTGCTGCCCAGCGCAGAAGGCTGGACGCTGGACCTGGCCAACATCGAGCGCGCCTTTGCCCGCGGCGCTGATGCCCTGTTGCTGTGCAATCCGCACAACCCGCTGGGACTGGTCCACTCCGCCGGCACCCTGCGTGCGCTCGCCGACCTGTCCGCGAAGTACGGCGTGGCCGTGATCAGCGACGAAATCCATGCTCCGCTGACGTATTCGCCAGACTCCTTCACCCCGTACCTCACGGTGTCCGACAACGCGCGGGAGTTCGGCATCTGCGTCACCGCCGCCAGCAAGGCCTGGAACATCGCCGGCACCAAGTGCGCCGTGATGGCGGCGGCAAGTGAACGGACCCGGCTGCAGCTGGACTCCATGCCGGCAGAAGTGTCCGCCCGCACCAGCATCCTGGGCCTGCATGCCACAACAGCGGCGTACAACGACGGCGGCCCTTGGCTGGCCGGGGTGATGGAATCACTGGCGGAAAACCGGATACTGCTGGGGGAGCTGCTGGCGGAGCATTTGCCCGGGGTCGGCTACCGTGCGCCGTCGGCTGGCTACCTTGCCTGGCTGGACTTCGGTGCGGCGGGCTGGGGAGATGATCCGGCTGCGTTCGCCTTGGACCATGCGCGGGTGGCGTTGGAACCGGGACTGCGGTTCGGCCGGCAGGGTGCCGGATTCGCCCGCCTGAATTTCGCCTGTTCATCCGAGGTGCTTACCGAGGCCGTGTCACGGCTGGCCGCCTCGGCCGCCCTGCGGTAGCCGGGCCGGTATATGCAGCATTTCCATGGGTAGTTCTGCCCATGGTAAAAGGCGGTGATCGCCGGTAATGTTCCGTTCCGGGCAATTCACATTGTTTTGCGGCCTGTAAATGAACTATCGGGGGATCAGTAAATCATGGGTCTGAACGGTTACAGCATAGATGTTGCTACGTGCTCGGGGATATTGGCGAGGGCGCGTGATGACGAAGGCATTTGGAATGCAATCGGAGCGGTCGACGTCGCCTACGATGACGCCGCTAACAGTTGTGGGAGCGCTGCCGTGGCAGCAGCGCTTATCGAAGTGGGCGAAATGCTTTCCCAGCAGGGACAATTCGCGGCTGCCCGTGTGGAAAATGCCGTGGACGGTGTGGGGCAAGCGGTCAGCGCATACATCAAGGGCGACATGGACATGGCCGAATCGGGCCGGCGGAGCGTGAACCAGGTACCGCAACTGGATCACGACCCGGCAGCGTCGGGTGCCCGCAGCGTTTCGGCGGTGTCCTGAAATGGCCATCGACACAACAGGCTTGTCCGGCTGGCCCTCGCCGGCGCACCTGCAAGCCGGGGCCAGGGAACTCTCGGATGCCGGCCCGCAGCTTGAAAACGCCATCCTGGATGTCTCGGCGACATGGAACGGTTTGCAGACTGCCTATATGGCCCCTGAGGCCGACCAGGTGTACGGCGTGTTCTCCGACATCACGCCGCATGGAAACTTTGTCAGTGCTGTTTCGGTGCAGGCCGCAAGGGCCTTGGAGACGTTTGCCGACGGCATTGCCGTGTTGGAAGGAGCGCGGGCTGTCCTGTTGGCCGATATCGCCGGCCATAATGCTTTCGTCAACAGCGCAGCCTGCACCGAGGAAGACGCACCGCAGATGCGTGCCGCGGGTGATTTGCTCCAGGGCCGGGTTAACACCCTTGCCGCCGAAATCCTCCAACTGGAACAGGAATGCGTTCAGGCCCTTTCCGAGGCCACGGGGGAAACCAATCCGCTCTTCTCCTTCGCATCGACTGAAACCGGTGGATTCATCCTTAATACGGTTGATACGTTGCGCGGCGGCGCGAAATCCCGGGGTGCACACTCGGCTGCAGGCCCCCGCAACTACTACGATCTCCGGCCTGAGGTCAACGAAAAGCTGTATAACGCCTCTCAGCGCTACGCAAGATACGTGGATGCGAACCCGGACAAGTGGGCCGTTGTCCCAGATGAATTCCGTGATGCCACAAAGATCGGCAAGGCGGCACGTGCTGCCGGTCCCGTGATGGTGGTTGGCGGGGGCCTGCTAACTTTCGGTAATGAACGCCAGGACGAGATTAACCGGCTGCGGGAAGCAAATCCCGGGATGTCGGAGGCGGACATTGAAGGCCAGGCGAATGAGAAAGCCATTTTCCGTGCCGGGACGAGTGTGGCCGCGGGTCTGGGTGCAGGCTATGCGGGTGCCGCAGTCGGTACGATGATCGGCGGCCCGGTGGGGACCGTAGTGGGCTTTGGCGTCGGCATGGCCATTTCATGGGCGGTGGACACCGAGTTGGATATCTTTGGTGGCCGTAGCTTGACACAGGCGGCAGGTGACGGAGTGCAAAATCTTTGGAATGCTGTTACCGAGAACGAAAAGGTAGAGAAAGCCGCCGCCAAGGCCAAAGAACTTGTCAGCGATGCCAAGGAAGCTGTAGAAGGTGCCATTGGCAAGGCCGGCGCAGCTATGTTCAAGAGCGTATTCGGACGATGACCCGGACCTGGGGTATCTTCCAATTCTGCGCCGCATTCCAGCGTGACCCGCAGGTGCCTACAGACAGAGACAGGTGATCCCCTTGAAAGAGGACCTTTTCCTTGCGATTTTTTCCCTGCCCTTCGGCGGGTTTCTGATGGTGGTTGGGCTCTTGGTCTATAACGGTCGTTTCCTGGCGTTCCGAGCGGTGCTGAACAGCTTTTCGAGTGGTGAACCTGCCCTGGCGTCCACCTACATTGGACTTTTTTTCATCCTCATTCCCCTCTCGCAGATGGCCTTAGCCGCCGATATCAATGAATTCGCCATAATGGTGATTGCCTGCGTTACTCTGCTGAGCGGTTTTATAGGGGTGCTGGGCGGTTTCTGGATGCCGAATTTCCTCAAGCCCCGGTTTATCAGGGAAGAAAATGCCGAGCGAAAGCGGGCGCGGCAGGCCGAACGGGAGCGGCGGAAGAAAATCCAAGCCGGATCCGTAAGCGCTGAGTGAAAGCCTGATCCGCTTACCGGCGCGCCGGCTTTATTCGTCGACAACTATAGGGGCACACCCATTGGAACTGTTTTCAGGTTTTTCTCCGGTCAGCTTTCGCGGGGTGAACGCTGCCCTTCCTCCGGGCTGGGTGCAGGAGGAAGGCCCCGATGACACCTGGGTACTGGCGCACCCACCGGTACCGGAGGGCCATTTCCGCCCCAACCTTGTGATTCGCATCGGGCGGAACGATGGCCATCCGCTGGAATGGGTGGCCACCACGGGGCTTGCCGCCACCATGGCTCAGTTCGCCGCACTCCACGTTCTGTCCGTGGACGAATGGCCCAAAGTCTTTGACCCGTCCCTGGGACGGGCAGTCCCCGGACGAAGGCAGCGTTTCGTATATCAGGGAGAAGGCCAAACCGTATGCGTGGACCGGTGGATCTGGGTGCTCGGCGCGGGCCTGGTCGAAGCGACCGGCAGCTATGCCTTGGAGGACCACACCGGACAAAAGACCCTCATCGAATACCTGGTTGACCAACTGACAATCACCGGCCACGGCAGTAACCGGATTCCGGACTGGGCGGAGCTGGACCGGGCGGAGCTGGACCGGGACAGGGATCCCCGTCCCGACGTTTTCGCCTCGCAGCAGCGGGAAACCTATCTTGAGGACCTCAGCCGGGTCGCGGCGGAACAGCCTTACCGGCCGGAGGGGCGGCTGCTGACGGAAGCTGCCGCGGATCTCCTGCTGTCTCTTTGCGGCCGGAAAAAACTAGGCCGGTTTGATCTTGCCGGCAACCGGTCTGCAGCGGCGGAACTGGTGGAGGCCGGGCTGCTGACCGCCGAGGGGCATGTCACTGAGAAGGGTGCCGCTTGCCTCTATCCGCTCACTGATCCCGTCGCCAGGCTGTCCCTTACAGCCCGGCGCGGTAACGAGGAAACAGCGGCGGACGTATGGATTGGTGAAGGGCTGGCTTTGTTGGTCGCCGGTCCGTCGTTCTTCGGTCCGTCCTCCGAGCCGGCTTATGGGCCCGGGGAACGCGAAGTCCGTATACTTCCCCCCGCCCTTCTGCCGTTGGTCCTGGCATCATGGGCCGGCGTGGCTCCGGCATGGGCCATGCGGCATGATCCGCTTGTCGTGAGCGAAGGAGTGTTCCACGCGAGGGTAGCTTCTTCGTCTGTCCCTGCCCCCAACGCCGGGGAAGCGGAGCACCGATTGTGGGCCGCCCAGTGGACGAGCTGGGACATTACCCATATCGAGGCCAATGCCGGCTTCCGATGGCTTCATGCCGGCGAGGCAGGCCACTACTCGGTGATCCCGGCCGACGGCGGTATCCGGCTGGATGCGCAGCCGTCCTCCCTGGTCTGGGATGCCATCGCCAGAACGGTTCATACTGCAGCAACGGGAGCACCGCTGGATCTCGGTGCGGATGTCCCTTCCGCATGGCTGCACGCCCGATCCCACGAGGACATTGTCCACCGCCCGGGGAACGGGGCGCCCACCCGCTGAGCAGTGGCGGAAGGCTGGAGGCGTCCGGAGGGCTAAGCCGCCGGAGCCAGGATGCTCAGCTGCCGAGGTGCAAGTGCCTCCGTCTCCGGCCGCCCCGTCAGCACCGGCAGTTCGCCCGTTTCGGAGCTGCGGGTCAGGCCGGCCATGGCGCTCTCGGTGACAACGGCCCGGCGCAGGTCCAGGACTACGTTGAGGCCCGGAAGGGTGGCGTTGGCTCGGCGCGCCAGCACGTACAGCACCCTGCAGTTCTGGTCAGTGACCCGCCCGTGCACCACCAGCCGTGCCTGCTGGAGATCGAGGTCGAGCCGGATGGCCACACGGAGCTTGGGGTCCACGGCAGGTCCTTTCCTTGCGGGCGGCGGAAGCTTGGGGTCCCAACCTAGGAGAACGGTCTGGGACGGCGCAATACAAGGGGCGGTTAACTGGCCGCCGGGCCTGCGTATTTGCCGATGGGCTTCATGGTGCACGGTGCGGGGCAGGTAGTCGATGGGTAGTTCTACCCATCGACGGTTTTTGCCTCCGCCCGTACGTTGGAACCACACGTCAATCAGGGGGCAGCAACAATGCCGGTATACGGCCGCACCACCGGGGAAATTAGTGCCCTGCACAGTACCGCCCTGCACAGTACCGCCCTGCACAGTACCGCCCGGCACAGTATCGTCCGCACACAGCCGGCTGGGCCCTTTCCCGCACCCGCTCCCGCTCAGGGGACACTCCCGGAAGCGCTGGACAGTTTCATGCTTTCAGCATCGGCGCTGGAGTTACTGGCGGCCATGGTTTCGCGCGCGGCCTTGGAACGGCGTCGTCGGAGGCTACAGCCGGCTGCGGTGGCCGAACTGCAGGACGCGGACCTGCTGACTGCAGATGCTTTCCTCACCGCCCGGGGACACCGCCTGGCCGGGCCCTGGCGACGGGCCGATAGAAGGCTGGCACTGTGCAGCAGCAATTATGGCAGCAGCACCAGGCTGGACATCTGGACCGGAGAACGCGAGGCACTGCTGCTTACGGGAACCGACGTGCTCACGGGACCGGATTTGCTCTCCGGTCCCCGCGCGTCCAGCGGAAACGAGCAGCTGTCCCTGCTGCCGTTGGGCAGCCTGACACCTGTACTGGCCCGCCGGGCCGCGTCACCGCACGCAGGGCCCGGATCCGCCGCCGCACCGGGAGGGCATCAGGTCCTGGTTCTTGACGCGCGGGAGTATGAGGACCGGCTGAACGGTTTCCGGTTGCCGTCCCCGGAGGGAGCCGGCGCAGAGATCCGGGACATGCTGGAAACGGACTGGACGGAATGGACCCTGGCCGACCAGTCCTCGGGGCAGGGATTCACCTGGATCAGCGCTGCCGGGGCCGGCATATGGGCTGCACAGTCACTGCCCGGCGCCGGCACGGCGCTTGAGGCGATTGCATCTTCCACGCTCCAGGACATCCTCATGTGCCTCGTTTATGCTCTCCCCGAGCAGCTCGGCTCTGCGCTGCCGGCGAGCCGCGGCCGTGGCGGGCGGAAGCAGCAGCAACGCGGGCAGGGCCGCTGATCGGGGCCGGTCAGGCGAAGTACACGCCTATCCGGTTGCCTTCAATTTCCTCGATCCGGATATCGATGTCGTAAATGTCCTTCAGGACTTCCGGGCGCATGATGTCCGACGGCGGCCCCTGATGAATCAGCCGGCCGTCACACATGGCGATGATGTCGTCCGAATAGCAGGACGCGAAGTTAATGTCGTGGATGACCAGCACCACGGTCTTGCCGAAGTCGTCGGTAAGCCGGCGCAGCAGCCGCATCATTTCCACGGAGTGCTTCATGTCCAGGTTGTTCAGCGGCTCATCCAGCAGCAGGTAGTCCGTGTCCTGGGCCAGCACCATGGCAATGAACGCGCGCTGGCGCTGGCCTCCGGACAGCTCGTCCACGAACTTGTCCGCCAGGGCAGTCAGGTCCAGGTACTCCATGGCGGTATTGATGTGGGCCTTGTCCGCAGGCCCGGGACGTCCGCCGTTGTGCGGGTAGCGGCCAAACCCGACCAGGTCCCGCACAGTCAGGCGGACAGTGAGCTGGTTGTCCTGGCGCAGGATGGCCATCTTCTTCGCAAGGTCGCGCCCCGGCGTGGTGACGACGTCGAGCCCGTCCACGGTGACCGTCCCCGAGTCCATCCCCAGCAGCCGGCTGATCATGGAAAGCAGCGTGGATTTGCCGGCGCCGTTTGGTCCAATGATCGAGGTGATGCCGCCTTCCTTGATTTCGCAGCTGACACCGTCCACCACGACGGCGGAGGAGTAGCGTTTGGTCACGCCGGAAACGGAAATCATGATGCGGGGCCTTTCTGGCGGTGCAGCGGGGACGGGATCATTTCACCGATCCCCGCAGGAGCAGGATGAGGAAGACAATGCCGCCCACGAATTCAATGACGATGCTCAGGGCGGTATCGAAGTCGAAGATCCGCTCCAGCACCAGCTGCCCGCCCACCAGGGCAATGATGCCCAGGAGCACGGCAATGGGCAGGACAGCTGCGTGGCGGAACTGGGCGCACAGCTGGTAGGCCAGGGACGCGACGAGCAGGCCGAAGAAGGTCACCGGGCCCACCAAGGCGGTGGACACCGCCACCAGCACCGAGCAGATGACCAGCGTGGCGGTCACCGCGCGCTTGTGGTCCACACCAAGGTTCACTGCGGTTTCCCGGCCCAGCGCCAGCACGTCGAAGGAGTGCCGCATGCGCCAGGCCATGGCACTGACGACGGCGACGGCAACGGCCGAATAGCCGAGCAGCCCGGCGTCCACGTTGTTGAAACTGGCGAAGAACAGGTCCTGCAGGATGATGAATTCGCTCGGGTCGATCAACCGCTGCAGCAGCGAGGATAAGCCGCGGAACATGGTGCCGAAGACAATGCCTACCAGCAGCATCAGGTGCAGCGACTTGCCCCCGCCGGTGAACAGCCAGCGGTACAGCAGGAAGGAGAAGCCCACCATCAGCAGCACTTCGATGCCGAACCGCGCGGGGGCGCCCAGGGACAGCAGCGCCCCGCCGCCCAGGGCGAAAACGAGCACGGTCTGGATCAGGATATACAGGGCGTCGAAGCCCATGATGGAGGGGGTGAGGATGCGGTTGGCGGTCACTGTCTGGAACAGCACCGTGGAGACGCCGACGGCGTAGGCCACCAGGATCATGGAACCCACCTTCACGGCACGCCGGGGCAGGATGTAGCCCAGGTTGCCGCGGAGCTCGATGGTCATGAACACGGCGACGAGGGCCGCAGCCACCACGCCCAGGGTGATGATCCAGAATTTCGCCGGCACCGTCCGGACCGGCCGGCGCCGGTGCTCCGTGAGGGCTGCGGGCAGCACGCTGGGGGAGGACTCAGGCACGGGAACCCCGTTTGCGCAGCAGAAGGTACAGGAAGATGACACTGCCGACGGCGGACACAATAACGCCTACGGGAATTTCATACGGGTAGCGGATGGTGCGGCCGATGATGTCGCACAGCAGCACGAAACCGGCACCGAACACGGCAACCCAGGGAACAGCCCGGCGCACGTTGTCACCGATCAGCAGCGAGACCAGGTTCGGCACGATCAGCCCCAGGAAGGGTATGGAGCCGACGCTGACCACAACCACGGCACTGATCAGGGACACGATGACCAGGCCCAGTGCCATGACCCGGTTGTAGTTCAGGCCGAGGTTGGTGGTGAAATCCGCCCCCATGCCGGCCACGGTGAAGCGGTCTGCGGCAAGGTAGCCGATCAGGGTCAGGGCGCCCACAATCCACAGCAGCTCGTAGCGTCCGCGCAGGACACCTGAGAAGTCGCCGATCATCCAGCTGTTGAGGGTCTGCAGCAGGTCGGTGCGGTAGGCGAAGAACGTGGTGACGGCGGAAATGACGCCGCCGAGCATGATTCCCACCAGGGGGACAATCAGGGTGTTGCGCAACGGAATCCGGCGCAGGACCAGCAGGAACAGTGCGGTCCCGGCAGCGGCGAAGACCGAGGCCGCGGACATCTTCAGGAACATGGACGCACCCGGCAGCAGCACCGTGACGGCGAGGATGCCCAGCTGCGCCGATTCCACCGTTCCCACAGTGGAGGGCTCCACGAACTTGTTGCGGGCCATCAGCTGCATGATCAGGCCGGCCACGCTCAGGGCCATGCCAGCCAGGACGATGCTCAGGGTGCGGGGGAATTGGCTGGCCCAGAAGAGCATCTGCGTGGTGGGATCCCCGGCAAGCAGCGAGGACAGGGACAGGTCGCCCACGCCCACAAAGAGGCTGAGGGCTGCCAGGAGGATAACAATGCATACACCCGCGGCGAGTCCGAAGGCCGAACGCACAAAGCGCCGCCGTTCAACGGCGGCGGGGGCTGGTGCCGGCTGCGCGGCGGTAGCGGTCATAGTGATGTCCAGTTCCTCCGCGGCCCGGCACAGGTGCCGGGCCGCGGAGCGGGGGAGGCGCGGCTAGAGGGCGTCGTGGATGGTGGAAACCATCGAGTCGACGTTGTTCAGGCCGTATCCGACCAGGTACCAGCTGGCGGAGTCCAGCATGGTGATGTTGTTGTTCTGAGCAGCCTTGGTGCTCTTGACCAGTTCGTTGTCCAGCACGGCGGACGCGGCTTCGCCGGATTCGCCGACGGCAACGTCCCGGTCAATCACGAACAAGTGGGCGGGGTTGGTGTCGGCAATGTAGTTGAAGGACACGGACTCGCCGTGGGCGCCTTCGGTCTTCACTTCGGCAGCGGGCTCGACGCCGAGGACGTCATGGATGATGCCGAAACGCGAGCCGGCGCCGTAGGCGGTCATTTCGCCGCCGCTGGTCATCACGATCAGGCCGTTGCCGGCGTCGGCTGCCAGCTTCTTGGTGTCCCCGACCTTGGACTCCAGCGCCGAGAGCTTGTCCTCGACCATGTCGTCCTTGCCGAAGATCTTCCCGATGGTCCGGGTGTTTTCCTCGAAGGAGTTCCACGCATCGGTGTTGTCGACACTCAGGTCGATGGTCGGGGCGATCTTGTTCAGTTCCTCGTAGGAATCCGCAACGCGGCCGGAAATGATGATCAAATCCGGTGCCTCGGCGCTAATGGCTTCGAAGTCCGGTTCCTTCATGCTGCCGATCTTGGTGATGTCATCCGCCGCGTACTTGGACAGGCTCTCAGGGAAGTTGGCCGCCGGGACGCCGTCGACGTCAATGTCGAGGGCATCCATCGTGTCCAGTGCACCGAGGTCGAAGGTGTAGACGGTCTCGGGGTTCACCGGTACTTCGGTGCTGCCCTGCGCGTGCTCGACCGTCACGGTGGAGGCCTGCGTGGACTCGGCGTCGGCTTCTGCGGCTTCGGTGGAGCAGGCGCTGAGGGCCAGGAGGGACACAAGGGCGGTTCCGGCCAGCAGGCGGGACGTGGTGATCATGGGGGCTCCGGTAAGAGTCGTGGTGCCTGTTTCGGAAATAGGGCACAGAAATGTTTTCTAATGATGCGCGCAGATGAAAACTATCCGCTTAGGTAAGCCTAAGCAAATTAGCTTTCCGGCATTAGCCGCGCAATGGACCGCCGGAGACGGCGGGAATCGGCCCGCGCTGGCACTCACCTTGACCGAGTGCTAACCGTTGCATAAAGTCTCACTTAGCACTCCGAACGTGAGGGTGCTAACTCCCGAAGGGACAGCGCGAACCGGCACCGCGACGACGGCCAGCGCCAACCAACGGCCCCATTCTGTTAGAAACTACGCAAAGGAGAGCCCGAGTGTCGGTCTCTATTAAGCCCCTTGAAGATCGTATTGTTGTCCGCCCCCTCGAGGCCGAGCAGACCACTGCTTCCGGTCTCGTTATCCCGGACACTGCCAAGGAAAAGCCCCAGGAGGGCGAAGTAGTTGCAGTTGGACCCGGCCGCGTTGACGACAACGGCAACCGCATCCCGGTTGACGTTGCCGAAGGCGACGTAGTCATCTACTCCAAGTACGGCGGAACCGAAGTCAAGCACGGTGGCCAGGAGTACCTGGTGCTGTCCGCCCGCGACGTGCTGGCCGTCGTCGTAAAGTAGTTCCCCCCGGAAAACCCCGGCCACATCCTGGCCGGGGTTTTCTGATGCAGGTGCAGATGTAGTTGTCGGAAAGGACACACACATGGCAAAGCAGTTGGAGTTCAATGACTCCGCCCGTCGCTCGCTGGAAGCCGGCGTTGATAAGCTCGCCAACGCAGTCAAGGTGACCCTCGGCCCGCGCGGCCGCAACGTCGTCCTGGCTAAGTCCTGGGGCGCTCCCACCATCACCAACGACGGCGTCACGATTGCCCGCGAAGTCGAGCTCGATGACCCGTACGAGAACCTTGGCGCACAGCTGGCCAAGGAAGTAGCCACCAAGACCAACGATGTTGCCGGCGACGGCACCACCACGGCCACCGTCCTGGCGCAGGCCCTGGTCAAGGAAGGCCTGCGCAACGTTGCCGCCGGTGCTGCTCCCGGGCAGCTCAAGCGCGGCATCGAGGTGTCCGTGGACGCCGTTGCCAAGCGCCTTCTGGAGAATGCCAAGGAAGTTGAAGGCAACCAGGTGGCCCACGTGGCCGCCATCTCCGCGCAGAGCACCGAGATCGGCGAACTGCTGGCGCAGGCCTTCGACACCGTCGGCAAGGACGGCGTGATCACCATCGAGGAGTCCTCCTCCACGCAGACCGAACTGGCCATCACCGAAGGCATGCAGTTCGACAAGGGCTACCTCTCGCCGTACTTCGTCACCGACCCGGAGCGCCAGGAAGCCGTCCTCGAAGACGCGCTGATCCTGATCAACTCCGGCAAGATCTCCTCGGTTGCCGAGTTCCTGCCGCTGCTGGAAAAGGCGCTGCAGACCTCCAAGCCGCTGTTCATCATTGCCGAAGACGTCGACGGCGAAGCCCTGTCCACCCTGGTGGTCAACAAGATCCGCGGCACCCTGAACGTGGTTGCCGTCAAGGCTCCGGGCTTCGGCGACCGCCGCAAGGCCATGATGCAGGACATCGCGACCCTCACCGGCGCACAGGTGGTCAGCCCCGATCTGGGCCTGAAGCTGGACCAGGTTGGCCTGGAGGTCCTGGGTTCGGCCCGCCGGATCACCGTCACCAAGGACAACACCACCATTGTTGACGGCGCCGGTTCCGAAGCCGACGTTGCCGACCGCGTTGCACAGATCCGTGCGGAGATTGAGCGCACGGATTCTGACTGGGACCGCGAGAAGCTGCAGGAACGCCTGGCCAAGCTCTCCGGCGGCATCGGCGTCATCCGCGTCGGCGCAGCCACCGAGGTGGAGCTGAAGGAAAAGAAGCACCGCATCGAAGATGCTGTTTCCTCCACCCGTGCAGCCCTGGAAGAAGGCATTGTGGCCGGCGGCGGTTCCGCGCTGGTCCACGCCTCGCAGGTCCTGGACACCGACCCGGAGGTCCTGAAGCTCGAAGGCGACGCCGCCACCGCGGTTTCGCTGGTGCGCCGCGCACTGGCCCAGCCGCTGCGCTGGATCGCTGAAAACGCCGGCGCCGAAGGCATGGTCGTAGTCGCCAAGGTCGGTGAGCTGAAGGTCAACAACGGCTTCAACGCCGCCACCGGCGAATATGAGGACCTGATTGCCGCCGGCATCATCGACCCCGTCAAGGTCACCCGCTCGGCCCTGCGCAACGCCGCTTCGATCGCTTCGCTGGTGCTCACCACCGAAGCCCTCGTGGTGGAGAAGCCTGCCGAGGAAGACGAGGACCACGGCCACCAGCACTAGCTGAACAGCCGCGCTCACCAGGCACCTGGCCCCGCCCCGGAAACCCTTCCGCGGCGGGGCCTTGCGCTGTCCGGGCGGCGGTGCCGGGCTTACGCAGCGGGTAAACTCTTCCGGTTATATGTTCCAGAACAGAAGGGCAGCGGGTGCCGGACACACACCAGCAGGAGCGGCGCTACCGGCCCGAAGTGCAGGGCCTGCGCGCCCTCGCCGTGGTGCTGGTGATGGTTTACCACGTGTGGCTGGACCGGGTTTCCGGCGGCGTGGATATTTTCCTGCTCCTGTCCGCGTTCCTGCTCACCGGGTCCTTTGTACGGAAGATGGAAGCCGGCCGGCCGCTGGCGCTGGGCCGGTATTGGCTGCACCTGTTTCCCCGGCTGCTGCCCTCCGCGGCGGCAGTGCTGCTGGCCGTGCTGGCTGCGGCCCGCGTCCTGCTGCCGGCCAGCGACTGGACGGGCGTGTTCCGGCAGGCCTGGTCCTCACTGTTTTATGTGCAGAACTGGACCCTGGCCAACGGCTCGGTGGATTACTACGCCCGCGACCACAGCAGCGCCAGCCCGCTCCAGCACTTCTGGTCACTGTCGGTCCAAGGCCAGGTGTTCATCCTCTGGCCCCTGCTCTTTGCCCTGGCTGCCGGGGCCGCGGCGGCCTTCGGATGGCGCTTCCGCCCGGTACTGCTGGCAGTGTTCGGCACGGTCTTTACCCTCTCCCTGGCCTTTTCCGTCCGCGAAACTGCCGTGAACCAGGCCTACGCCTACTTCGACACCCGCACCCGCCTGTGGGAGTTCGCACTGGGTTCGCTGCTGGCCCTGGCACTGCCGTACCTCAACCTGCCGCGCCTGCTCCGGATTATTATGGGCTGGGTCGGCCTGGCTGCCATGCTCAGCTGCGGCGTGCTGCTCCAGGTCCAGCAGCAGTTCCCCGGATATATTGCCCTCTGGCCCCTGCTGGCCGCCGCCATGATCATTGTGGCGGGGCAGACCGGCAGCAGGGCGGGGGTGGACCGTTTCCTTGCCGCACCGCCCCTGGTGAAGCTGGGCAACAGCTCCTACGGCCTGTACCTGTGGCATTGGCCGGTCCTGGTGTTCTGGCTGGTGTATTCCGGGCAGGATTCCGCCGGGCCGGTAGACGGTGCACTGGTCATCGCAGCGTCCCTGGTCCTGGCCGTGCTCAGTACCCGGTTCGTGGAAGCGCCCGTGCGGTCCTTGTCCTGGAGCGGAGCCGGACGATGGCGTTCCGCCGTCGTAATTGCCGCCCTGCTGGCCGTGGTGGCTGCACCCCTGGCCGGCTGGCAGCGGCAGGTGCACGGGACTCAGATCAAGGTCATGAGCCAGGGCGTGGCGGAAAACCCGGGTGCCCTGGCCCTGGATCCGGCCTTCGTGGAGTCCGTGCCGGCTGAAGCCGTGCTCAAACCGGCCGTGAGCAGCATCGGCAGTGAATGGGCGGACTTCGACGGCGCCTGCGCGCCGGAGTACGCGCCTGCCGATCCGCTGTTGGGCAAGTGCCTGGAAATCGGGTCGCCGGAGGGCGCCGAGCGCACCATCGTGGTCCTCGGGGACTCGCATGCCCAGCAGTGGATGGCCGCGATGGGTCCTGTGGCCCGGACGAACTCGTGGCACCTGATCGCCGTGCTCAAGCCCGGCTGCCGCTACGGCGGCGACGTGCCGGAGCGCAGTGCCGAATGCAATTCCTTTAATGCCGCCGCCGCACGGTACGTGCTGGAAAGAACTCCCGACGCCGTGTTTACGGTGGCATCGCTCACACGCGAAAGCTCGCCGGAGGAGATCCTGGTCCCGGGTTACGACGACGGCGTGCGGCCTTTCGCCGAGGCGGGGATCGGCGTTATAGCCCTGCGCGACAACCCCCGTTTCGACTACGACATGGTCAAGTGCCTGGAAAGCAACGAGCTGGATCCGGGGGGCTGCAGCATGCCGCGCAGCCGGGTCCTGGCCCCGGTTTCCCCGCTTGAGGGCTTATCCGAGCGGATTCCGGGGACAGCCGTGGTGGATATGAGCGACCGGCTGTGCACGGAGGGGGAGTGCCCGGGCATCGTGGGCAACATGCTCGTGTACATGGACCACGACCATCTGGGCAAGACCTACCTGGAGACCACCGCGCGGGTCCTTTCCCAGCGGATACTGGCGACCACCGGCTGGGACGGTGAACCCGTTCCGGCCGAAGGTTACCAACCCGTGGAATAGGGGCACGGGCGCTTTCGTTTTAGGATAGGTACAGGCTACATCGGGCCTTTTCCTTCCTCTCATTCCCCGAAAGAGGCGCAGCTTTGAGTCAGCAGTACCCAGAACATGATCCGTTCGGCTTCGTCGGCCTGACATACGACGACGTCCTCCTGCTGCCCGGCCCGACGGATGTTATCCCCTCCGAAGCAGACACCAGCTCGCGGCTGTCCAAGCGCATCACCGTGCAGACCCCGCTGCTTTCGGCCGCCATGGACACGGTGACCGAGTCCCGCATGGCCATCGCAATGGCCCGCCAGGGCGGCCTCGGCGTCATCCACCGCAACCTTTCCATCGCTGACCAGGCCGAGCACGTGGACCGCGTCAAGCGCAGCGAATCGGGCATGATCACCAACCCGGTCACCATTTCCCCCGGCGCCACCCTGCGCGACCTCGATGACCTGTGCGCACACTTCCGCGTTTCCGGCCTGCCGGTTGTCGACGAGGAAAACACGCTGCTGGGCATTGTGACCAACCGCGACACCCGGTTCATTCCGGTCTCCGAGTACCCCAACCGCAAGGTCGAAGAAGTAATGACGCGGATGCCGCTCATCACCGGCCGGGTGGGGATCAGCGCCGAGGAAACCGTGGAGCTGCTCGGCAAGAACCGCATCGAGAAGCTGCCGCTGGTGGACGACGACGGCAAGCTGCAGGGCCTGATCACCGTCAAGGACTTCGACAAGGCGGAGCAGTACCCGCTGGCCACCAAGGACGATGAAGGACGGCTGCGCGTGGGCGCCGCCATCGGGTTCTTCGGCGACGGGTACGAGCGTGCCATGTCCATGGTGGAGGCCGGCGTCGACATCCTCGTGGTGGACACCGCCAACGGCCACAGCGCCGGTGTGCTGGAAATGATCGCCCGCCTGAAGAAGGATCCGGCCGCGGCACACGTGGACATCATCGGCGGCCAGGCGGCCACCCGCGAAGGCGCCCAGGCACTGATTGACGCCGGTGCCGACGCCATCAAGGTGGGTGTGGGCCCCGGCTCCATCTGCACCACCCGCGTGGTGGCCGGCGTCGGGGTACCCCAGATCACCGCCATCTACGAAGCGTCCAAGGCGGCCATTCCCGCCGGCGTGCCGCTGATCGCCGACGGCGGCCTGCAGTACTCCGGCGACATCGGCAAGGCCATTGTGGCCGGCGCCGACACCGTTATGCTCGGCGGCCTGCTCGCCGGTTCTGCCGAAAGCCCGGGTGACCTGGTGTTCGTCAACGGCAAGCAGTTCAAGTCCTACCGCGGCATGGGCTCCCTGGGTGCCATGCAGTCCCGGGGCAAGAACACCTCCTACTCCAAGGACCGCTACTTCCAGGCCGACGTCCCCAGCGACGAAAAGCTGATCCCGGAAGGCATCGAGGGCCAGGTGCCCTACCGCGGGCCGCTCTCGGCCGTGGCCCACCAGTTGGTGGGCGGCCTGCGCCAGACCATGTTCTACACCGGCGCACGCACCATCCCCGAACTGAAGGCCAAGGGCAAGTTCGTCCGGATCACCCCGGCCGGCCTGAAGGAATCCCACCCGCACGACATCATGATGACTGTCGAGGCACCGAACTACGGTTCACGCCGCTAACCGGTTTCCGGCCAAGGGCAGCTCCTGCGCACTGCGCGGCGGCTGCCCTTGGTGTTTAAGCCTCCCGTCACACACTGGGATAACCTAGGGAGTGTGAGTAACGAGATTGAAATTGGCCGTGGCAAGCAAGGGCGCAGAGCCTACTCCCTGGATGACGTGGCAATTGTGCCCTCGCGGCGTACCCGTGATCCGCAGGACGTCTCGATCAACTGGCAGATAGACGCCTACCAGTTCGAGATGCCGGTCATCGGCGCGCCCATGGACTCGGTCATGTCCCCGGCCTCCGCCATTGCGCTGGGCAAGCTGGGCGGCCTGGGTGTGCTGAACCTCGAAGGCCTGTGGACCCGGTACGAAGATCCGCAGCCGCTGCTGGACGAAATTGCCGAGCTCAGCCGCGACAACTTCAATCCCGCCGCCACCGCCCGCCTGCAGGAAATCTACGACGCTCCCATCCGCGCCGAGCTGATCAGTTCCCGGCTGGCCGAGATGCGCGACGCCGGCGTGACGGTTGCCGGTTCGCTCACCCCGCAGCGCACCCAGGAGTTCTACAAGACGGTCCTGGCTGCCGGCGTCGACGTTTTCGTCATCCGCGGCACCACCGTTTCGGCCGAGCACGTGTCCAAGAACGTGGAACCGCTGAACCTGAAGCAGTTCATCTACGAACTCGATGTCCCCGTAATTGTCGGCGGCGCTGCCGGCTACACCCCGGCCCTGCACCTGATGCGCACCGGCGCCGCCGGCGTGCTGGTCGGCTTCGGCGGCGGAGCCACCACCACCACCCGCCGCGCCCTGGGCATCCACGCCCCCATGGCTACGGCCATCTCCGACATTGCCGAAGCGCGCCGGGACTACATGGATGAGTCCGGCGGCCGGTACGTGCACGTCATTGCCGACGGCGGCATGGGCACCAGCGGCGACATCATCAAGGCCTTCGCCATGGGCGCCGACGCGGTAATGCTCGGTTCCGCGCTGGCCCGCGCCGAAGAGGCGCCGGGGCAGGGCTGGCACTGGGGCCAGGAAGCCCACCACAGCGAGCTGCCGCGCGGCGACAGGGTCCGGCTGGACACCGTGGGACCGCTTCGGGAAGTCCTGTGGGGCCCCTCCCACCACACCAACGGCACCTCGAACCTGATGGGCGCGCTGCGCCGGGCCATGGCGACCACCGGGTATTCGGACCTCAAGGCGTTCCAGCGTATTGAGGTGTTGGTTTCGCCGTACCAGTACAACCTGTAATAACCGCCGCTCATTGCCTAGAGTGGACGCAGCTACGGCAGGACCCTAGAGAGGAACCTTGACCATGTCTGCAGACGCCCTGAGCCCCGAGTACCGGATTGATGCGATGGACCGGCTGCGGTCCACCGCGCAACCCGGAAATGAACTGGACATCCTGATTGTGGGTGGCGGCGTCGTGGGCGCCGGAGCAGCCCTGGACGCCGTAACGCGGGGCTTGAAGGTGGGCATGGTGGAGGCCCGTGACTGGGCGTCGGGAACATCGTCACGGTCCTCCAAACTCATCCACGGCGGCCTGCGCTACCTGGAAATGCTGGACTTCGCCCTCGTGCAGGAGGCACTGAAGGAGCGCGGCCTGCTGCTCCAGCGGATCGCCCCGCACCTGGTGAAGCCCGTGGCGTTCCTGTATCCGCTCACCAAGCGGGTCATCGAGCGGCCCTACGTGGGTGCAGGCATCTTCCTCTACGACACCATGGGCATGACCTCTGGCAATTCCCGGGGCGTGCCCATGCAGAAGCACCTGACCCGCAAGCAGACCCTGCGCATGGCCCCGAGCCTGAAGGATGACGCGATGGTGGGTGCCATCCGCTACTACGACGGGCAGGTGGACGATGCCCGGTACGTGGCCAACATGGTCCGGACCGCGGCGCATTACGGGGCAGCCGTGGTCAACCGCCTGGCCGTGGTCGAGTTCCTGCGCGAGGGGGAGCGGGTGGTTGGCGCCCGCGTCCGCGACCAGGAGACTGGTGCCGAGTTCGATATTGCCGCCAGCCAGGTGGTCAACGCCACCGGTGTATGGACGGACGAAACCCAGGCCCTGGTCACCGACCGCGGCCAGCTGAAGGTCCGGGCCTCCAAGGGGGTGCACCTGGTGGTCCCCAAGGACCGCATCCAGTCCACCGTGGGCATGATCCTGCGGACCGAGAAGTCGGTGCTGTTCGTCATCCCGTGGGGACGGCACTGGATCATCGGCACCACCGACACTGACTGGAACCTGGACAAGGCCCATCCCGCGGCTACCTCGGCGGACATCGACTACATCCTTGAGCATGTGAACCTGGTGCTGAAGACGCCGCTGGGGCGCGCGGATGTGGAGGGGGTCTACGCCGGGCTCCGGCCGCTGCTGGCCGGCGAGAATGACTCCACGGCCAAGCTGTCCCGCGAGCACGTGGTGGCCCACCCCGTGCCCGGCCTGGTGGTGGTGGCCGGCGGAAAATGGACCACCTACCGAGTGATGGCCAAGGACGCCGTTGACGAGGCCGCCCGGGCGCTGGACGAAAAGGTGCCCGAAAGCTGCACCCAGACCATCCCGCTGCTGGGAGCGGTGGGCTACGCGGCGGCCTGGAACCGGCGGCACCGCACCGCCGACGAGTACGGGGTGCACGTAGCCCGGGTTGAACACCTGCTCAACCGGTACGGCTCCATGGCCTACGACGTGCTGGACCTGATCCGCGAGGATCCGGCCCTGGCCGAACCGCTGCCCGGCGCCGACGACTACCTGCGCGCCGAGGTCGTCTACGCCACCACGCATGAGGGCGCCCGGCATGTGGAGGACGTCCTGGCCCGCCGGACACGCATCTCCATTGAGACCTGGGACCGCGGGGTGTCCGCTGCGCCGGTGGCCGCCGAGTTGATGGCTCCGCTGCTGGGCTGGGACGTGGCCCGGACCGAAAGCGAAGTGGCGCATTACGCGGCCCGGGTGGAGGCTGAACGGCTCAGCCAGGAACAGCCCGACGACAAGAGTGCCGACGCCGCCCGCCTGGCCGCTGAAGACATTGCCCCCAGGATCTAGGCGGAATCGGAAACCTTGGCTGAAGAACTTTCACTGAACGAAGCGGGGGCGGTGCTCACCGAACCTGCGCTGGTGATCCTGGAAATGGAGGCAGCGGACCGGTACGACGCCGCGGCGCAGCTGGCGGCGCGGCTCTATGCCACCGGGCGGATCAGTAACTTGGAGGGCTTCCTGGAGCAGGTGCGTGCCCGGGAACACCAGATGGCCACCGGGCTGCCCGGCGGGATCGGGCTGCCCCACGCCCGCAGCGAGTACGTCCGCGAGACATCCATCGCCGTGGGCATAGCCCGGTACGGGCACAGCGTGGATTTCGGTGCCGCCGACGGCCCGGCAACTGTGATCTTGCTCATCGCCACACCTTCTGCGTCCTTCTCCCAGCACCTGGAAGTGCTGGCCACCATTGCGCGGTCCCTGTTCCGGCCCGCCTTCAGGGATTCCCTGCGCCGGGCCAACGATGCCGAGGTTATTGCGGAACTGATCAATTCCTCCCTGGTGTTCTTCGACCACTAGGCACCAACCAAACGCCATTGGGTTTTCTACAGCCGGACGAAGTACCGTTAACGCGTGCTCAAAACTGCCCTGCAGCCGCGCTGGATAGCCGGCCTGCTCTTTGCCCTAGCAATCTCGACGGTCTTTGTGCTGTTGAGCCAATGGCAGTTCTCCAGCGCCGAACCGGAGGAGTCCACCGGCCCCCGGGCCACCGAAGACGTCCGCCCGCTGACCGAAGCCTTCACCCCCGGCAAACCGATCTTCGAATCCGAAGCCGACCAGATGGTCTCCTTCACCGGGCATTTTGAACCGGAAAAATCCGTCCTCGTGGAGCAGCGGCTCCAGGACGGACAGGAGGGCTACTGGGTGGTCACCGCCTTCAAGGTCGACGGTGCTCCGGCCGGCGAAGTGATCCCCGTGGTCCGCGGCTGGGTCCAGGACCCCGACGACGCCGAGCCGGCCCCGGCCGGTGACGCCGCCGTCGTCGGCCGCCTGCTGCCCACTGAGGCCCCGGTGGCCAAGACCCCCGCAGAGAGCCGTGTTCCATCGCTGTCCACCGCCGAGCTGATCAACCTGTGGGACACCCCGTCGTATTCGGCGTTCGTGACCGCGCATGAGCTCACGGTCGACGGCGTGGCACCGGAGACGGGCAGCATGCAGCCCGTGCAGGTTCAAGCCCAGCCGGAGGAAACCCCGGTCAACTGGCTGAACATTTTCTACGCCCTGGAATGGATTGTTTTCGCCGGTTTCTCCGTGTTCCTGTGGTGGCGGCTGGTGGCCGACGACTACCGGCGCAGCCTTGAGGACGACGAATACGAAGACGAGTATGACGACGACGATGCAGAACCCGAAGCCGACCACCCCAGCAGTGAGGTAACCAAGTGAGCGAATCCGCAGGCACCGCCAAAGCAACCCCGAAGAAAAAGAAGCGCCGGTTCGGGGGTACGCACGCCCAGATCCGCTCCGCCCTGGGGTTCTACAAGGTCTTTGCCTACGTCACCGGCGTGCTGCTGCTGGCCCTGGTGGTGGAGATGGTCGCCAAGTACGGCTTCAATACCGAAATCATTGTGGGCGGGGTCAACCTGTCCATCGGCGTGCTGATCCTGCACGGCTGGATGTACGTGGTTTACCTGCTTTCGGACTTCCGGCTGTGGCAGCTGATGCGCTGGCCGTTCTCCAAGTTCATCCTCATCGCCCTCGGCGGCGTTGTGCCGTTCCTCTCCTTTATTGTCGAGGGACGCGTCCACAAGCAGGTCCTGGCCGAGCTCGACGCCCATCCTGAAGCGGCCAAGCGGTACTAAGCGGACCTGCCGGCCGGCGGATGCAGCAAAGCGTCCGCCGGCCGGTGTGCATGCCCGGCGGCGGGCCGACTATCCTTGAAACGTGACTAATCCCGCGACTGACCCCATTGAAGAGCGGCCCGTCCTTGTTGTGGACTACGGAGCACAGTACGCCCAGTTGATTGCCCGCCGGGTGCGCGAAGCCGACGTCTACTCCGAGGTGGTTCCCCACACCTACACCACCGAGCAGCTGCTGGCGAAGAACCCGGCTGCCATCATCCTTTCCGGCGGCCCCTCCAGCGTTTACGCCGAAGGCGCCCCGACCGTGCACACCGACCTGTTCGAAGCCGGCGTGCCCGTATTCGGCATCTGCTACGGCTTCCAGGCCATGGCTGCCGCCCTGGGCGGCAAGGTGGCCAAGACGGGCCTGCGCGAGTACGGCTCCACCGATGCCCGCGCCGTCGGCGGTGCCCGGTCCATCCTCGAGGGCACCCCCGAGGAGCAGAACACGTGGATGAGCCACGGCGACAGCGTCCAGGAAGCCCCGGAAGGCTTCGACGTGCTCGCCAGCACTGCCGGAGCACCGGTGGCGGCCTTCGCGAATGAGGAAAAGGGCCTCTACGGCGTGCAGTGGCACCCCGAGGTCAAGCACTCCGCCCACGGCCAGACCGTGCTGGAGAACTTCCTCTTCAAGGGTGCCAAGCTGGACCGCAGCTGGACCACGGGCAACATCGTGGAAGAGCAGGTTGCCCGCATCCGCGCCCAGGTCGGCACTTCCCGGGTTATCTGCGGACTCTCCGGCGGCGTCGACTCCGCTGTAGCCGCCGCCCTGGTCCAGCGCGCCGTCGGCGACCAGCTGACCTGTGTCTTCGTGGACCACGGGCTGCTGCGTGAAGGCGAAGCCGAGCAGGTGGAACGCGATTTCGTGGCCGCCACCGGCGTCAACCTGTATGTGGCCAACGAGCAGGAGCGCTTCCTGAGCGCACTTGCCGGGGTGTCGGATCCGGAGACGAAGCGCAAGATCATCGGCCGCGAGTTCATCCGGGCCTTCGAAGAAGCCGAGCGGGCCATCATGGCCAAGGCCGAAGCCGAGGGCGAGCCCATCCGCTTCCTGGTCCAGGGCACCCTGTACCCCGACGTCGTCGAGTCCGGCGGCGGTGAAGGCGCAGCCAACATCAAGAGCCACCACAACGTGGGCGGGCTGCCCGAGGACATGAAGTTCGAACTCGTAGAGCCCCTGCGGGCGCTGTTCAAGGACGAAGTCCGCGCCGTGGGTGCCGAGCTCGGCCTGCCCGCCGAAATCGTGGGACGCCAGCCGTTCCCCGGCCCCGGCCTGGGTATCCGCATTGTCGGCGAGGTCACCAAGGAACGCCTGGACCTGCTCCGCCGTGCCGACGCCATTGCCCGCGCCGAGCTGACCGCTGCCGGCCTGGACAACGAGGTGTGGCAGATGCCGGTGGTCCTGCTCGCCGACGTGCGCAGCGTGGGCGTGCAGGGCGACGGCCGGACCTACGGCCACCCCATCGTCCTGCGCCCGGTCTCGAGCGAAGACGCAATGACAGCCGACTGGTCACGCCTGCCGTACGACCTGCTGGCACGTATTTCCAACCGCATCACCAACGAGGTGGACGGAATCAACCGCGTAGTGCTGGATGTCACGTCCAAGCCACCGGGAACAATCGAGTGGGAATAGCGTAAAAAGCTGGGGACGGCCATTTTGGCCGTCCCCAGCTTCGTATCCGGTGCTGCCCGGTACCGTCCCCGGTGTTGGCCCCTCTGTTTGTCCCCCGCGTTGCTATGTTCGGGAAACCGTGCCCGACGCGATAGTTTTGAACGTATGCCAATTTGGTCGAAAACGCGCGGAAGTGCAGAAAAGAGGGCACTAGTGTCTGAGCAGAATACCGGGGAGAATCCCTCGGACTTCCTGCTGCCGTGGCTGGGACAATTGGGACAGCACGCCGGAACGGACACTTTGCTGCATTTCACCCCCTCAGCCGCGAACAGCATCGACCTGACGCACGCGCATCCCTCCGGCCTGGCCCAGCTGCTGGCCGGCCGCCGCACCCGCCTGTCCACGCTGCTGCGGGACCCGGATCAGTATGGTGCCGCCATGAAGGCCGGGCGCCTGCTTCGCGCCAAGATTTACGAGCTGGGCACCGACCGCGGCATCGACGTTGGGTACATGGCCGCCGGTACCGCCTCCTGGCGGTACGCCTCGGACGAGGCACTGCGCCCCGAGTCGCTCACCGCGCCGGTGCTGCTGACCCCCGTGGCCCTGACCATCCATGCCTCCCAGGATGACTACGAACTCCAGCTGACCGAAAAGGCAGCACTGAACCCCGCGCTGGTACGCCACCTGCAGCAGGAACAGGGCCTGGACATCGACGTCGACGCCCTGACCCGCCTGGCCTACGGCACCGCCCGCTTCGATCCGCACCCGGTGCTGGAACGGCTCCGGGCCGTCACCGGCAGCGTCCGCGGCATCAACATCGAGCACCGGCTGCTGGTATCCACCTTCGCCGACCTCGCGGACCTCGCCGAGGACCCGGCGCTGGACCCCGCGCACCCGATCCTCCGCGCGCTGATCGACGCCGCCCGCGACGGTTCTGCCGCGCCGGCCTCCGCCCGGCCGCTGGACCTGCCGCCGCTGGACGACCGCGACCCCGCAGACGAACTGCTGATCCTCGACGCGGACCGGCAGCAGCAGGAAGTCCTGGACCTGGTCAATGCCGGGCAGTCCCTGGTGGTCTCGGCTCCGGCCGGCACCGGGCAGACCCAAACGGCCCTGAACGCCGTCGCGGCCCTGGCCAACGCGGGCAAGTCAGTGCTCGTGGTCGCCGAACGCCGCGGCACCCTGAACCAGTTCGTGTCCGAACTCGATGCCCTGCAGCTGGGCTCCCTGGTCCTGCAGGTCAACGCAGGCCTCACCCAGCAGCAGCTCAAGGACCAGCTGATCCGGGCCATCGTGCGCAACGAGAAAGCCCAGGCCCCGGAAGTAGCGGGCCTGCACAAGGTCCTGCTCGAAAACCGGCACCAACTGCGGGACCACGTCAAGTCCCTGCACAACGTGCGCCGCCGCTGGGGCTGCTCGCCGTACCAGGCCATGCAGTCCCTGGCGGAGCTGACCAGCATGAGCCCCGCGCCGGCCACCACCGTCCGGCTCAAGCGGAGCGTGCTGGACAGCATCACGGACCGCACTGAGCTGACCGGACGCCTGCGCCGGGCCGCCGAACTGGGCAGTTTCAGCCGCGCGGCCACCACCAGCCCCTGGTACGGTGCCAAGCTGCTCAACCGCAAGGAAACCGAAGAAGCCTACGCGCTGACCCAAACCCTTGCCACGGATCTGCCCGCCCTGCGCGCGAAGGTCCAAGACGTAGCCGAGCACTCCGAAATCCGTTTGGGCGAAACCTTCGCACAGTGGGGCGAACAGCTGGAACTGCTGGTCGCCGTGCGCGAAAGCCTGGACAAGTTCACGCCGGATATTTTCGACCGCCCGGTCACCGACCTGATTTCCGCCACCGCCTCTTCTTCCTGGCGGCGCGAGCGCGGAATCGACATGAGCTCGATGACCCGTTCCCGCCTGCGCCGGGTGGCCAAGGAATATGTGCGTCCCGGCGTCCACATCTCGGACCTGCACGCGTCCCTGACCGAAGTGCAGCAGCAGCGGGCCACCTGGACCCGGTACGCCACCACCCAGCGCCACCCCTCGGTACCCACCGGCCTGGCGGAGATCAACCGGTCCTACGTGTTGGTCAAGAACCAGCTGGACACCCTGACCGGGATCCTGGCCGAGACGCCGCTGCACCCTGACCTGGCTTCCCTGCAGCTGGATGAGCTGGAGAAACAGCTCAGCGAGCTGGCAGGGGACCGCCAAACACTGGAAACGCTGCCCGAGCGCACCCTGCTTCTGGATGAAATGCGGGCCCAGGGCCTGGGCGAACTGCTGGATGACCTGGCCGAACGGCAGGTCCAGCCCAAGCACGTGGGTTATGAACTGGAACTGGCCTGGTGGCAGTCCGCGCTGGAAGCCATGATCAGCGGTGATGATTACCTGGCCATGTCCGACGGCAACAGCCTGCGCCGCCTGGAAGCGGAATACCGGCTCGCGGACAACGCCCACATCGCCTCCGGCAGTGCCCGCCTGCGCTGGAGCCTGGCCTCACGCTGGCGTTCCGGCGTCGACCGCTCCGCGGGAGCTGCCAACCAGCTGCGCGAGCTGATCAAGGACGGCGAGCTGTCCCTGGACAGCCTCTGCGAGCAGTCCGAGGAACTCGTCTCGGCCCTGCTGCCCGTGTGGGCTGCCAGCCCCCTGGTGCTGCCGATGGTCCTGCCCGAGGACCGGCGCTTCGACACGGTGGTCCTGCTGGATGCCGAGTCCACCAGCCTGCAGTCCGCGGTGCCCGCCCTGGCCCGCGCCTCCCAGGTCATTGCCTTCGGCGACAGCTGGCTGGGCGGACCGCGGCCGTTCACCATTGGTGTGGAACCGGCCGGGGCGCCGCTGCAGCACGTTGAACTGCTCAGTGCGTTTGACGCACTGGAGCGTGTGCTGCCCACCCGAACCCTGTCCACTGTGTACCGGGGGACTGACAAGGCGCTGCTGCGCCAGCTCAGCGACTCCTTCTATGACGGCCGGCTCTCCATGGTGCCGAGCGCTGAAGAGGTCACCAGCGGCCACCGTTCCCTGTCCGTGGAATACCTGGCCGACGGCACCGGCATGCCCAGTGCCGACCATGAGGGTGTGGAGAGCGTGGCGGCCGAGGTCAACCGCGTGGTCGACCTGGTCTTTGAACACATCCGCCGCCGCCCGCACCACTCCCTGGGTGTTATCACGGCCAGCCCGCGCCATGCCGTCCGGGTTGCCGAGGCCATCCGTGTACAAATGGCCAACTTCCCCTGGGCAGCTGACTTCTTCACCGCCAAAACCGAGTCCTTCCGGGTGGTTCCGGTGGACCGGGCCGTGGGAATGGTGCGCGACTGCGTGATCTTCTCCCTGGGCTTCGGCCGCACCCCGCACGGCCGCGCGCTGCACAACTTCGGCCCCCTCTCGGCACCGGACGGACGCAAGAAATTCGTCACGGCCATGACCCGCGCCCGCTACAAGCAGCATGTACTCACCTGCTTCCAGCCGGCGGACCTGGACCGGACCCGGCTGGGATACGGAGCGCTGGACTTCTACGAACTGATCAAACGCGAACTGGAGCCGGAAACGGCCAAGGCCGTGGAAGGACCGGCAACCGGTGGCATCATGGAAGAGGACCCGCTGGTCGCGGACCTGGTCGAGCGCCTGCGCGGACGGGGCGCCAAGGTGTGGGACCACTACGACGGCGCCATCGACATTGTCGCGGCCGCGCCCCTGACCGGAGACTCGGCCAGCATGTCGGTTCCGCTGGCTATTGAGTCCGACGGCACGGACCGGTACCGGGCCATGTCCGTCCGGGAACGCAGCCGCCTGCGTCCGCAGCTGCTGGAGCGCCGCGGTTGGCGGTACATGCCGTTGTGGACCATTGAGGTCTTCAGCGATCCGTCGGCCTGCGCCGACTTGGTCGGCCGCTACCTGGGCCTGCCCGAAACGGACAATGCGGCACCGCAGCCGGTGAACCGCGGAGCGGCGGCCGGCAGCACCGGCACGCAGCCGGGCGGCAGCGCCACCGTCACGGTGACCCCGCACGGCAGCAGCCGGATGCGCGATCGGAGGGCCGGATCCATTCCGGAGAGCACGCAAGGAGAATGAAGCAGTGATGAAGCAGCAGGAGCCGCAGGGTTCCGGTGACGGCAACGAGCAGCCGTCGCCGGAGCATGCGGCACCGCGCCGGCGGGGCAACCGCCGTGCAGGATCGATCGGGCCATCAGGGCTGGTTCCCGTCAAGGCCAAGGAGGACGATCCCAGGGTGTGGGGCGATGGTCCGGAGGACCGTGACTCCTGGCTGCTGGAGCAGCGGCCGCCGCACTGGGGCTGACTCCCTTCCGCCCGCGGGGGGCTACCCTCCCGTGAGGACCAGGTATATCCCGCCGGTTCCGGACGCCGCAGTAAGCCGGGCCGCGTCCTCACGGTCGGCGGCTACCACCACCAGGCCTTCGCCGGCGCTTGCCGTCCAGTCGCCGGACGCGGAGCCGGCACCGGGGAAACCTGCCCCGGGGGAGGCGCCGGAGACCCACAGCACCGGAACCGCCGTAGCAAGAACCACAGCGCCGTCCTGCGCAGTACTGTCCTGCGCTGCCGCGCCCGCGCTGTAGTCCGCCTCGCCGGACGCCGCCACCACGGTGACCAGTTGACCCGGCCCCAGCAGGCCGAGCACCGAAGGATCAGCCGGGCGAAGGGGGACGGCAACCGTGCCGGGTGGTGCCCCTGCCAGCAGTCCCGAACCGGCGAGCGAGATTTCAGTAACGGGACTGCCCCGTAACAGCGGCGTGGCCAGGCGCCGCCCCACCAGCGGTTCGAGAGTGTCATGGGCGCCGGGCGGAACAGCTTCGGAGGGGATGCTGGCAGTTGCCAGTGATCCGGCCTCCAGCACGGTGCCGGCCGGCAGGTCCCGGGCGGCACGGACCACCACGGTCCGCTCCGCGTCCGGCGGAATCAGTGCCTGGACCGCGACGCCGGCAGCAACGCAGCAGGCCAGGGCAGCCAACAGCCTGCGGCGGCGCGCGACAAAGCGGCGCAGGCGTCGTCGTCGGCTGTGTGGATGCACGCCCAAGGCGCGGTCGCCGGTGAAAGGAGACGGGGCGGAACCTGGGGGGCCGGGAACAATCCGGCGTCGAAAAGGCATGCCGCCACGCTAGGCGCGGTGCGGCCCTCCAAAGCGCCGGGGGAGCGGCGGGCTGGCGGCGATGCCCGCCCGCGGAGGGAAGGCCTGCTGTGGAGGCGGGGTCGGCCTAGGCGGGGGAGGAGGTTGCCGCGGCGGAAGAAGTGCCGCTTTCGGCCTTGGCGGCCGGCGCCGGGCCGGCGTCGGCCTTGGCAGGTGCAGCCGGGACGGAGGAAGCTGCGTCGCGGGAATCGGTGCGGTAGAAACCGGATCCCTTAAAAACAACTCCAACGCTGTTGAATTTCTTGCGAAGACGGCCGCCGCATTCGGGGCAGACCGTCAGGGAATCTTCGCTGAAGGACTGCTGGATATCGAACGAATGGGAGCAGTCCTTGCAGGCGTAGGCGTACGTGGGCACTCTGTAATCCTCCTTGGCACTCTATGGCCTTGAGTGCTAAGTATACATGCGTTAAACCGGTACTTTCCGCCAAGCAGCAGGGGTCAGCACAGCGTCCACGGCCGCATCGAGGGGGGTTGTTTCAAAGGTGCCGGCAGGGACGAATTCCTGCTCGAAGACCACGGCCACCGCGGGTGCTGCGTTGCCGTCGGCCCGCAGCTGCGCCAGGAACCGGTCGTAATAGCCGCCGCCCTTTCCCATCCGGCCCCCGGCGTCATCGGCGGCAAGTGCGGGAACAAACACCAGGTCGAGGCCGGGCAGATCGGCGGCCGCGTAGCGCGGTCCGGCCGGTTCCATCAGGTTCGGATAGATCCCGGGCACCATGTCGATACCGGGTGTCCAAGAGCACCACGACAACTGGTGGCCGGGTTCGCAGACCGGCGCCACCACGTGGAAGCCGGCCCCGTGCAGGGACGGCAGCAGCAGGCCGGTTCCCGGTTCGGTGCCAACGGAGAGGTAGCAGGCGACCGTAGCGCCGGCGGGCAGCAGCTCGCAGACGCCGTCCAAGCCCCGGACGGCGAGGCCACGGGCCGCTGCGGTCCGCTCGGCATCCGTCAGCCCACGGCGGTTCTGCAGGAATTCCTGCCGTGCCTGGTCCTTTGTCAGTTGGCGCATAAGGCCTATTGTCCCAATAGCACGCTTATTTGGTGCAACCTGAGCACACTTAGGTAGTCTTACGACTATGACGACGTCGCGCCCCACCATAACCAAAGCCGTAATCCCCGCCGCTGGTCTCGGTACCCGCTTCCTGCCCGCCACCAAGGCAATGCCGAAGGAAATGCTCCCGGTGGTGGACAAGCCCGCCATCCAGTACGTGGTTGAAGAAGCCGTTAACGCGGGCATGTCGGACATCCTGATGATCACCGGACGGAACAAGCGTTCGCTCGAGGACCATTTCGACCGCGTGCCGTTCATCGAGAAGACCCTGGAAGACAAGGGCGACTTCGACAGGCTCGCAATGGTGCGTGCAGCGTCGGAGCTCGGCGAGATCCACTACCTCCGCCAGGGCGACCCGAAGGGACTGGGCCACGCCGTGCTGCGCGCAAAGCTGCACGTGGGCGACGAGCCCTTCGCGGTCCTGCTGGGCGATGACCTCATTGACGCCCGGGACGAGCTGCTCGAACAGATGGTGGCCGTCCAGGCCAAGACCGGCGGGTCGGTGATTGCCCTGATCGAGGTCGACCCCGAGCAGATCAGTGCCTACGGCTGCGCCGACATCACCGTAGTGGAAGGCGAGGACTACGTCCGCGTCAACGAGCTTGTCGAAAAGCCAGACGCCGCTGACGCCCCGTCCAACCTGGCCGTGATCGGCCGGTATGTGCTGCACCCCTCCGTCTTCGAGGTCCTGGAGCAGACCGGCCCGGGCCGCGGCGGGGAGATCCAGTTGACCGACGCACTGCAGACCCTTGCCTCCGCCGAGGGAGAAGGCGCGGGTGTATACGGTGTGGTCTTCCGTGGACGCCGCTACGACACCGGCGACAAGATGAGCTACCTCAAGGCCGTGGTGACCCTGGCCTCCGAGCGTGAGGACCTGGGGCCCGGACTCCGCGAGTGGCTCAAGGACTTCACCGGTACGTTCGAAGCCTAGAACCCGCGATGCAGGGTCCTGCGTGGCCGGTGAGGCTGGAGAGCGACGACGTTGTGCTCCGGCCGATCCGGCACCGCGACCGGCGTGAATGGACTGACGTCCGTGCACGCAATTCAGCGTGGGTCGGTCCCTGGGAAGCGACCAATCCCGTACCGGGCGGCGAACCGCCCACCTATGGGGAGATGGTGCGCAGCCTCAATAGGCAGGCGCGGCAGGACTCCGCGCTGCCGTTCGTGATTACCGAGCGGCAGGATCCTGCCCGCGCTCCGGCTATCGTGGGGCAGTTGACGGTCTCCAGCATTGTGTGGGGATCCGCGCGGATGGCTACGCTGGGCTACTGGGTGGACCAGGCGCGTGCCGGCCGCGGCATTGTCCCCACCGCCGTCGCCCTGGCCACTGATTACTGCTTCTCCGCACTGGGCCTGCACCGGATGGAAATCAATATCCGGCCGGAGAACCGGCCCAGCCTGCGGGTGGTGGAAAAACTCGGTTTCCGTGATGAGGGAATGCGCCTGCGCTACCTGCACATCGACGGAGAATGGACCGACCACCGCAGTTTTGCCCTGACCGCGGAGGAAGTGCCGGAGGGGCTCTTGAACCGGTGGAATGCCCGCCGGCACGGTTAGGCAACTTTTTTCACACCGGACACGCCGACACACCGCACTGAATGCGGGGGCCGGTGCCCGGGAGCTTCTACCGTCGTAGATGTGGACTTCCCTCTTAACAGCTCCCTGAACAGCTCTTTGGCGCTGGCACTTGCCGTGGCGCTGTGGCTGTTCTGGGTGGGTCCCTATTTCTTCCGGCGACCAGCCGGCGAATCGCTGGCGGCTGGATTCTCCGCCGCCGCCGTCACCACCGTCCGACCGCCCGCCTCGCCGGGCACAGGGTTCCAGGGGAACATCATGAATACCAGCAGCCACACACCCAGCGGGGGCGGGTTCCCACACGGCCGGGAGCCGGGAACGACGGCGCGTCCGACGTCGGCGGCGCCCCTGCGGATCCGGACCGGCAGGACCGTCCTGGCGGTTGTCGGGTTCATTGCGCTGCTGGCCATTCCGTTGGGTGCGGTCCTCGCAGCCGTCACCTCGGTTTCCTGGCTGCTGCCGGTGGCCGGCCTTGCCGTAACGGCAGTGGTGGTGTCCGCCCTGCGTTCGCTCGCGCTGCGGGACCGCCGCCGCCGGATGGAGAACGCCTTCCGTGCCGCCATGGGTCCGTTGCCGCAGAACCGTGCAGCCGTTCAGGACAGCAGCGCCGACGGTGCAGCAGCTGGTACCGCCGCCCGGGCAGTACCAGCCGAACCACAGAAAGAAACCGTCCTCTTCGACCGTGAATCCGCCGCTTCCCCTCACACCGGTGCTTCCACGGAAACGGGCGTTTCGACCGAAATGGACACCGCCCCGGGCGCCGAAGCAGCTCCCGCCGCCGCAGCACCGACAGCTCCTGCCCCGTTCACTGCGGAGGAACTGCGCGCGGAGGCCCTGAAGGTGGCCGCTGCGGCTCAGCCGGTCAAGCCCGGCACCACCCCGTGGCAGCCGGTGGAGGTTCCCAAGCCGATCTACGTGGACGCGCCCAAGGCTGAACGCCGCGCGCCCGAACCCATTGCCCTGCCCGAGCCCCCTCGTCCCCTCACGAAGACTCCGCTGCGCCCGGGCGCTGTCCCGGCTCCGGCCGCCCAGGAACGGCCGGAAACCGGCAAAATCAACCTCGACGACGTTCTGCAGCGCCGGCGGGCCTAGCGCCGCACGCGGCCCAGCGATGGCATCCGGGAGTTCCGGTCCCGGCCGGGCGTCCGACGCCGTGGCAGTTTTTGCCGGTGCGGCCATGCGCGGGCCTCTTCAGCAGATGCTGGCAGACCGCGGACTGCGGCTGCGGGAATGGGCCCACCTGCGCAGCCACCACCGTCCCGGAGGAGCAGTTTCGGCCCTCTACCGCGTCCGGTGCGGCACCGGGAACCCCGGCAGCAAAACCGGGCCGGATGACTTGACCCTCCATATTGGGGTTACCACTGCCGCTGTCACAGCCATGGATACCGCCCCTGGCCTTACCCGGGCACGGATCGCCGGACTGGACCTGCGCATGTGGCTGCATCCGCATGACCCGGTGCTGGCGTCACTGCCTTGGGCTGTGGACGCCGGGGCCGTGGGTCAGGACGTCTTCGGAACCGGCAGCCCGGCCCGGTTGTCCCTGGTGGCTTACCGGCCGTTGCGCCGGGCCGTGGTGCGGGCTGAGCATGCCGGCAGTACGGCCTACCTGAAGCTCCTGCCGAAGCCGCTGCTGCCGGGACTGAGGCAGCGGCACCAGCTGCTCGCTGCGGCGGGCCTTCCCGTGCCGCCGCTCCTTGCGGTGCCCCCTGTGCACACCGGTGATGCGGTGGCCCTGGGCGGACTGGCCGGCATCTCGCTCTTCCGCCTTCTGGCCTCAGGTGCTGCGCTTCCGGCGGGGACCGCTATCCCGGCACCGGAGACCCTTCTGCAGTTGTTGGATGAGCTTCCCGCTGCCGCGCTGGAGCTTCCGCACCGGCATGCCTGGGCGGAGCGGGCGGGTGACTATGCCTGCACCGCGGCCGCGGTGCTGCCCGCCGAGGAAGGCCGGATCCGGGAACTGGCAGCTGGCATCCAGGAGGTCCTGGTGTCCGCCCCGGCCGGTCCAACCGTGCCCGTCCACGGGGATTTCCACGAAGGAAACCTGCTGGTCACCGGTTCCGAGGTGACGGGTTTGCTGGACGTGGACGGGCTGGGGCCGGGCAAACGCGCCGATGACCTGGCCTGCATCATGGGGCACCTGTCCGTCCTTGCGGCTGCCCATCCGCACCTGCCGCACCTGGGCGAAACATTGCTGCGCTACCGGCTGGTCTTCGAAGAAGCGGTTGATCCGGCATCCCTGGCAGCCCGGACCGCCGGAGTGGTGCTGACCCTGGTGGCCGGCTCCCGCCCGGTGCGCGGAACGAGCCGCGTCCAGCAGGCCCGGCTCAGGCTGGAGACCGCCCGGCAGCTGCTGCGGACGGCGCAAGGCTGACCGGAGGCAACGCGCGCCGCCGGGCCGGGAAGGGATCATTCGCGGGGCGGAACCAGCTTTTCCAGCAGCGGCTCGGTGCGGTAGGGAATGTGCTCATGCAGGGCCAGCACGGTTTCGGTCCGGATGACCCCCTTGATCCGCAGCACCGACCGCAGGGCCTGCTGCAGCTGCTGGGTGTCGGTGGCGGTGAGCCGGCACCACACGTCTCCGCGGCCGGATATTTCGTGTACCTCCAACACCTGCGGCAGGGTCCGCAGCCCGGCAATGACGCCGTCCAGTTCGCGGTGGGTGACCTCAATGGTCACGAAGGCCTGGACGTCGTAGCCGAGCTGGGACAGGTCCACGTCGCGCCCGGCCGGGCGGATGACGCCGGCCCGCATCAGGTGCCGCACATGGCTCTGCGCAGTGTTGCGGGCTACGCCGAGTTTTTCGCTCAGGTCGCTGATCTGGACCCGGGGGTCCCTTACCAGTTCCAGCAGCAGGCGGCGGTCCAGTGCGTCCAGATTGGCCATTTAGCGCATCTCCGGTCAGTGTGGGGCGGTCATATTGAGCAGATCAATCAAATGTTCACTCTAGTCTCTACTGACTGGTCGCTGACACTTCATCCTGTGGGAGCATTAGCTACAAATAGGACGGAAGTACCCAGTGACAGTGCTCAGTGAGCTGCGCATGCAGCCCGCCGCCCGGACCACCCGGAAGGAGTGGGACGCCGCCATACGTCCCCGGCTTATCCTGACGCTGGCGGTGATGAGCACCCTGCTGATCGGCGCCAACCTGGCCACCCCGCTGTATCCGCTGCTGGGGGACTCCCTTGGGCTGTCCTACTTCGGCGTTACGCTCGCCTTTGCCTCCTACGTGCTGGTCCTGGTGGCCGGTCTGCTGCTGGTGGGCCACTGGTCCGATTACATTGGCCGCCGCGCCGCGCTGGTGGTGGCCGGCGTCGTTTCCCTCGCCGGGGGACTGGTCTTCGGCACTGCCACCGGCGTCGGCGCCCTGATGGCGGGCCGCGCCCTGCAGGGTGCTTCCGTGGCCTTGGCCACCGGAGCCAGCTCCGCCGCGCTGCGGGAACTGCTGCCGCATAAGCCCGAATGGGCCACCCGCTTTACGCTGCTGGTGTCGGCTGGCGGGGTGGCGGCGGGCCCGGTGATCGGCGGCGTGCTGTCGCTGCTGCCGGCACCCACCATGACGCCGTTCCTGATCCACTCCGCCGTCCTCGCCGCCCTGCTGGTTCCGCTGTGCCTGCTCAAGGCCCGCCCCGCCATTTCGCTGAGCGAGGGCCGGCCGCTGGCCATGCTGCGGCCGCGCAAGCCCGCCGTGTCGCACCGGGCGCGGACACAGTTCTGGATTGCCTCCATCACGGGGTTCCTCAGCTTCGCCGCCTTCGGGTTCTGCCTTTCGCTGGCCCCCACCTATTTCTCCTCGATTGCCGGCACCACCTGGCGCCCGGCCATCGGCCTGCTGGCTGCGCTGGCCCTGGGCGCGTCGGCCGTCAGCCAGCTCACCGGCATCCGCGGAAGGTTTACCGCACCGGTGGGCCTCACCATGATGGGGCTGGGCATTGCGCTGATTCCGGTGGCCGGGGCCACCGGCAGCCTGGTCCTCCTGACCGTTGCCTGCCTGGCCGCCGGATTCGGCCAGGGCATGGCCTTCCGCGTGGTCTTCAATGAAGTCGCCGCCGCCGTGGAAGCTGCCGAACATGCCCGCATCATCAGCACCGTCTACGTCATCACCTACCTGGGCAGCGCTTTGCCGGTGCTCGGCCTCGGAGCGGCCGGCGGCATCTGGGGACTGGAGCCGTCCGTGGCCTGGTTCTCCGGCATCATCACCGCCGCCTGCCTCACGCTGGCCGTCCTGAGCCTGCGGCGGGCACGGCGCACGCACGCCCGCTGACACCTGCGCCGGTTCGCCGGATCCCGGCGGGAAAGTAGGCTGGACGAATGCATGTTCTCCCCAGCACCAACCCCGCCGACGGCATTGCCATCGGCCTCGACATCGGCGGCACCAAAACACACGGCATCCGGCTGCAGGACGGCACCGTCACGGCCGAGGCCCGGACGGGAAGCGCCAACGTGCAGAACGTTTCCGTGGACGCGGCCCGGGCGGCCCTCGCGGAAATCTTCGCGCAGCTCGGCACCGACGGCGTGGAAACGGTAGTGGCCGGTTCCGGCGGAGTGGACACTCCCGGAGACGAGGCCGCGCTGCGGGCGCTGATCGCCGAACACGTGCCCGACGCCGTCGTCCGGGTTATCCACGACACCCGCCTGATCCTCGCTGCGGGGGAAGCCGCTGAAGGGATTGCCGTCATCGCCGGCACCGGCTCCGTAGCCTGGGGGATAAACGCATCGGGCCGTCAGGCCCGTTCCGGCGGCTGGGGTTACCTCCTGGGGGATGAAGGAAGCGGCTACTGGGTGGGGCGCGAAGCTGTCCGCCACGTGCTGCGGCACAGCGACCTCGAACGGACACCGGATGCGCTGACCAACGCGCTGCTGCCGGCCTGCGGAGTGGCCGAGCCGGCCGAACTCATCGGAAAGTTCCACGGCTCCACTGACCGCCGCTACTGGGCGGGCAAAGCGGGGCTGGTCTTCGAGGCGGCGCGGGCGGGAGATCCGGCCGCAGCCGACATTGTGCACGCTGCCGCCGAATACCTCGCCGGAACCATCCTTGACGTCGCCCGCCTCCTGAAGACCGCCGGGCCTGTGGTGATCGGCGGCGGGCTCGGGACGCACCAGCCGCTGCTGCAGGACCTGCTGCGGGACCGGTTGTCCGCAGCCGGGTTGACCGATATCCGCTTCCTTTCCGGGGACCCTGTGTTCGGTGTGGCGTATCTGCTGGCGAACCAGGCCCGCAGTACCGGCGCGGAGAGCTGAAATGGCCGCCGCCGAATTCGACGTCCGGGTGGGCGCGTACGCCGTGATCATCCGCGGCGGCCAGCTGCTGCTGGCGCATTGGAACGAGCACGGCAACTCGCGCTGGACACTGCCCGGCGGCGGGCTGGAACTGGGGGAGGACGCCCCCACAGCCGCAGTGCGGGAGGTCCGCGAGGAAACCGGCTATGACGCCCGGCTCGAGGGCCTCCTGGGAGTGGACAGCATCTTCATCCCCCCGGAGAAACGCCTGCACCGCGAAAGCGGCAGGCTGCTGCACGCACTGCGGATCATTTACCGGGCCAGCCCCGAAGGCGGAGAACTGCGCAATGAAACGGGCGGAAGCACTGACCAAGCCGCATGGTTTCCGCTGGAGGGCATCAGTACGCTGGAGCGAACCGGGCTGGTGGATGCCGGATTGCGCCTGCTCTCCGCCGCACCGCCCCTCACTCCGCCCATCACACCGGATGCCCGCCCTGCTGGACGCACGCCGCACCTGTGAAATACCGTGATGCTTCACGGCACGCCGCGAGCTGCCAACGCACCGGCATCCCTGGGCCTGGTATACCTTGGCCCGGCATCCCTGAACCCGGCATTCCTGAATCCGGCATTCCCATGCCATGGCACCCCACGGAAGGCACGCACCATGACCCCGCCGCCAGACCCCGCTGTTACCGGCCAGCATGCATCGGGCAGCCCTGCCGGAACCCCCATGATCCGCTTCCGCGCGGTGACCAAGACCTACGGGGACGCCGCGCCCGCCGTCAACAACCTGGACCTGGACATCGAGCGGGGCTCGATCACCGTTTTTGTCGGCCCATCGGGCTGCGGCAAAACCACGTCGCTGCGCATGATCAATCGGATGGTGGAACCCACTTCGGGCACCGTTGAGGTGGACGGCCGGGACGTATCGGATGTGCCGGCCGCGCAGCTGCGCCGCTCCATGGGCTACGTGATGCAGTCCTCGGGGCTGCTGCCGCACCGCACCGTGCTGGACAACGTGGCCACCGTGCCGCGGTTGAACGGGACCTCACGCACAGCGGCCCGCCGCCGGGCCGCGGAACTCCTCGACGTCGTCGGACTGGCCCGTACCCTGGGGGACCGGTATCCGGGGCAGCTGTCCGGCGGCCAGCAGCAGCGCGTGGGCGTGGCCCGTGCCCTTGCCGCGGATCCGCCCGTGCTGCTGATGGACGAGCCCTTCAGCGCGGTGGATCCGGTGGTGCGCGCCGAACTGCAGGAGGAACTGCTGCGCCTGCAGCAGGACCTGTCCAAGACCATCGTGTTCGTCACGCACGACATTGACGAGGCCACCATCCTGGGGGACAAGGTGGCCGTTTTCGGCATCGGCGGCAGGCTGGCCCAGTACGCCGCTCCCGAGGAGATCCTCCGGGCGCCGGTGGACGATTTCGTGGCCGGTTTTGTGGGCCGCGACCGCGGCTTCCGGCACCTGTCCTTCCAGAACGGGGACGCGGTGCCCGTGCACCCGGTGCAGCTGGTCGACGTAGCTCAGCTGCAGGACCCCGCCTTCCAGGTCCAGGACGGCTGGGCACTGTGCGTAGATGCCGGCGGCGCACCGTTGGGCTGGGTGCCGGCAGCCGGGCGCACCGCCGTCACCGGTGCCGGGGATCTGGTGCCCGGGGGTTCGCTCTATCCCGAAGGTGAAAGCCTGCGCCGCGCGCTGGACGCTGCCCTGTCCTCGCCCTCGGGCCTGGGCGTGGCAGTTGACGGTGCCGGCCGGGCCGTTGGCGTGGTGAAGGCGGCCGAAGTCCTGGCCCTGATCGAAGCGGCCAGGCTCGCGCGGAGCGGCAGCTGACATGGAGTGGTTCCAGGCCCATCTCGACGACGTGCTGCGGCTCAGTGCCCTGCACCTGTACCAGGCCGTGCTGCCCCTGCTGATCGGGGTGCTGATCGCCCTGCCGGTGGCCCAGCTGGTCCGGGGGCGGCCGAAAATCCGCGGCTTTGTCCTCTCGGCAGGTTCCCTGCTCTACACGATTCCCTCGCTTGCACTGTTCGTCACGCTGCCGGCCATCCTGGGGACCCGGATCCTCGACATGGCCAACATCATCATCGCCCTGACCATTTATGCCGTGGCACTGATGCTGCGGGTAGGTATTGATGCTTTCGATTCGGTGGATGACGGCGTCCGGCAGGCCGCCGTGGCCATGGGGTACCGGCCGCTGCGCCGATTCCTGACCGTTGACCTGCCGCTGTCCGTTCCGGTGCTGATCGCCGGGCTGCGGGTGGTCTCGGTGAGCAACATTTCCATCGTCAGCGTGGGCGCGCTGATCGGCGTCGAAAACCTCGGTTTCTTCTTCAGCGACGGGCTGCGCCGCTACTTCGTGACGGAGATCGTGGTGGGCATCCTCGCCACCTTGGTCCTGGCCCTCGTGATGGACATGGTGTTTGTCCTGCTGCAGCGTTCGCTGACCCCGTGGCTGCGTGCCGGCAAGGGAAAGGGTTCCCGCTCTTCCGGCGGCCCGCACGGCCGCAGCGGACCGGGGCAGGCACCGCGCCCGGCACCCCTGGCGGCGGCTCCTGAAGCCGCTTTGAAGGGAGCATGACCGTGGCTGTTCCGCACACCGATTACACCAGCACCAATGCGCTGGGACAGGGCTGGGAGTGGCTGACCGACCCGGCCAACTGGAGCGGGGCAGCCGGCATCCCGGTACGGGTCCTGGAGCACCTTCAGTACACCGGCCTGGCGCTGCTGATCGCCGCCGTCATTGCCGTGCCTGTTGGCCTGGTCATCGGGCACACCGGCAGGGGACAGGTAGGGGTGGTGGCCGTTTCCGGGCTGCTGCGTGCCCTGCCCACCCTGGGCATGCTCACCCTGTTCGTGCTGCTGGCCGGGCTGGGGCTGATGCCGCCCATCTGGGCCCTGGTGCTGCTGGCTGTCCCGCCGCTGCTGGCCGGGGCCTACGCCGGCGTCGCCTCCGTGGACCGCAGCGTCGTCGACGCCGCCCGCAGCCTGGGCATGACCGAAGCGCAGGTCCTGTTCCGGGTGGAGGTTCCCAACGGCATGCGGGTGATCCTCGGCGGACTGCGCGGCGCGGCCCTGCAGGTGGTCGCCACCGCCGCCGTCGTCGCCACCATCAACCTGGGCGGGCTGGGCCGCTACCTGATCGACGGACTGGCCCTGGCTGATTACGGAAGGGTGTTCGGCGGTGCTGTGGTCATCGCCCTGCTGGCGCTCGCCGTTGATGCCGTGATTGCCTTGGGATCACGCTTTCTGATCCCCACTGGACTCGGCCGCCGCCAGGCGGCCGGCACATCGACCGGCAGCGGAGGACCCGCTGCCGGCGCACAAGGAGGAAAACCATGAAGCAGCACGCGACCCGGGCATCCCGGCGTAAGGCCCTGACTGTCCTGGCCGGCGGACTGGCCCTGGCCCTGGCCGGCTGCAGCGGGGGAGGGGACCCGTTGCAGGAGGAAAGCACGGCAGCCGCCTCCGGCAGCGCTTCCGCCGAAACGCTGATAGTCGGTTCCGCCGACTTCCCCGAGAGCAGCACCATCGCCGAAATTTACGCCGGTGCCCTGAACGCCGCAGGCATCCCTGCCGAAACCAAGTTGAACATCGGCTCGCGCGAGGTCTACATTCCGGCCCTGAAAGACGGCTCGATTGACCTCATCCCCGAGTACACCGGGGCACTGCTGGTGAACGTGGACCCGGAAACGGATCTGGTGGATCCCGGCGAGATCGTGGACGCGCTGGGGGAGAAGCTGCCGGAGAACCTGGTGGTCCTTGAGCCCTCCGACGCCGAAGACAAGGACGCCATGGTGGTCACTGCCGCCACCGCGGAAAAATACCAGCTGGAGAGCATCGAGGACCTGGCCAAGGTCTGCGGGGAACTCACCCTCGGGGCCCCCGCTGAGTTCGCCGAGCGCACGCAGGGCCTGCCCGGCCTGAAGGACAAGTACGGCTGCGAGTTCAAGGAGTTCACCGCCATCGGTGACGCCGGCGGGCCGCTGACCGTCGATGCACTGCTCAAGGGCGACATCCAGGTGGCGGACATCTTCACCACCACCCCGGCCATCGAGGAAAACAGCCTGGTGGTGCTGGAGGACCCGAAGCAGAACTGGCCGGCCCAGCAGGTCATTCCGCTCGTTGCCGATGACCAGGTCAATGACCAGGCCCGCGAGGTGTTGGACAAGGTGTCGGCCCAGCTGACCACTGAGGACCTGATCGCCCTGAACCAGGCCGTCAGCGGCGACCAGAAGCTGGATCCGAGCGAAGCCGCGAAGGACTGGCTGGAGGAAAAGGGCCTGGCCTGATCCGTCCGCCCCTGTTTGTTCCACCCCGGCGCCCCCGCCCCCCAAACCAACCCTGGGGGGGGGCCGGCGAATGGCTCGCAACGTAAATGGCCC
>NZ_JAJJOC010000001.1:0-220527 GCF_020907365.1 Arthrobacter sp. zg-Y750 | reverse complement strand
TGATCCGTCCGCCCGTTTTTGTACCCCCCCGGCGCCCCGGCAGCTAAACATAGGCGGCGGGGGCGCCGGCTTATGGCATCCTAAGGAAATGGCCGAATTCAAGCAGTCGCACAAACTCCACAACGTCCTCTATGACATCCGGGGACCCTTGCTGCAGCACGCGCAGCAGATGGAGGCCGCAGGCCACCGGATCCTGAAACTGAACATCGGAAACCCCGCGCCCTTCGGCTTCGAAGCCCCCGAGGCGATCCTGGTGGACATGATGCGCCACCTGCCCACAGCCCAGGGCTACAGCGATTCCCGCGGCATCTTTTCCGCCCGTACGGCCGTAGTGCAGTACTACCAGGGCCGCGGCATCAACAACATCGACGTCGACGACGTATACCTCGGCAACGGGGTCAGCGAATTGATTACCTTGTCGCTGCAGGCGCTGCTGAACAACGGTGACGAGATCCTGGTGCCCGCTCCGGACTACCCGCTGTGGACGGCGTCCGTCTCCCTGGCCGGCGGCACCGCGGTGCATTACATGTGCGACGAGGCCGGGAACTGGTGGCCCGACGTCGACGACATCGCCGCCAAGATCACGGACCGGACCAAAGGCATTGTCCTGATCAACCCGAACAACCCCACCGGCGCGGTGTACCCGGAGCACGTGGTGAAGTCGATCGTGGAACTGGCCCGCAAGCACGGCCTGATCATCTTCTCGGACGAAATTTACGAAAAGATCGTGTACGACGACGCCGTGCACGTGAACTCCGCCGCCCTCACCGGCGACGATGTCCTCTGCCTGACCTTCAGCGGGCTCTCCAAGGCCTACCGGATAGCCGGGTACCGCAGCGGCTGGATGGCAATTTCCGGCCCGAAGCGCGACGCTGCGGACTACATCGAAGGCATTAATCTCCTGGCCAACATGCGCCTGTGCGCAAATGTGCCGGCCCAGCATGCCATCCAGACCGCCCTGGGCGGCTACCAGAGCATCAACGACCTGATCCTGCCCGGCGGGCGGCTGCGCGCCCAGCGGGACAAGGCCTACCAAATGCTCAATGACATCCCCGGGGTCAGCTGCGAACCGGCGCAGGGCGCGCTGTACCTCTTCCCGCGCCTGGATCCGGACGTTTATCCCATCAAGGATGACGAGCAGTTTGCCCTGGACCTGCTCAAGCAGCAGAAAATCCTGATCTCCGTGGGGACGGCCTTCAACTGGGTCCGTCCGGACCACTTCCGGATGGTGTTCCTGCCCAGCGTGGAAGACATCGAGGACGCCATGACCCGGCTGGCCGAGTTCCTGGGCAGCTACAAGCCCTAAGGCCTACTCGCCGGCAGCATGCTCCCGGGCGGCGTCGAGGCGCTTGCGGGCACCCTCGAGCCAGGACTCGCAGCGGGTGGCCAGCAGCTCGCCGCGCTCCCAGAGGGCCAGCGACTCCTCCAGGCTGGCGCCGCCGGTTTCCAGCCGGCCAACCACGGCCACCAGTTCGTCGCGGGCCTGCTCATAGCTCATGGCTTCGATGTCGGCCGGTACTGCGGGTGTTTCACTCATGTCTTGTCCTCTGCTGTTTCTCGGTGCTGGTTTGAAAGCTGGCTGGGCTGGCGCGGACGGCTTGTCCCGTCAGGCGCCCTCGGTGGCGGCCAGTTCGCCCACGGCCACCCGGATCCGCAGGCGTGCCGCCGGCGGGACCGCGGCGGCGTCGCGGACCACGCTGCCGTCTGCCTGGAGCTGGACGACGGCGTAGCCGCGGTCCAGCGTGTTCTGCGGCGACAGGGCCCGCACCTGCGCGCGCAGGGGCCCGATCCGGTCGGCATCCCGGCGCACCTCGGCGGTAACGGATGCCAGTGCCCGGGAACGCAGCCGGGAAATCTCTTCCTCCCGGCGCTCCACCATGGACTGCGGTGCGGCCAGGACGGGGCGGGAGCGGATGTGGTTCAGCCGGTCGGTTTCCCGGCTCACCAGCATGGTCAGTATCCGTCGCAGCTGCGCCCGGGACTGCCGCACACGGGCCAGTTCCTCGCCGACGTCGGGCACTATGCGTTTGGCGGCGTCGGTGGGCGTGGACGCGCGCAGGTCGGCGACCTCGTCCAGCAGGGGCCGGTCCGCTTCGTGGCCGATGGCGCTCACCACCGGGGTCTGCGCCGCGGAGACAGCCCGGACCAGGTCCTCATGGCTGAACGGCAGCAGGTCCTCCAGGGAACCGCCGCCGCGGGCAATGACAATCACGTCCACTTCCGCCATGGCGTCCAGCTCGGCCAGCGCCCGGGTCACTTCGGCCACGGCGTTCACGCCCTGGACCGCGACCTCGCGCACCTCGAACGCGACGGCGGGCCAGCGCAGCGCGGCGTTGCGCATGACGTCCTTCATGGCATCGGAGTTCCGGCCGGTGATCAGCCCGATCCTGCCCGGCAGCAGCGGCAGCGGCAGCTTGCGGTCCTCGCTGAACAGGCCTTCGGCCGCCAGGGCATGCCGCAGCCGTTCAATCCGCGCCAGCAGGTCGCCCAGCCCCACGGGGCGGATGTCCCGGGTCTGCATGGAAAGCCGGCCGGTCTTGACCCAGAAGTCGGGCTTCACCTGCGCCACCACCCGGGCCCCGCGCTCGAGCGGCAGTTCCAGCCTGTTCATCACTGTGCTCCACACCGTCAGCGAGAGCGAGACCTCGGCGTCGACGTCGCGCAGGGTGATGTAAGAGGCGTTGGCGCGGCGGTTGAGCTCAATGACCTGGCCCTCCACCCAGGTGGCGGGCGCGCGGTCAATGTAGCTTTTGAGGTTCTTGGAGAGCAGCGCCAGCGGCCAAGGGTTCTCGGGGGTGGTCTGCGCGGCCGTTGCGGGCAGGGTTGTCTTCTCCGGGGTATTCTCGGGACTCAAAGGTCCGCTGTCGTCTTGCATCTGGATGCTCCCGCGGTGGATTGGAACTGGCTCTCGGGCCGGGATGGAAAACCGGCACAGGCTTAATGTCTATCAGGTGCATCCCCCGGTCCGGTTCCGGCCCTGATCGCAGGCGGGCCGGCGGCAACGGACAAGGAAGCAATTTATGCGCACATTCGCCTCAGCGGTATTCGGACTGCTGGCGGTCCTGCTCACCGCAGCTGCCTTCACGGGAGCATGGCTGAACACCAACGTGGCGTCCGAGGACGGCTTTGCCGCCCTGGGGGAGCCGCTGGCCGAAGACGCGCAGCTCCAGCAGGAACTCGCTGCGGCGATTTCCGCGCGGGCCGCGGAATCCGTGGACCTTCCCGGCCCGCTGGCCGGAATGGTGGAGCCCTTGGTCACCTCCGCCGTCGAAGGCGTCCAGGCGCTGCCGGAATATCCGCAGGCCTGGAACGAGACCCTGCGCCGCTCGCATGCGCTGACCTTCGCCGAGGACGGCGGGTCGGCCGCGGCAGGCACGCTGACCCTCGACGTCGCGCCCCTGGTGTCATTAGTCACCGGAAGCGTGGGCGGGGAACTGAATGTGGACGTTCCGGCGCCCGAGCAGGTGCCGGTGGAGGTCAGTGCCGCGGGGCGGGCGCAGCTGTTGGCCAATGTCCAGCGTGCCGGGGAGGCCTGGCCGGTCCTTGCCCTGGCTGCAGGCGTGGCGGGGATCCTGGCCCTGCTGATTGCCCGGCGCCGCTCCACCACCTTTGCGCTGATCGGCCTGGGCGTGGCGCTCGCCGGGGCGGTGCTGTGGCTGGCTGCCGGGATGTTCCCGGACCGGGTTGCCGCTCAGCAGTTCGGCAGCGCCGTGGCATCTTCCTTTGCCGAGGCCTTCGCCGGCCAGGTGACAGACAGCATGCGCACCTGGACCATCGGGCTGATGCTCGCAGGGGCTGCCGCGCTGGTGGTGGGACTGCTGGCACGGGTGGTCCGCGGCTCGCGGCGGTAGGTCACGCTGTGAGCGTACGCACGGTGTGAAGGCCCGGGAAGGACAGCTATACCCGATAGCATGGGTGCATGACCAGCACTGTAATCTCCGTGCCTATGCCCACCGTGCCCCGGCGGCGCCGCACCCCCGATGAAGTGGCTGCAGCCGCTCCCGTCTACGGGCCCCGGCGCGTGATGCTGGCGGCACCGCGCGGCTACTGCGCCGGAGTGGACCGCGCGGTCATCGCCGTCGAGAAGGCGCTGGAAGCCTACGGGCCGCCCGTTTACGTCCGCAAACAGATTGTGCACAACCTCCACGTGGTCCAGACCCTGGAGGAAAAGGGCGCCATTTTCGTGGACGAGACCGACGAGGTGCCCGAAGGCGCCCGCCTGATTTTCTCCGCCCACGGTGTGTCGCCCGCCGTCGTCCAGTCCGCCAAGGACCGGAACCTGCAGACCATTGACGCCACCTGCCCGCTGGTCACCAAGGTGCACCGCGAAGCCGTGCGCTTTGCCCGCGACGATTTCGACATCCTGCTGATCGGACATGCCGGCCACGAAGAGGTCGAAGGCACGTACGGCGAAGCGCCGGAACACATGCAGATTGTCAACGGTCCCGAAGACGTGGACAAGGTCACCGTACGGGACCCCGAGAAGGTCATCTGGCTGTCCCAGACCACGCTGAGCGTGGACGAAGCCATGCACACCGTGAACCTGCTGCGGGAGCGTTTCCCGTCCCTGCAGGACCCGCCCAGCGACGACATTTGCTACGCCACCTCCAACCGCCAGGCGGCCATCAAGAAGATCGCCCCCGAGGCGGACTTGGTGCTGGTGGTCGGCTCGGCCAACTCCTCCAACTCCGTACGGCTGGTCGAGGTGGCGCTGGAATACGGAGCCAAGGCCTCCTACCGAGTGGACTTCGCCAACGAGGTGGACGAAAGCTGGTTCGAGGGCGTGGCCACCGTAGGTGTGACCTCAGGTGCTTCCGTTCCCGAGAACCTGGTGCAGGATGTGCTCCACCTGCTGGCGCAGTACGGCTACGGCGACGTCGAAGAAGTAGTGACGGCCGAAGAGGACATCATGTTCTCCCTGCCCAAGGAAATCCGCGCCACGCTGAAGGCCATGGGCGACTCCTCCCGCGGACTGGGCGGACGACGCCGCGGGGACGACGTCCAGGGGTAGGTTCGGTTCCGCGGGGCTGGGGGCGGGGGTTAGGGCCAGCGCGTGGGCCAGGGGCGGGTCCAGGCACCGGGGTGCGGGCGCCGGGCCAGCCGCCATGCCAGATGCCAGGGAGTCAGACGCCGGGGTCCTGGTCCCAAGGTTTGCTCCCAGGGTCTTGGACTGCAGCCTAGAATGCCGCAGGTTTCCGCGGATCGTAAGGTCCGCCGGACACTCCGCGACGCGCCGGAAGGCCAGTACCCGTTCGTCCAAGTACTTTTCCACAGGCTCGAAAACACCCGTTGTTACGGCCTTGGGCCGCCGTTACTATCGAACACATGTTCGAATCATTGGAGCTGGCCAACTCCCTTCAGGCTGACGCAGTCAGTCCTCAAATAGTGCCTGTTTCCAGGCTTGCGGCGACACCTTTGGCCTTTGCTCCGGCTCCGGCAAAGGGATCGGCACCGGCACCGGCAAGGGCAAAGCGGACGATCCCAACAACGTCGCCCGGTTCGTCGCCGACGTCCGGACGGTTGGAGGACGTGTCGGACCGCGTAGGCGAAGCTGCGTCAGGCCCGCACGCGGCCCGCGCGGCTGAGGCAGCGTCTGCTGTCGAGGTGGCGTCCTGGTGCCGGGCGCTCGCCTCCGAGGAATCCCTGGCCGCGATTGCTGCTGATTCGGATGCAGGGCTTGTTGACCGGCTCCGTGCTTTGGAGGAGCTGAAGGCTGCTGCGTGTGCGGCGCAGGCGCGGGTCGCGGCAGCATTTGATGTGTCCGTGCGTGCGGCTCATGCCCGGGCCGGGCTGCCCGCGGAGAAACAGGGTGTGGGCGTTGGAGCGCAGGTGGCCTTGGCCCGGCGGGAATCTCCTGCCCGGGGCGGACGGATCCTGGGCTTCGCCAAGGCCCTGACCAGGGAGATGCCGTGCACGCTCAAAGCGTTGTCGGAGGGCCACATCAGTGAGTGGCGGGCGACCCTGCTGGTCCGCGAGACTGCCTGCCTGTCCGTGGCGGACCGGCAACTGGTAGATCAGGAAATCGCCGGGGATCCTGCCGGGTTGGACGGATTGGACGGGTTGGGGGATGGACGCCTGATCGCGAGGATCCGGAAGATCACGTACCGGCTTGATCAGGCCGCGCTGGTGCGGCGGGCGGCGAAGGCGGAGGCGGACCGGTTTGTGTCCTGCCGTCCGGCTCCGGACACCATGACCTACCTGACGGGTCTGCTGCCGGTGGCCCAGGGGGTTGCGGTGTATGCGGCGCTGAGCCGTGCTGCTGATTCGTTGCGGGCCCGGGGTGATGCCCGCGGCCGGGGCCAGATCATGGCCGACACCATGGTCGAACGCATCACGGGCCAGGCAAAGGCTGAGCAGGTGCCGGTGGAGGTGCAGTTGGTGATGACGGACCGAACCTTGCTGGCCGGGGATCGGGAGCCGGCATACCTGGCCGGGTACGGGGTGGTTCCGGCTCCGTGGGCGAGGGAAATGGTGCGTCAGGGCGTCGGGAACCCGGGGAAGCCGCCCTCACATAACGCTTCGGGCGATTCTTCGAACAACTCGTCTGACCCTGCCGGTATCTGGGTCCGCCGCGTCTACACCGCCCCAAGTTCTGGGGAGCTGCTGGCCATGGATTCCAAGGCCCGGTTCGTGCCGGCGTCCCTGGCCCGTCTGGTCACGGCACGGGACCAGACCTGCCGCACCCCGTGGTGTGATGCGCCGATCCGGCACCAGGACCACATCCGGCCGCGCCGTCACGACGGTCCTACGGAGGTGGCCAATATCCAGGGGCTGTGTGAGGCGTGCAACCACGCGAAGGAGGCTCCCGGTTGGAAGGCGACCGTTGTCCATCCGGACCGGCGCCGGGGGCACAGGAAAGATCCGCCGCCATCGCCGTCAAGCACCCCGGTGGCTTCTGCCAGCCACACGGTCGACACCACCACTCCCACTGGCCACCGCTACCGATCGACCGCGCCACCGCTGCCGGGCACTCCGGGCCGTGAGAGTTCCGGCCTCACTCCCGGTATCATTTACTAACGTGGCTCTTACTATTGGCATCGTCGGCCTGCCCAACGTCGGCAAATCAACCCTGTTCAATGCGCTGACCCGCAACAACGTGCTGGCGGCGAACTATCCGTTCGCCACCATCGAACCGAACGTCGGCGTCGTGTCCCTGCCGGACCCTCGCCTGGCCAAGCTGGCCGAAATCCACGGTTCCGCACGCATCCTCCCGGCCACCGTGTCCTTCGTGGACATCGCCGGGATCGTGAAGGGCGCCTCCGAAGGTGAAGGCCTGGGCAACCAGTTCCTCGCCAACATCCGTGAGGCCGAAGCCATTGCCCAGGTTATCCGCGTGTTCGATGACCCCGACGTCATCCACGTGGACGGCAAGGTGGACCCGCGCTCGGACATGGAAACCATCAACACCGAACTGATCCTCGCTGACCTGCAGACGCTGGAAAAGGCGATCCCTCGGGTGGAGAAGGAAGTGAAGATCAAGAAGCGCGATGCTGCGCAGCTGGCTGCCATGCAGGCCGCCCAGGCTGTGCTGGAGCGCGGCGACACGATCTTCTCCTCCGTGGCCAGCGACAAGCTGGACATGGAGCACCTGCGCGAGCTGAGCCTGCTCACGGCCAAGCCGTTCATCTACGTCTTCAACGTGGATGACGCCGTCCTGGGCAACCCGGAGCGCCAGGCCGAGCTGCGTGAACTGGTGGCACCGGCGGACGCCATCTTCCTCGACGCCAAGCTTGAAGCAGATCTGGTGGAGCTGGACGAAGAAGAAGCCCGCGAGATGCTCGAAATGAGCGGCCAGGAGGAATCCGGCCTGGACAAGCTTGCACGCGTCGGTTTCCACACTCTCGGCCTGCAGACCTACCTGACGGCAGGCCCTAAGGAAACCCGTGCCTGGACCATCCGCAAGGGTGACACCGCGCCTCAAGCTGCCGGCGTCATCCACTCCGACTTCCAGCGCGGCTTCATCAAGGCAGAAATCGTGTCCTTCGAAGACCTCGTTGACGCCGGCTCGATGGCTGAGGCCAAGTCCCGCGGCAAGGTCCGCATCGAAGGCAAGGAATACGTTATGGCCGACGGCGACGTGGTGGAATTTAGATTTAATGTATAGATTCTTCGCCTAATTCAATAGAAATGCCGCCCTCCGGAAAACGTATGAGGGCGGCATTTCTTGTTTACGGATCGAGGGTTGTATCGTCACCAGCCTTCGTGGATCTCGTGCGGTACCGCCCACGAGCATTTGAAGAGGAATAGCCAACACGGGTCACGACTTAGTTCGCCTCCGGAGGCCCCGATCCCAGCGGACATTTCCGATCGGGGCCTCTAGCTTTGAGCGAACCATTTACTGAAGGCAGGTCGAATGCGATGCTAGGCACCAACGACTGTTCTCCGTCCGGCCGACAAATCAAGGAGTCTCTATGTGGGGAATAGGGCTTAGACTGCGGGCTGTTTGGCCAAAAGAAATGACCATCCGGATTGATGACCACGCGCAGAACCTGAAGATGCTTCTCTATATCCGAAAGGCATGGATGATCGCCCAGGACATCGAAATTCCGGAACTCAGCCCTGTGCCTGCGACGGGTGCATCGAAGATCCCGGCGTCAGCAAGCCGTGAGGTATGGGATGAACGCTGGAAGCAGCAATGGGACCGCAGCTGGGACTGGTTCAACATAAGCACAGTTCAAAACGAACCGATCTCACAGGAAGAGATGCAAAAACTCTCGAGCCCTGGACAGGAACTCCACCCGATTGTGCCACCATTCTGGCCCGTCGAATACGGCGAGGATGGGGTAGATCTGGTGGCCTTCAATACGTGGGATAAACAGACAACGCCGAACTTTCCTTCCCGGTCCGAACAAGATAGCCTTCCGGCGCTGGTTAAGGCATGGCAAGACGGGCTCACGACGATCATCGTACTGCCCTATTTGGGGTACTTTGCGCAGCGTCTCAACGCCAGTCATCTTGTCATCTCAGCTGAAACCAGGAACGACCCGAAACTCTACACTGAGGCACTCCAAACCAGTCGCTGATACCAAGAAGCGCCCAGGTGGCAAAGGACGGCGGCGCCGCTGGCAGGGTCCGGTGCCGCGCGGCGGCGGCAGGACCTCCGGCGCGGGAGCGGGTTCCGTCAGCGGCCCATGCTGCCGCCGCCGGAGACATTCCTCAGATCAACCGGGACGTAGCGCTCGGCTTCCCCTACCTCGAAGGTAATCTGACTGCGAATGTAAGAGGTTGATCGGCTACGGAACGTGGTGGAATTCCGTTTCAACGTCTAGATTCTTCACCTGAATCAATAGAAATGCCGCCCTCCGTGAAGACGTTAGAGGGCGGCATTTCTATATCGGGGGCAAGCCTGGCACCCGAAAAACCTAGTTTAAACAAGGACGCGGTGCTGCGGGCATCTACCCTGCGAACTCAAAGGCGACGGTGATCTCGGGGTCGATGCTTGTGATGATTCCGGAGTAGAAGGACTTGGCCTTATCTTTCAATTCTGCTTCATTTTCGCTGATGTACTTCTGCTTGTTCTCGTTACTGAGAATGTTGTTGATCATGCGAGTTTGAACGGCTGGCGGTGCCAGCCAGCTAAGCGCGTTGTTGCTCTCGAGGGCGTCCTCGAACACGGGATCGTCAAAGCCGATGCCGATGAATTCAGGCATAGTCACGCGAAACGACCCTGGGCCGGTGGGTTCGATCTTCACCTGTGACCCATCGATGCCTAGTTTCGCGTCGAACTTGTACTGGACTGGCAGCTTCCAGAGGGCATTCGGCTAGGCAACGTAGTGGAGTTCCAGTTCAACGTCTAGCCCTTCGACGTCGAGCGAGCGAATCGAGACGAAACGGACGGAACTTTGTTCCAGGTCGGCACGGAGCGGATACGCCGAGTGATTCGTGCCCGGATGCATACCATCGGCGTATGAGCAGAATCGTGTGGTGGGAAATCGAAACGTCCGATCCTGAGGAGTTCATGCGGTTCCACTCGGAACTGTCGGGATGGTCGTTCGAGCCTGCCTTCGCTGGGACGGAGCTCGGCGCAGACTACTGGGTGATCCACGCTGACGGATCTGAGATCGGAGGCCTCCAGCGAGCCTCAACGCCTGCGACTTCTCCGGCTGCGGGTCCGCGCCTGTACGTAGCGGTCGACGACCTCGAGTCTGCGCTTGATCGAGTCGTTGCCTATGGGGGATCCGTGAAGCGTTCGCGTGTGGAGCTGGGTGGCGACGATCGCTGGTTCGGTATCTACTGCGATCCAACAGGTGTTTCCTTCGGCATGTGGACAGCAAATCCCCTGAGAGCGTGAGGCGCGAAAGACGCTGTTCCAGCTCATCGAGCGCATCAATGACGATCGTGAAGCTGTTGAGATTGTTTCCCCAAAGGGTAGTGCTGTCCTGATGCCAGCCGACGAGTATGCCGCTTGGCAGGAAACCGCGTATCTCTTCCGCTCGCCCGCCAACGCCCGCCGTCTGCTCGACTCCTACGAACGGGCGCGCACAGGTCAGACCGAGGAGCACCCGCTCAACCAAGAGGACTGAGCTTTGATCGTGCTCTTTACAACTTCCCACCTGGTGTGAAGCGAGCCGGGGTGGCACGCGAGAGACCGGCAGGCCGGGGGACAGGCGCCGGCACTGGTGGACGGGCGCGCCCCTAGCCGCTCACCCCGAACGCCTTCCCGACGGCGGAATCGTCTTCGAGAATTTTGAGCATGCAGGCCGCCAGGTCCTTTCGAGGCACAGACCCCCGCAGCTTTTCCGGGTTCCCCACCTCGAGCGCCCGCCAGGTGCCGGCGGGTTCCTTGTTGGTGAGGCCGGTTGGCCGCAGGATGGTCCAGTCCAACCCTGAGTCCGTCACCAGGGACTCCTGCTCATTGTGGTCAGCCAGCGGAGCGGCAAGCGCCACCCGGGTGATCAGTCCCATTGGACCGGGCAGTTGGGATGACGAATTCCCCGCCCCCAACGAGGACTGGACCACGAGTCGCCGCACGCCGGCGTCCTGCATGGCCTTGATGGCAGTTCCGGTCACTGCGGCACGCTGATGCTTCACGCCCCTTGCGCCGCCCACAGTTACGACGACGGCGTCGGCTCCGGTCACGGCGCCGGCAACTACGGCAGGGTCTGTTGCGTCACCGGCGACTGCACGGACGCCCGCAGGCGCGCCGCCGCTTCGCGAGAGGACAGTAACCTCGTGGCCGGCCTCCTGCGCCAAGGACGCCAAATGGGCGCCGGTGCCATGGGATCCGCCCACAATGGTGATTTTCATAGGTCCTCAGTTCGGGTTTCAGCGGGCGGGGGTGCTTCCCATCATCGGGCAAACATCGCGCGAGTCTCGCACTGAACAGCCCAATGTGACATGCCAACGCATGTATTACGCCGCCTGTATGCCAAATCGTTACCGGGAGGTTTTGCCGCACCTAAACCCAAGTGGGGAGCGCCTTTCGCGGCCCTCGGGCGGCACTTGGCGGCCCCGCCCCCGCAAAGCACCCTGTCTTTGTTACCGTCCGGAAACAAGTTGGGCTTATGCTTTTGGCTTTGTGAGTCGGTTCACCATTTGGCGGAGCCGCAACACCGGCGTCATTCACGCCGGAACCGAACAGAACTAGGAGGCGGAATGCGCGTCACACGCACTTCCAAAATGCTGAGCGTAGCGGCCGTTGCCGCACTTGCGCTGAGCGCCTGCGGTGGAGGATCCGACGAATCGGCCGAAGGCTCGGGTGAGACCGAGGGCAACAGCACCGCGATCATCACGGCCAACGGCACCGAACCGCAGAACCCGCTGATGCCCGTGAACACCAACGAAGTTGGCGGCGGACGCATCATGGACCTGCTCTTCGAAGGCCTCGTCAGCTACGACGCCGACGGCAACACTGTTAATGAACTCGCTGAGTCCATCGACACCGAAGATTCCCAGACGTACACCATCAAGGTGAAGGCTGACCAGAAGTTCACCAACGGCGAGGCCATCACGGCCAAGTCCTTCGTGGACGCCTGGAACTTTGGCGCAGCCGCCAAGAACGCCCAGCTGAACTCGTACTTCTTCGAGAGCATCGAAGGCTACGACGAGGTCAGCGCAGAAGGCGCAATGGCCGACACCATGAGCGGCCTGACCGTTGTTGATGACAACACGTTCACCGTGAAGCTCAGCCAGCCCGAGTCCGACTTCCCGCAGCGCCTTGGCTACACGGCCTTCTTCCCGCTGCCGGCTGAAGCCGTCACGGATCCGGCCAAGTTCGGCGAGACCCCGGTCGGCAACGGCCCGTACATGCTCGCCGGCGACGACGCTTGGCAGCACGAGGTCCAGATCGAACTGGTCACCAACCCGGACTACACCGGAAGCCGCGTTCCGCAGAACGGCGGAGTGACCTTCAAGTTCTACTCCTCGTTCGACGCAGCTTACGCTGACCTGCAGTCCAACAACTTGGACATCCTGGACACCATGCCCAATGCTGCCCTGAAGACGTTCAAGACTGACCTGGGTGAAGGCCGCTACTCCGAGAAGGCGTACGCCGGCAACCAGACCATCACCATCCCCGGTTACCTGCCGGCGTTCTCCGGCGAAGCCGGCGAACTGCGCCGCCAGGCCATCTCCATGGCCATCAACCGCGACCAGATCACCGATGTTGTCTTCTCCGGTTCGCGTGAGCCCGCCAAGGAATTCACCGCTCCGGTGATCGAGGGCTACAGCGACAGCGTCCCCGGCAACGAGGTGCTCGAATTCAACGTGGAGAAGGCCAAGGAACTGTGGCAGAAGGCAGACAAGATCTCGCCGTGGCCCGCAGATGAAACCTTCACCATTGGCTACAACGCCGACGCAAACCACAAGGAATGGGTCGACGCCGTCGCCAACGGCCTGAAGAACAACCTCGGCATCAAGGCTGAAGGCAAGCCCTACGCAACGTTCAAGGAACTGCGCGCAGACGCTACCGCCAAGACCCTGACCGGTGCCATCCGCACCGGCTGGCAGGCTGACTACCCGTCGCTGAACAACTTCCTCGGCCCGCTGTACGGCACCGGTGCAGGTTCCAACGACGGCGACTACTCGAGCGAAGAGTTCGACAAGCTGCTGGGCGAAGGCCTTGCCGCTTCCACTCCGGAAGACGGCGCAAAGATCTTCAACCAGGCGCAGGAAGTCCTGCTCAAGGATCTCCCCGTCATCCCGCTGTGGTACCAGGTGGCACAGTCCGGCTGGAGCGAGAACGTGGACAACGTTGAGACCGGCTGGAACGGCGTTCCGGTTTACTACAACGTCACCGCCAAGTAGCAGAATCTAGACCGACCCAACCGGGGCCCGGCCAAAAGGCCGGGCCCCGGCTTGTATTCGGGTTCTTACCCCCAAGAACAGGCATACAAAAAATGCGAGACCACAATCCCCACAAGCTGGCCGGAGGCCACCCCTGATGGCCGGCTACGTCATTCGACGGTTCCTTCAAATGATCCCCGTTTTCTTCGGGGCCACTTTCCTTGTTTACTTCCTGGTGTTTTCCCTTCCGGGCGACCCGATTGCAGCACTCTTCGGAGACAAGCCGGTCAACGAAGCCGTTGCCGCACAGCTGCGCAGCCAGTACAACCTGGACCAGCCCTTCATCGTCCAGTACCTCCTGTACCTGAAGAACCTGGTCACCTTCGATCTGGGCGTTGACTTCTCCGGCCGCCAGGTAACCGACGTCCTGGCCCAGGCCTTCCCGGTCACGATCCGTCTCGCCATCCTGGCGCTGATCTTCGAAGCTGTCTTCGGCATTGCCTTCGGCCTGATTGCCGGCCTGAAGAAGGGCAAGATCTTCGACAGCACGGTCCTGGTTGTTTCCCTGATCGTGATCGCCATTCCGGTCTTCGTGCTGGGCTTCCTGCTGCAGTTCCTGGTGGGTGTGAAACTCCAGTGGACGTCCCCAACGGTGGGCGGCGATGCCGGGTTTGCGGACCTGATACTGCCGGCGCTTGTGCTCGGCCTGGCGTCCTTCGCCTATGTGCTGCGCCTGACCCGCACCTCGGTGATTGAAAACATGAACGCCGACTACGTTCGCACCGCCACGGCCAAGGGCCTTTCCCGCCCGCGCGTTGTCACGGTGCACATCCTGCGCAACTCGCTGATCCCCGTGGTGACGTTCCTCGGAGCAGACCTGGGTGCGCTGATGGGCGGCGCGATTGTCACCGAAGGCATCTTCAACGTCCCCGGAGTGGGACAGCGACTTTACCAGTCCGTCGTCAGGGGAGAGGGTCCCACGATCGTCTCGATCGTCAGCGTTCTCGTTTTCGTCTACGTGATCGCCAACCTCCTTGTAGACCTCCTGTACGCCTGGCTTGATCCGAGGATCCGTTATGAATAAAGACACCACAAGCATCGAGCACTATGTTGCTCCGCTGGAGGAAACCCCTCTGGCCGCAACCGACAGCGTCAAGGATGACGTGCAGCCGCTGAGCCTTTGGGGGGAGGCCTGGCGGAACCTGCGCCGGCAGCCGCTCTTCATCATTTCGGCGCTGCTGATCCTGCTGATCCTCACCGTGGCAGCCTTCCCGGGCCTGTTCACCAGCGCGTCCCCGGACGAAGGCTGCCTGTTGGATAATTCCGACGGCGGACCCGCCGCCGGGCATCCGCTCGGTTACACCTTCCAGGGCTGCGACGTGTACGCCCGCGTTATCTACGGCGCCCGCGCCTCCGTGCTGGTCGGCCTGCTGACCACCATCGCCGTCGTTATCATCGGCGGAATCCTGGGTGCGCTGGCCGGGTACTACGGCGGCTGGCTGGACGCTGTCCTGGCACGCCTCGGCGACATCTTCTTCGCTCTCCCGCTGATCCTCGGCGCCATCATCATCATGCAGCTGCCCGCGTTCCGCGAGAACCGGACCACCCTGACGGTGGTCTTCACGCTGTTGATCTTCGGCTGGCCCCAGGTTGCCCGCATCACGCGCGGCGCCGTGATCTCGGTCCGCAATGCCGACTTCGTAGTGGCCTCCCGCTCACTGGGCGTCTCGAAGTTCTCGGCGCTGATGAAGCACGTCATCCCGAACTCGATGGCACCGGTAATCGTTATCGCCACCATCTCGCTGGGCACCTTCATTGTTGCCGAGGCCACCCTGTCCTTCCTGGGCATTGGCCTGCCGCCCAGCATCATGTCCTGGGGCAATGACATTTCGGCTGCCCAGACCTCGCTGCGGTCCAATCCGTCAACGCTGCTCTGGCCTGCTGCCGCCCTGTCCATTACCGTGCTGAGCTTCATCATGCTCGGTGACGCGGTCCGTGATGCTCTTGATCCGAAGGCGCGCAAACGATGACCACCAATACTGAAGAAACGGCTGTTCAGCCGCTGCTTGAAATCCGCGACCTTGCCATCACGTTTGCCACGGCAAACGGCGACGTCGAGGCCGTCCGCGATGCTCACCTGACCATCATGCCCGGCGAAACCGTGGCCATTGTGGGGGAGTCCGGTTCGGGCAAGTCGACGACGGCCCTCGCGGCCATCGGCCTGCTTCCCGGCAACGGACGCGTCAGCTCCGGACAGATCCTGTTTGACGGCGAAGACATTTCCAACGCCAGTGCCAAGCGGATCCAGGAACTGCGCGGCAACTCCATCGGCATGGTTCCCCAGGACCCCATGTCCAACCTGAACCCGGTATGGAAGATCGGTTTCCAGGTCAAGGAAACACTGCGGGCCAACGGCCTGCCGCACGCTCCGGCGGATATCGCCAAGGTGCTGGAGCAGGCCGGACTGCCCGACGCCGCGCGCCGGGCCAAGCAGTACCCGCACGAGTTCTCCGGCGGCATGCGCCAGCGCGCGCTGATCGCCATCGGCCTTTCCTGCCGGCCGCGCCTGCTCATTGCCGATGAGCCGACGTCGGCCCTGGACGTTACCGTGCAGCGGCAGATCCTGGACCACCTGGGCACCCTGACCGATGAACTGGGAACAGCAGTACTGCTGATTACGCACGACCTCGGCCTGGCCGCAGAGCGTGCACAGAAGGTAGTGGTGATGTACAAGGGCCGCGTGGTGGAAGCCGGGCCGGCCCTCGAAATCCTCACCAACCCGCGCCACCCCTACACGCGCAAGCTGGTGGAGTCGGCCCCGTCGCTGGCCTCCAAGCGGATTGACTCCGCCAAGAGCCTGGGCCTGCAAAGCGCGGACCTGCTGACCTCCGAAGACGAGGACAAGCTGAAGGCCGCGGACAACGTTATTGAGGTCAAGGACCTGACCAAGGTCTTCAAGCTGCGCAGCGGCATTGGCCGGTCCACGGATTTCACCGCCGTGGACAACGTGTCCTTCAACATCAAGCGCGGCACCACCACGGCCGTGGTGGGCGAGTCCGGTTCGGGCAAGTCAACGGTGGCCCGCATGGTGCTGAACCTGGAGACGCCTACCAGCGGTTCCATCCTGTTCAACGGGGTGGACATGACCACGCTGAACAGCAAGCGCCTGTTCGAGTTCCGCCGCCGGGTGCAGCCGATCTTCCAGGACCCGTACGGTTCCCTGGACCCGATGTACAACATCTTCCGCACCATCGAAGAACCGCTGCGGGTACACAAGATCGGCGACGCCAAGAGCCGCGAGGCCAAGGTCCGCGAACTGCTTGACCAGGTGGCCCTGCCGTCCTCGGTGATGCGCCGCTTCCCGAACGAGCTCTCCGGCGGACAGCGCCAGCGCGTTGCGATTGCCCGCGCGCTGGCACTGGATCCCGAAGTGGTTATCTGCGACGAAGCCGTTTCGGCACTGGACGTGCTGGTGCAGGCCCAGATCCTGAACCTGCTCGCTGACCTGCAGTCGGAATTGGGGCTGAGCTACCTGTTCATCACCCATGACCTGGCCGTAGTGCGCCAGATTGCCGACTACGTCTGCGTGATGGAAAAGGGCAAGCTCGTGGAAACCGGTTCCACGGACGCCGTCTTCGACGCGCCCCAGCAGGCCTACACCCAGGCCCTGCTGGCAGCCATCCCGGGCTCACGCCTGGAACTGCCGCCGGCAGTCGCCTAACAGCGCACCGCAGAACTGCACGGAAGGCGGGGAGCCCCAACGGGTTCCCCGCCTTCTGCGTCTGTGCGTCCGGCTGTGCGACCCAGCTGTGAGACCCCGCTGTGAGACCCCCGCCCTGCCCCGGATTTGCGCCCTCGGTGAAGCCGCATTAGGGCAGACATGGTATTGCGACTAGAATGTTAGCGTGCCCGCTGACGGCGGGGCCTTCGGTGGATTCTGACTGGTGATTGAGCAAGAGATTGAATCAGCATTCGTACAGAACAGCCGGATACGCCGGAGCCCCTCCGGTGGAAAAGAAACACCCCGAACTGATCTCCTATGAATTGAGTCCTCACGCATGTCAGAAACCAACACGGCTGTAAACAGCGCAGTGCGAAGCGACCTCCGCAACGTTGCTATTGTGGCCCACGTTGACCACGGTAAGACGACCCTCGTCGACGCCATGCTGAAGCAGACGAACTCGTTTGCTGCCCACGGAGACGTGGAAGACCGCGTGATGGACTCCGGTGACCTGGAGCGCGAAAAGGGCATCACCATCCTGGCCAAGAACACCACGGTGTTCTACAACGGCCCGGCTGCCAACGGCGAAACCATCACCATCAACGTCATCGACACCCCCGGCCACGCCGACTTCGGCGGCGAGGTCGAGCGCGGCCTGTCCATGGTCGACGGCGTTGTGCTGCTGGTGGACGCCTCTGAAGGCCCGCTGCCCCAGACCCGCTTCGTGCTGCGCAAGGCACTTGCCGCGAAGCTGCCGGTAGTCCTGCTGGTCAACAAGACCGACCGTCCCGATGCCCGGATCGACGAAGTCGTCAGCGAGTCCATGGACCTGCTGCTCGGCTTGGCCTCCGACCTCGCGGACGAAGTTCCGGACCTGGACCTTGACCTGATCCTGAACGTTCCCGTTGTCTACGCCGCAGCCCGCGTCGGTGCTGCTTCCCTGGAGCAGCCGGCCGACGGCGAAGCTCCCGCGAACGACAACCTGGAGCCGCTGTTCCAGACCATCCTGGAGCACATCCCCGCTCCCACGTACGATCCCGAAGGCGTCCTCCAGGCGCACGTTACCAACCTGGACGCCTCGCCGTTCCTGGGCCGCCTGGCCCTGCTGCGTATCTTCAACGGCACCCTGCGCAAGGGCCAGATGGTTGCATGGGCCCGCCACGACGGAACCATGAAGACCGTCAAGATCACCGAACTGCTGGCCACCAAGGCTTTGGACCGTGTTCCCACCGAATCCGCCGGCCCCGGTGAAATTGTCGCCGTCGCCGGCATCGAGGACATCACCATTGGTGAAACCCTCACCGACGTGGACAACCCCAAGCCGCTGCCGCTGATCACCGTGGATGACCCCGCCATCTCCATGACCATCGGTATCAACACCTCGCCGCTCGCCGGCCGGGTCAAGGGTGCCAAGGTCACGGCCCGCCAGGTCAAGGACCGCCTCGACAAGGAACTGATCGGCAACGTGTCGCTGAAGGTCCTTCCGACCGAGCGTCCGGACGCCTGGGAAGTACAGGGCCGCGGCGAGCTCGCCCTGGCCATCCTGGTGGAGCAGATGCGCCGCGAAGGCTTCGAACTGACTGTCGGCAAGCCGCAGGTCGTCACCAAGCTCATTGACGGCAAGGTCAATGAGCCGATGGAACACATGACCATCGACGTACCCGAGGAATACCTCGGAGCCGTCACGCAGCTGATGGCAGTCCGCAAGGGCCGCATGGTCAACATGGCGAACCACGGCACCGGCTGGGTCCGCATGGAATTCATCGTCCCCGCCCGCGGCCTGATCGGCTTCCGCACCAAGTTCCTGACGGAAACCCACGGCGCAGGCATCTCCTCGTCCATCGCCGAGGGCTACGAGCCGTGGGCCGGTCCGATCGAATACCGCACCAACGGTTCGCTGATTTCTGACCGCTCCGGCGTTGTTACCCCGTTCGCCATGATCAAGCTGCAGGAACGCGGTTCCTTCTTCGTGGAGCCCACGTCCGAGGTTTACGAAGGCATGATCGTGGGCGAGAACTCCCGCGCCGATGACATGGACGTGAACATCACGAAGGAAAAGCAGCTCACCAACATGCGTGCTGCGTCCTCGGACACCTTCGAGAACCTGACACCGCCGCGGAAGCTCACCCTGGAAGAGTCGCTCGAATTCGCCCGTGAGGACGAATGCGTCGAGGTCACTCCGGAATCGATCCGCATCCGCAAGCTGGTCCTGAACGCCAACGACCGTGCCAAGGCCAACCGCGCACGCGCCAAGGCTTAGTCATCACCGCAACGGCCGACACCGGCAAGAGGCTCCCGCGTTGGCGGGGGCCTCTGGTCGCCGTGCTGGGCGGAATCACGGCGGCTGTCCTCGGCACCTCGCTGCATAACCAGGTGGTGTATGCCGGCGACACCGGGCTTCCGGTCGGCGCAGTGCTGGCGGTGGTGTTCAGCTGCGCTGTGGCGCTGCTGGCCGGCCTTTGGCAGCGCAGCGCAGCGGTCAGTGCCGCCGCCGGCGTCATCACGTATCTGCTGCTGGGGCTGTTCTCCCTGGACCTGCTCAACGAGGCCCCGCTGATCGTGACCGGCGCTGCCGCCGAGGAGCAGCCGCCCGTTGTTACAGCGGGACTGGTGTGGCTGTTCGGCCAGGCCGTAGCCACGGTTGGCGCAGTCCTGGCCTGCACCAGGGTGCTTGCCCGGGACCGGGCCGCCGCCAAGGCTGCCTAGCGCAGCCGGAAAAGCGTGTAAGAGCGGCAAAGGCCGCCGGAACAACTGTTCCGGCGGCCTTTGCCGTTTTTTCTCAGGACCTGCGGGGAGCGCGGCGCGGGGGAGGCGGCGGCACGGTTTTGGCGGCCGTGACCAGCGGGTAGGCAATAACGACGTCGCCGCGCCGGGTCGCAACTGTGCATTCGGTATCGCCCACGGCCCCCAGTGTGCCCAGGGCGTCGGTGAAACCGCCGTCGATCCGGTAGCGCACCACCACGCGGACCCCCGGCTGCAGGCTGCGCAGCAGGGCTGCCGGTTCGGAAAAGTTCATTGAACCATCCTATGCGGCGGGTCCCAGACCGGACCCGGGCCGTGCGCCGGGCCGTCCCGGCTGGGAGATAATGGCTTCGGCTACTAACGTGGAACCAACACCCAGCGGAACCGCCGGCCTCCGGCAGGCGGGACGCAGATCAGGAAGGCAAGGGACGTGACGTACGTAATTGCGCAGCCGTGCGTAGATGTGAAAGACAAGGCATGTATCGAAGAATGCCCCGTGGACTGCATCTACGAAGGTGAACGCTCCCTCTACATCCACCCGGACGAATGCGTGGACTGTGGCGCCTGTGAACCTGTATGCCCGGTAGAGGCCATTTACTACGAGGATGACACCCCGGAGGAATGGGCCGACTACTACAAGGCCAACGTCGAGTTCTTTGATGACCTGGGATCCCCGGGCGGTGCGGCCAAGGTGGGCAACACCCATAAGGACCACCCCATCATCGCTGCCCTGCCTCCGCAGAACCAGGCATGAGCCCGGCAGGATCAAGGGCCTTCGGGCTCGACCTGCCGGAATACCCCTGGGACGCCATGGCCCCGTACCAGCGACGGGCCGCAGAGCACCCTGAGGGTGCCGTGAACCTCTCCATCGGCACGCCCGTTGACCCGACCCCCGCCGTCGTCCGCGAAGCCCTCAGCGCCGCCGCTGACGCGCCGGGTTACCCCACCACCCACGGCACCGCAGACCTGCGGAACGCAGTGGTCGAGTGGTTCGCCCGGCGGCGCGGGGTGCCGGGCCTGGACCCGGCGGACGTGCTGCCCACCATCGGCTCCAAGGAACTGGTGGCCTGGCTGCCGTTGCTGCTGGGGCTGGGGGAGGGGGACGTTGTGGTCCGCCCCGTGGTTGCCTATCCCACCTACGACATGGGGGCGGTCTTTGCCGGGGCGACGGCGGTGGCCGCCGACAACCTTGACGAACTGGACGGGGAAACCCGTTCCCGCGTGCGGCTGATCTGGGTGAACTCCCCGGGCAACCCCACCGGCATTGTGCGGACTGCGTCCTCGCTGCGCACCCTGGTGGAGCAGGCCCGGGAAATCGGCGCCGTGGTGGCCTCCGATGAGTGTTATGCCGAACTGGGCTGGGGCCCCTGGGACCCCGCACGCGGCGGTGAACCGGTGCCCAGCATCCTTGACCCCCGCGTCAGCGGCGGCAGCAGCAATTCCCTGCTCGCCGTGTACTCGCTGAGCAAGCAGTCCAACGTGGCCGGCTACCGGGCGGCGTTCACCGCCGGCGATCCGGCGATCATCGCCAATATGGTCAACAGCCGCAAGCATGCCGGAATGATTGTCCCTGCCCCGGTGCAGGCTGCCATGGCGGCAGCACTGCGCGACGACGAGCATGTGGCCCAGCAGAAGGACCGTTACCGGGCCCGCCGCGAACAGCTGGTCCCGGCGCTGGAGGGCTTCGGGTTGAAGATCGAGCATTCCGAGGCCGGCCTGTACCTGTGGGCAACCGCCGGTGAAGACACTTGGACAACGGTCTCCCGTTTCGCGGACCTGGGAATTGTTGTTGGTCCCGGTGTTTTCTACGGTGATGCCGGTGCGGGATATGTCCGCATCGCGCTGACCGGTTCGGATGCCGATATCCGTGCCGCGGCGGACCGGCTCTTGGCCGCGGCGGAATTGGACCGCGGGCGGCCCCGGCAGGAATAGTATTAGGCACTGCACCGGAATACCGTCCGTGCCTATGTTGCGCTTGTACAACGGTGCCCGCTCCGATTAGTGGTAAGGGCACTGATACCGGTAGCGTTTTAGCGAAATAGTTTAGCGGAATGCACTATGTCCCGTCGGAAGCGGCTACATAGCGGCGGTTTCGAAAACTCCTAAAGGAGACTTAATGACTGAGCAACCCAGTGCCAAGCTTCAGTACGGGGCAAACCCGGAAGACGAGCTTGTGCTGCCCCGCGTTGCCGCAGCGGAGGGAAACGACGGACTCGACGTTTCCAAGCTGCTGAAGCAGACCGGCACCGTTACGTTCGACCCCGGGTTCATGAACACCGCGGCCACCACATCCGCCATCACGTACATCGACGGCGACCAGGGGATCCTGCGCTACCGCGGCTACCCGATTGAGCAGCTGGCCAAGCACTCGAGCTTCCTCGAGACGTCCTACCTGCTGATCTACGGGGAACTGCCGACGCCCGCCGAGCTGGAGAACTTTGACCAGCGGATCCGCCGCCACACCCTGCTGCACGAAGACCTCAAGGGCTTCTTCGGCGGCTTCCCCCGCGACGCCCACCCGATGCCGGTGCTGTCCTCGGCCGTGAGCGCGCTGTCCACGTTCTACCAGGACTCGCTGGACCCGTTCGACGAAGAACAGGTGGAACTGTCCACCGTCCGGCTGATGGCCAAGCTGCCGGTCATTGCTGCGTACGCGCACAAGAAGTCCATCGGCCAGCCGATGCTCTACCCGGACAACTCCATGAACCTGGTGGAGAACTTCATGCGGCTCTCCTTCGGCCTGCCGGCCGAGCCGTATGAAATCGATCCGGACCTGGTGAAGGCCCTGGACCTGCTGCTGATCCTGCACGCGGACCACGAGCAGAACTGCTCCACCTCCACTGTGCGCCTGGTCGGCAGCTCCAACGCGAACATGTTCGCGTCCGTCTCCGCCGGCATCAGTGCACTCTTCGGCCCGCTGCACGGCGGCGCGAATGAAGCAGTGCTGAACATGCTCCGCGACATCCAGGCCACGGGCATGCAGCCGGAAACCTTCATGGAGAAGGTCAAGAACAAGGAAGACGGCGTGAAGCTCATGGGCTTCGGGCACCGCGTCTACAAGAACTACGATCCGCGGGCGAAGATCGTCAAGGCCACCGCCCACGAAATCCTGTCCAAGCTCGGCGGCAACGACGAGCTGCTGGATATCGCCATGCGCCTGGAAGAGAAGGCCCTGGCCGATGATTACTTCATCGAGCGCAAGCTGTACCCGAACGTCGACTTCTACACCGGCCTCATTTACAAGGCCATGGGCTTCCCGGAGAAGATGTTCACCGTCCTCTTCGCCATCGGCCGCCTGCCGGGCTGGATTGCCCAGTGGCGCGAAATGATGCAGGATCCCCAGACGAAGATCGGCCGCCCGCGCCAGCTGTACACTGGCGCCCCCGAGCGGAACTACCCGCAGCGCTGATTGTTCCGGCCGTAAAACGCCAAAAGAGAAGGTCCCCGGATGTTTCCGGGGACCTTCTCTTTTGGTGTTTCGGCGGATTCGGTCCGTCCAGCTGAACCGCTAGGACGCGGCGTAACCCTCGGGGTTGTTCTTCTGCCAGCGCCAGTGGTCCTCGCACATGGTGGCCAGGCTGCGCTCGGCACGCCAGCCCAGGTCCGCGTGCGCTGCGGAGGGATCGGCGTAGCTGACGGCGGCGTCGCCTGGACGGCGGGCCGCGAACTCATAGGGGACATCCCGGCCCGCGGCAGCGGAGAACGCGGTGAGGACCTCGAGGACGGAGGACCCGTTGCCGGTGCCCAGGTTCCAGCGGTGCACTCCGCCGTTGCCGGCCAGGAAGTTCAAGGCGGCGAGGTGGCCCGCTGCCAGGTCCACCACATGGATGTAGTCGCGGACACCCGTGCCGTCCGGGGTCGGGTAGTCGTTGCCGAAGACCATGACCTTCTCCCGGCGGCCCACGGCCACCTGCGCCACGAACGGCAGCAGGTTGTTGGGGATGCCGGTGGGATCTTCACCGATCCGGCCCGATTCGTGCGCACCGGCAGGGTTGAAGTAACGCAGCAGCGCAATGTTCCACCGGCCGTCGGCGGCGCCCAGATCACTGAGGATGTCTTCGATCTGTTCCTTGGTGCGGCCGTAGGGATTGACGGCGTCCATGGGGGAGTCCTCGGTCAGCGGGACCTCCTCAGAGGCACCGTACACGGTGGCGGAGGAGCTGAAGACCAGGGTGCGGACGTTGTGCCGGTCCATGGCCCGCAGCAGGTTGATGGTGCCCACCACGTTGTTGTGGTAGTAGTACAGGGGCTTGGCTACGGATTCGCCCACGGCCTTGAGCCCGGCGAAGTGGATAACCGCGTCAATGGCGGCGCCGTTGAAGACCGTTTCCAGCGCTGCTTCGTCCAGCAGATCCGCCTTCACGAACTCGGCCTTGCGGCCGCTCAGCTCCTGGACCCTGCGAAGCGACTCCTCGCTGGAGTTCATCAGGTTGTCCAGGACCACCACGTCATGGCCTGCTTCCAGCAGGGCAAGCGTGGTGTGGGATCCGATATAGCCGGTGCCACCGGTGACTAGAATACGCATGCCCTTAGCCTAATCGGTCGGTCGCCGGGTTCCCCATCCGGCGGTCCGGCGTGCCCTATTCCTCGGGGACGCTGTAGGCGGTGACGGCAACCTGGCCGGCGTCCGCAGAAGACTGCTCCCACACGGAACTGCCCAGCTGCCAGGTGCGTCCGTCGTAGGCCACCGACTCGATGCCGAGCAGTTGGGCATTTGCCACGAACCACTGCGCAACGGACCAGCCGTAGGTTCCCTCGACGTCGGCCAGGTACAGCGGGCCGAGCACCGAGCCGTTCAGCGGACCGTAGATTTCCTCGACGGCGGACGCGCTGGCGCCGGCATCGGCGGAAACCGACGGCGGGCGCAGGGTGCAGGACAACGCGGCAGGAGTCTGGCCGGTAAGGGCGGAGGCGAACGCCCGGGCAGGTCCTTCGTGTTTGGCGTATGCCTCGGGGAAGGCGCTGCGCTGGACGGCCTGGGCGGCGTCGGTAATCGTCAGGTCCAGGTAACCCGGCACCTTCTCCAACCCGTTGTAGAAGGCATTGGCGGCATACACGGGGTCCATGACCTGCTCTTCACTGCCCCAGCCCTGGCTGGGACGCTGCTGGAACAGGCCGCGGGAGTCCGGGCCGGCGTCGTCCCCGTAATCCAAGTTGCGCAGCCCGGATTCCTGCATGGCGGTGGCCAGTGCAATGGACACGGCGCGCGGCGGCAGGCCGCGGGTCACCGCCACACCGGAAATGATCGAGGCATTGCGTGCCTGTTCCAGGGTCAGCGAGTATTCCGCTCCGCCCACCGACGCGATGCAGCGTTCGGTAATGACGGGGGTTTGTTTTTTGCCGTTCAGGGCCGCCACCGCGAAGAGCGAGACGAACGCGGCCAGGCACAGCCCCAGCAGCAGGACCAGGAGCCGGAAGCTGCGGGTCTCATGCTGCTGGAGCCGTTGCATGCCGGTGCCGCTTAGTTCGCGTGCAGCGCGGAATTCAGCTCCACGGTGCGTCCGTTGCGGGGCAGGGCCTGGACGGCTCCGGTTACCGAGTCGCGGCGGAACAGCAGGTTGGGCACGCCGGACAGCTCGGCGGCCTTCACCTGGCGGGGCTCCCCGCCGCCGAGCACCGTGACGCGGGTACCGGCCGTGACGTACAGGCCGGCCTCCACCACGCTGTCGTCGCCGATGCTGATGCCCACGCCGGAGTTCGCGCCCAGCAGGACGCGCTCACCGAGGGTGATTTTTTCCTTGCCGCCGCCGGACAGCGTGCCCATGATCGAGGCGCCGCCGCCGACGTCGGTGCCGTCGCCGACCACCACGCCGGCCGAAATCCGGCCTTCCACCATGGAGGTGCCCAGCGTTCCGGCGTTGAAGTTCACGAAGCCTTCGTGCATCACGGTGGTGCCTTCAGCCAGGTGCGCGCCGAGGCGCACCCGCCCGGCGTCGGCTATGCGCACACCCGCTGGGAGCACGTAGTCGGTCATGCGGGGGAACTTGTCCACGCCGAAGACCGTCACCGGCCCGCGGCTGCGCAGCCGCAGCCGCACGGCGTCAAAGTCCGCGACGGCGCAGGGCCCGTAATTGGTCCAGACCACGTTGGGCAGGGAGCCGAAGATCCCGTCCAGGTTGATGGTGTTGGGGCGGACCAGGCGGCTGGAGAGCAGGTGCAGGCGCAGGTAGGCGTCGGCGGTACCGGCTGGTGCGGCATCGAGGTCAATCCGGGTGTCCAGCACTTCGCCGTGCGTGCCGCGGATCCCGTCGGCCATCGCCCCGGCGGCGGCCTCCAGTTCACTGTGCAGGGCGGAGTCCGCGGCGGACTCACCGAGAACCGGGCGGGGGAACCATACATCGAGCACCGCGCCGTCGGCGGCAACCGTGGCGAGGCCGAGGCCGGAGGCAGTGCGGGAGTCCGTGCTTGCTTCAGTGGGGGCTGGGGCAGGGCTTGAAGTCATGGGCCCCAGTCTACCGAGCGGTACTGTGGGAAGGTGACCGAAACTGACACAACTTCCCTGGACCTGACCGACGACGTAGCCCGGCTGACGGCAGTCCTGATGGATTTCGAGAGCGTCTCGGGCAATGAAAAGGCCCTCGCCGACGCCGTCGAAACGGCATTGCGCGCCTACCCGCACCTGGAGGTGTCACGGGACGGGGATTCCGTGGTGGCCCGGACCAATCTTGGCCGGACAGAGCGGGTCATCCTCGCCGGCCACCTGGATACCGTGCCCCTGCCGACAGTGCCCGGATCACGGGGAACCGTGCCGTCCTCCCGGGACGGCGACGTCCTGTACGGCCGCGGTGCCACGGACATGAAGGGCGGGGTTGCGGTGCAGTTGGCGCTGGCCGCTGCACTCACCGAACCCACCCGGGACATCACCTACGTTTTCTACGACCATGAAGAAGTCGAGGCCTCCCTCAGCGGGCTGGGCCGGTTGGCCGTCAGCCATGCGGACTGGCTGAAGGCCGATTTCGCCATCCTATTGGAGCCCACCAACGGCACTGTGGAAGGCGGCTGCAACGGCACCATGCGGTTCCATGCCACCACCGCCGGGCGGGCTGCGCATTCGGCGCGGGCCTGGATGGGAGAGAACGCCATCCACGGCGCGGCCGAAATCCTGGTGCGGCTGCGGGACCACACCCCGGCCACCGTGTCCGTGGAAGGCCTGGACTACCGCGAATCCCTGAACGCCGTACGGATTTGGGGCGGTACGGCGGGCAACGTTATTCCCGATGCCGCCACGGTGGAGATCAACTACCGCTTCGCCCCGGACAAAAGCGTGGACGAGGCCGAAGCCTACGTGCGGGACCTGCTGGCCGGTTTCGACCTGGTCCGCACCGACGCCGCCGCCGGCGCCCGCCCGGGACTGACCATGCCCGCCGCCGCCAGCTTTGTGGCCGCCGTCGGGGCCGAGCCCAAGCCCAAGTATGGCTGGACCGACGTCGCCCGGTTCAGTGAACTGGGCATCCCGGCGGTGAACTTCGGGCCCGGCGATGCTCTGCTGGCCCACACGGACAACGAGCATGTGCATGCCGGTGCGATCCGGGACTGCCTGGCCGCGCTGCGGTCCTGGCTGGCTTAAGCGGCAGCGCCGCCCTGACACCGGAGGAACACAGAAGGGTCCGGGAACACGGGGAACACAAAAGGGGAGGACAGGCGATGCCTGTCCTCCCCTTTTTCTTGTGCGGGCTGGGCTACCGTGCTGGGCTACCGTGCTGGGCTACCGGGCTGGGCTACCGGGCACCGGCCGGGGCTTCGACGCCCTCGGGTTCAATGGTGTCTTCAATCTTGAGGAGCTTGCCAGCACGTGCCCCCAAACGCCGGGAGAGGCGCTGGGCGGCGAACGTCAGCAGGAAGTTCAGGAGGATGAAGATGGCCGCGGTGACCAGCAGGGCCGGCAGGATGTTGCCCTCGCCGGAAGCGAGGCGGCGGGCATTTTCGAGCAGTTCGGTGTAGCCGATGAAGGTACCCAGTGCGGAATCCTTGAGGATCACCACGAACTGGCTCAACAGAGCCGGCAGCATCGCAACCAGCGCCTGCGGAATCTCGATGCTCCGCAGCGACTGGCCCGGCGTGAGGCCGATGGCCAGGCCGGCTTCGCGCTGGCCCTTGGGCAGGCCGAAGACACCGGAGCGGACCAGTTCGGCAATCACCGAACCGTTGTACAGGGTCAGCGCAATGACTACTGCCCAGAAGGGAACCTGAGCCGGGTCCACGGACGTGGACTTGGAGAGGAACTGGTAGAAGAACACCATCATCAGCAGCACTGGCACGGCCCGGAAGAATTCCACCACAATGCTGCAGGCCCAGTTCAGCGGCTTGAAGGGGGAGAGCCTGCCGATGCCGAAGAGCAGGCCGAAAACAATGGATGCCACTACGGCAACGGCTGCGGCCTTCAGCGTGGAGAGCAGGCCGGGCAGCAGGTAGAACTGCCAAGTGCTCCACTCAAGGAACGGCGTCCACTTGGCTGCTTCGAACTGGCCCTTGTCCGCCAGCGCCGAAACCACCAGCCACAGCAGTCCGAGGACCAGCAGTACACCAAGGATGTTTGCGAACATGATGGTCCGCCGGGCGCGGGGCCCCGGGGCATCAAACAGGACGTTCTGTGTGCTCATCGTGCCACCGCCAGTTTCTTCGAGGCCCAGGTGGTGAGCAGGCCAATGGGGATAACGATGATGACGTACCCGATGGCGAAGGTCAGGAAGATCTGCGTCATGAGGTTCGGGTAGAACTCGATCATGGTTTTCATGGTGCTGGAGGTCTCCACGGCTACGCCCGCCGTGGCGGCCACGGTGGTGTTCTTGACCAGGGCGATCAGCACGTTGCCCATGGGGGCAATGGCTCCCCGGAAGGCCTGCGGCATGATGATGATCCGTGCCGCAGGCAGGAAGCCCAAACCGATGGCCCGGGCGGCTTCAGCCTGCCCCATGGGGACGGTGTTCACGCCGCTGCGGATGGCTTCGCAGAAGAAAGCCGCGTGATAGATGGTCAGCGAGAGTACCGCCAGCCGGAAGAAGTTGGTGGTGAAGTCCGTGGACAAGCTGATATTCAGCTGCGACCAGAGCGCAAGCGAACCGAAAACCATGATGATGGTCAGCGGTGTGTTCCGGAAGATATTCACGTAGGCGGCACCGAACCACCGCAGGCTGGGGATCGGCGAGATCCGCATCAGTGCCAGAACGGTGCCGAGTATCAGCGACCAGAGAGCCGCCCAGAACGTGAGCTGGATGTTGACCCAGAAAGCGCCGACGACGTCGTACTGCTCGAAGAGGGCAGTAAAACCCTCCATGTTTCACCTCTTTATGGTGGACGAAGCCCGGGCCGGGAAAGCGGGTGGCTTTCCCGGCCGCGGGGTGGAACGGAAGGTGCCGCAGCACCTGTGGAACTGGTTAGGCGCAGGCGTCCATCTTTGGCGGGTTCAGCTCTGCGTTGAAGGTGTAGTCGGCACCCTCGGTGTTCTTCTTGATGGCTTCTTCCCAGGCACCGTCGTCCATCATCTTGGTGATCGCGGCGTTGATGTCCTCACACTTGACGATCCCGCCTTCCTTCGGCAGGCCCACACCGTACTTCTCCTCGGAGAACGTGTTGCCGACAACCTTGAACTTGCCCTTGTTGGCGTCCGTGGAGGCCAGGCCGGCGAGGATGATGTCGTCAGTGGTCACGGCGTCGATCTGGCCGCCCTGCATGGCAGTCACGCACTCGGCGTAGCTCGGCTGCTCCAGCAGGTTCACGCCCGCGGCGTAGTTGTCCTTGATCTTCTGCGCGGAGGTGGAACCGGTGACCGAGCACAGGTTCTTGCCTTCCAGGTCCTCGGGGCCGGAGATGTCACTGTCGGAGGGGACCAGGAGGTCCTGGCCGGCCACGAAGTACGGACCGGCGAAGGCCACCTTTTCCTTGCGGGTGTCCGTGATGGAGTAGGTCGCGAAGATCATGTCCAGCTGGTCGTTCTCGAGCATGTTCTCGCGCTGGGCGGAGGGGCTGGAAATGAACTCGATCTGGTCTTCGGGGTAGCCCAGTTCGTTGGCAACGTACTTGGCGACGTCCACGTCGAACCCGGTGTACTCGCTGCCGTCCTTGAAGCCCAGGCCCGGCTGGTCGAACTTGATGCCGATGCGGATTTTCTCGCCGGCGGATTCGGAGCTGCCGGACCCGGACTCGGAACCGGAATCGCTGCCGCAGGCGGACAGGGTAAGGGCTGCAACGGCAGCAATGGCTGCCGCCGCGTAACGGGTCTTGCGCATGATTTCTCCTTGCATTGCGGTGTCCCGGTGAACGGGGCACCTAGCCTCATAAGGATTTCCCCCAACTGGTGAAACCCCGGTACTGCGGTACTGCCGGTGGTGCGGTGAACTCTCTAGTGCGAGAGGATCTTGCCGAGGAAGTCCTTGGCCCGGTCGCTCTTGGGATTGGTGAAGAACTCCTCCGGGGTGGCTTCTTCGATGATCTGGCCGTCGGCCATGAAGATCACGCGGTCCGCTGCCTTGCGGGCGAAGCCCATCTCATGGGTGACCACCACCATGGTCATGCCGTCCTTGGCCAGTTCCACCATGGTGTCGAGGACCTCGTTGATCATTTCCGGGTCCAGGGCCGAGGTGGGCTCGTCGAAGAGCATCACCTTGGGTTTCATGGCCAGCGCGCGGGCAATGGCCACGCGCTGCTGCTGGCCGCCGGAAAGCTGCGCCGGCAGTTTGTTGGCCTGGTTGGCTACGCCCACGCGTTCGAGCAGGGACATGGCCAGTTTCTTGGCTTCAGCCGGCTTGGATTTGCGGACCTTCACCGGTCCCAGTGCCACGTTGTCCACGATCGACTTGTGGGCGAACAGGTTGAAGGACTGGAAGACCATTCCGACGTCGGCGCGGAGCTTCGCCAGTGCGCGGCCTTCGGCCGGCAGGACGGCGCCGTCAACGGTGATTTCGCCGTCGTCGATGGTCTCCAGGCGGTTGATGGCGCGGCACAGCGTCGACTTGCCGGATCCCGAGGGGCCGATCACGACGACGACCTCGCCGCGGGCAATGTCGAGATTGATGTTCTGCAGGACGTGGAGGTCCCCGAAATGCTTGTTTACGTTCTTCAGCGAAACAAGCGGTGCAGCGGATTCAGGCGCGGACGTGCCTGGGGATGTGTCACTGGTCATAAGGAAAATCTAACCAGACATTGTTGCCAGTATGTGTCACGTGCCACGTCGACGGGAAATTGTGACGTAAGAGCAATCAAACCCGGACCTTGGGATCCGATGCGGCCAAGCTCGTTGCCAGCAGCGGTATGACGGTTAGCCTAGAGGCATGCCTATCAGCGAAGACCCCCGTTCCATGTCCCCGGACCGCCCGCGCAAGCGGGGGATGGTGGAACTGCGCCGGGGTGCGGCCCTGACGCCGCAGTCGGACCGTTTCCTGCTGGACTCCGCCGACGCGACGCATTTCACCCACACCGACCCCTGGCGGGTGCTGCGGATCCAGAGCGAGTTCGTGGAGGGATTCGGCACCCTGTCCGAGCTGGGGCCTGCCGTCAGCGTTTTCGGTTCCGCCCGGAGCGTGCCCGGCTCGCGGTACTACAAGCTCGGTGAAGAAGTGGGCAGGCTGCTCGCTGAAGCCGGGCTGGCCGTGATTACCGGCGGCGGACCCGGATCGATGGAAGCGGCCAACAAGGGTGCCGTGGGAGCGGACGGGCTGTCCGTAGGCCTGGGCATCGAACTGCCCTTTGAAACCGGCCTGAACGAGTGGGTGGACCTGGGCGTCAACTTCCGGTACTTCTTTGTGCGCAAGACCATGTTCGTGAAGTACGCGCAGGGCTTTATTGTGCTGCCGGGCGGGTTTGGCACGTTGGATGAACTGTTTGAGGCGATGACCCTGGTCCAGACGCAAAAAGTCACGTCCTTCCCGATTGTGCTGGTCGGCTCAGACTTCTGGAATCCGCTGCTGGACTGGGTCCGGGACAGCCTGCTCGCGGAGGGCATGGTGTCCGAGACTGACCTCAGGCTCCTGCACGTGGTGGACGATCCCTCCGAAGCGGTCCGGCTGATGATCAACGACAGCGCCGGGCACGTCGCGCCCTAGGGGCATCGGGGGCATCTGGCACCATGGTCGTGTGACACTCCTCCTGGTTTTCCTAGCCATTGCCGTCCTGGGCCTGGCGGCCGTACTCGGTGCGGGCAGATTGCGGGCCGGCAGTCCTGCCGAAGCCGCAGCGGACGCTGTACAGGGCCTGCCGGAGCCGGATCCCCGCCTGCCGCCGGTCCTGCTGCCCGAACACCCCGACGCCGGTGACGTGGGCGGGCTCCGGTTCTCCGTTGCCCTGCGCGGCTACCGGATGGACCAGGTAGACGCGGTCCTGGACCGGCTGGCGGAAGCCCTGGCGGCACGCGATGCGAAGATCAGCGCGTTGGAAGCAGGCGCGCGGGAACCAGGCGCGCGGGAAACAGGCACCGCCCCGGACGGGGACAGGAAATGAGCGCGGTGCCGGGCCCGGACGGACTGGCGCGCTGCGGCTGGGCGCTGGCCAGCGAGGACTACACGCACTACCACGACACTGAATGGGGCCGCCCGGTGGTGGGCGAGGCGGCGCTCTTTGAACGGCTGAGCCTGGAGGCCTTCCAGTCCGGACTGAGCTGGATCACCATCCTGCGCAAGCGCGAAGCTTTCCGGGCCGCCTTCGCCGGGTTTGATCCCGTGCGCGTGGCGGCGTTCGACGACGGCGACCGGGCCCGCCTGATGGCCGACACCGGCATTGTGCGCAACGCGGCCAAGATCGACGCGGTGATCGGCAACGCCCGGGCACTGCTGGCACTGCCGGAGGGGGAGAGCCTCTCCGGCCTCCTGGCCGGATACCGTGCCCCGGACGGGCGGTCCGCACCGCAGACGGCCGCCGATATCCCGGCCATCACCCCTGAATCCACGGCACTGGCCAAGGACCTGAAAAAACGCGGGTTCCGGTTTGTTGGACCAACAACCGCCTATGCAATGCTCCAGGCCACCGGATACGTCAATGACCATCTGGCCGGATGCTGGGTGCGCAATGGCTGAGGAATCCGGAGACCACAGCGCTGTTGATCGGCGCACGGAGGGCCCCGGCGGCAGTGCACCCTCGCCGGCCGGGCAGCTGGCCGGCCTGGCGGGTCGGGCGGCCGGCACCCTGGCCCGGTGGCCCTGGTACGCGCAGGTCCTGGCCCTGTGGGCCGCGGCCCGCCTGTTCTCGGCCGCTGTGCTGGTTGCCGCGGCCCGCTTCCAGCCCGCCGGGCCCTGGGGCGAGGCGTCGCCGTCGTACGGGGAGTTCATCAACATCTGGGACGCCCAGTGGTATTCGAGGATCTACGAAGACGGATACCCCGCTGCTGTGCCCCGGGACCCTACCGGAAAAGCGCAGGAAAACGAGTGGGCGTTCTACGCGTTGTTCCCCGTGCTGGTCCGTGGCCTCGACGCCCTCACCGGGCTGGGGTGGAACGTGCTGGCACCGGTTGCCGCCACCTTGGCGGGCTTCGCCGCCGCGCTGGTGGTCTACCGGCTGTTCCGGCTGCGGGCACAACACGGGACCGCAATGTGGGGCCTGGCGTTTGTGGCCGTGTTTCCCGTGTCGCCCATCCTGCAGGTTCCCTATGCCGAATCCCTGAATTTGCTGCTGCTGGCCGCAGCCCTGTACCTGCTGGTTTCCCGCCGTTACCTCACTGCCATTCCGGTGGTGGTCCTGATGTGCCTGTCGCGGCCGGTGGGGGTGCCCTTTGCGCTCGCCGTCGGGCTGGTGTTCGTGGTGCGCTTGGCGCGCCGCCGGCACACGGAACCGGCACCCGGGCAGGCCTGGCGGCTGGTTGCCCTGACAGCCGTGTCCGGAGTATCGGCACTGGCCTGGCCGGCGATCGCCTGGGCCTTTACCGGGGACCTGCGGGCGTACACGGACACCGAGAGTGCCTGGCGGTACGGAGACCTGATCCCGTTTAAGCCGTGGCTGACCATGTCGCAGCACCTGTTTGGTTCAGTCTTCGGACCGGTGCTGCTGGCGGTTCTGGTGCTGGCCGCCGCGGTTTACCTTTCGTCAGCGTCCGTGCGCCGCCTGGGACTGGAACTTCAGCTTTGGTGCGCCAGCTACGTGCTTTACCTGCTGGTATTCCTGAATCCGCAAACCAGCACGTTCCGACTGCTGCTACCCCTGTTCCCGCTGGCCCTTTCCACCGCTTGGCTCAGCCGCTCCAGGGCCTACCGCGGAGCGGTCGCTGCAGCCTTCGCCGTCCTGCAGATTGTGTGGGTTGTTTGGCTATGGAGGTGGACGGAATTACCCGGCGGAGGGGACTATCCACCCTGAGTTGTGGCGCGCAACACACGAAATTTCGTTTGCCCGGTACTTGTACGGAATAATGACAGCAATTGCCGAAGGGATATTTTACTTTCGTCGGCAGCGGATTACAGGTGATCCGGGATAACCGGCGCACTGTGAAAGGGGAAATCTGAAATGGCTGCGATGAAACCACGCACGGGCGACGGGCCCATGGAGGTTACAAAGGAGGGGCGCAGCCTCATCTTGCGGGTGCCGATCGACGGCGGCGGGCGCCTGGTGGTCGAGCTCAACGCAGAAGAGGCGGGCAAGCTGAAGGACTGCCTCTTGGGTGTGACGGGCTAGCCTTAACCCATGCAGTTGCCTCCCAAGCCTTCGTCCAAGACCGGCTCCGTTCCGGCTTCGCCCTTTGTGTCCGCACCGCTGCCGGGAGTCACTGCCCTGGCCGGACTGGACGCACGCACAGGCAGGGCCGGTAACGGCAGCGGACTGCAGCCGGCTGCGGAGGAGCGCGTGGACGTGCTGGCCGTGGCCATCGCCCCGGCTCCCGTGGAGGCAGGACAGGACGATGCGGAAGAGGCGGCGTATCCGGTCCCGGAGCCGCGGCGCGGCGCGGTGGAAGCAGCTGTCCGCTACGGCGCCGACATTGCCGCCCGGGCGCGCAGCGCCAAAGTGACCGGCCGGGCCGGGGAGATCCTCGTGATCGAACCGCCCCGGGATTCAGCAGCCCTGCCCGGCAAACTGCTTTTTGTGGGCACGGGTGACGAATCCCCGGCAGCGCTGAGGCGTGCCGGGGCTGCCCTCGCCCGTGCCACCATGGGCTGCGCAAGGATCCGCAGCTCCGTGGTGGACGGGCTCGGTCCGGACGCACAGGCAGCTTTCCTTGAGGGGTTCCTGCTCGGGGGCTACCGGCCGCCGCGGGCCGGAGTTACCCAGGCGCCGGCCCCGATCGCCGAGCACCTGGAACTGACCGGACTCGAAGCCGGTGCCGCTGCCCGGGCTCTGGCCACCGCCCGGGCCGTGTGGCACGCCCGCGACCTGACGAACACCCCCGCCGATACTGCCACGCCGGAATGGATGGCAGCACAGGCCAGGGCCGCCGCGGTCCGCAGCGGCCTGCAGGTCCGGGTCCGCACCGAGGATGAACTGCGGGCCGAGGGCTTCGGCGGCCTGCTCGCCGTGGGCTCCGGATCCGAGCACCCGCCGCGGCTGGTGGAGGTTGCCTACGTCCCCAAAGGGGAGAAGGCCGCACCGCACGTGGTCCTGGTGGGCAAGGGCATCACCTTCGACTCCGGCGGCATATCGCTCAAGCCGCGGGACGCGATGATGACCATGAAAACGGACATGGCCGGTGCTGCCGCCGTGCTGGCCGTGGCAGAAGCAGCAGCCGAACTTGAACTGCCCGTCCGGGTCACCGCCGTGCTGGCCCTTGCGGAAAATGCCATTGGCGGCGCCGCCTACCGTCCGGCCGATGTGGTCCGGACCTATGACGGCACCACCGTGGAAGTGGGCAACACCGACGCCGAGGGCCGGATGGTGCTCGCAGATGCCCTTGCCTACGCAGCGGCCGAGCTGGCCCCCGACGTGCTGGTCGACGTCGCCACGCTCACCGGTGCGGCTGCCCTGGGGCTAGGCCTGAACCACGCCGCACTGTTCGGCAACGCCCCGGCCCTGGTGGCGGCGCTGGAAGCGGCGGGTACGACTTCCGGCGACGCCGTGTGGCAGCTGCCGATGGTCCGGGAGTACGCCGGCATCCTGGATTCCGACGTCGCCGATCTGTCCCACATTGCGCCTGTGAAGGCCAAGTTCGGTGCAGGCGCCATTGTGGCCGCACTGTTCCTGGAGAAATTCACCGCCGGAGTCCCGTGGGCGCACGTTGACATTGCGGGTCCCTCCCGTGCCCCGAAGGACAGCCGGGAGCAGACCAAGGGTGCCACCGGGTTTGGCGTCCGCCTGCTGCTGGCGTACCTGGCCGGATACCGTTCCGGCGGCGCCGCCTAGGCGGTTTTGACGGCCAGCAGCAGGCCGTCGCCGGTGGGCAGCAGCGCCGAGGCAAGCTCCTCGTTTTCCCGGATGGCCTTGCCGACCTTGCGCATGGTGTTGGTGGTTGCTTCGCGGACCGCCGGGTCGGCAACCTTGCCGTGGTCCAGGGCGTCATTGACCACCAGCAGCCCGCCGCGCTTGAGCAGGCGCACGGCCTGGGTCACATAGAGGGGGAAGGACGGCTTGTCGGCGTCGATAAACACCATGTCATACGCAGCGTCCGTGAGCCGGGGGAGGACCTCCGCGGCCCGCCCCGAGATGGTCCGGGTCCGGTTGCCCGGGATCCCCGCTTCGGCGTAGGCTTCCCGCGCTGCGCGGAGGTGGTCCACGTCCGAATCAATGGTGGTGAGCACAGCGTTTGAGCCCAGGCCGCGCAGCAGGCACACCCCGGACACCCCGGCTCCGGTGCCTACTTCCACTACGGTGGCCGCCTTGCTTGCGGCGGCCAATACGGTCAGCGCGGCTCCCACGCCACTGGACACCGCGCTGACGCCGAGCTCATAGGACCGTTCACGCGCGCGGAGCAGGACCTCATCCTCGGTAGGCAGGGCCTCCGTGTAGGACCAACTGGTCTGCTTGTCGGCGCGCATGTTTTCACTTTCGGTACTGGTGCGGAGGGGGTGCTGCTTCCACAAGCTTAAGGCCAAGCGCAGCCGAACCCCGTACACGCTGCCGGAGCGTCTTGTGCGGGAAGTTCATGCGTGCTAACAGCCAACTCCCAGATTGGTGCGTAAACATTGTTAATCGGTGCTCCGCGTGGTATTTGGGGCTAGGCACCATAGACGCAAGCACAATAGACGCAGTCACAACGCACAGTCACGATGCACGCAGTAACGAGCAGGTCCAAGCATGCTGGAAGGAAGGAGGAAGACTATGGCAACGACGCCGGATGCGGCAGCCGCAGACATGGCTGCGGACTGGGTGCGCCCCTCATGGGAGGAAGTGGTGGAGGCACACTCCGCCAAGGTATACCGGCTGGCCTACCGGCTGACCGGCAACAAGCATGATGCCGAGGATCTGACGCAGGAAGTCTTCGTCCGCGTTTTCCGTTCCCTGGCAAACTTCCAGCCGGGCACGCTGGACGGCTGGCTGCACCGCATCACCACCAACCTTTTCCTGGACCAGGCCCGGCGCCGCAGCCGTATCCGCTTTGACGGGATGACCGAGGAAACCCAGAGCCGGCTGCCCAGCAACGGTCCCGGCCCAGAGCGCAGCTTCGAATTCAACAACCTGGATGTGGACATTGCCCGCGCCCTGGAGGAACTGCCGCCGGACTTCCGGGCGGCCGTAGTGCTGTGCGACCTCGAAGGGCTCTCCTATGACGAGGTGGCGCAGGTGCTGGACGTCAAGCTCGGCACGGTGCGTTCCCGGATCCACCGCGGACGGGCCATGCTCAAGGAGAAGCTTTCACACCGGGACCCGCGGCAGCGTCCGCTGTCCCGGCCACGGCTGAAACTGCCTCGCGTTGCGGGAGCTAACTGACCCGTGCGACACCCCACCAGGTATCTGCGGGACTACGTTGATGCCGAAATGACGCCGGAGCGGCAGCATGCCGTGGAAGCCCATCTCGCCCGCTGTGCGTCCTGCCGCGCGGCAGTAGCCGAAGAGCGCCGGCTGCGCAGCCGGCTGCGGGCCCTGCGTGTTCCCGCCGCGGGGCCGGACCTTGCTGCCCGGATAGCCGGTACTGCGGCAGCCACCGCCGAACGCGCGGACCAGGAGGCCGGTGGGGAACCCGGGAACGGATCCAATACCGCGGGCGGCGCCGTCACCGGAAGCCAGCGGCAAGGGGCGCCGCTGGACCGCCGCAGCCATGCTGTTGCTGCGGGTGTGGCCGTTGCTGCAGCAGCGGCAATGCTTTTGGGCGGGGCCTACGCGGCTGGCACTGTGCTGGAAGTTCCGCCGGAGACAGGCACGCGCACGGCCATGGCGGCCGGTTGGGAGGAAGTGACCGGTTCCGGATCCGCTGCCCTCAGCCCGGACCAGCTGCAGTCGCTGCGGGGCCACGGATGGTCCTGCCCTGAACTGGCGGACCTGGGGCTGGAACTTGAATCGGCGCGTTCGCTGCAGGTGCAGGGCCACCCCGCCGTCGAAATGGTCTTCGCGGGCGCCGGTGAGCGGATTCGGCTGGTGGAGCAGCACCCGCTGCCGGAGGAGGACCGGCAGCCGGTGGTCAACGCCTTTACCGGCCATTCCGTGGCCGCCGACGGTTTCACGGCGCTTGGATCGGACAAAGGCCCCGCGGTGTTCAGCTCCGACGAGCACCCCGGGCAGACCGTCGTCGCCGCCGGGAGCGTTACCTATACTTTCGAATCCACCATGCCGGTGAAGTCACTGCCCCGGGCAGTGGAAGAACTGTCCCTGCTGGAGTCCTCCCGGCTGGCCCGGCCCGGTGCAGGCGCGGAACCGATGGAACGCATTGCCCGCGGGCTTGCCGTGTTCGCCCGTGCGGGCTGGAGCATCTAGGATGCCCGAAAGTGGCTTGCTGATCCCGGGAAAAGGTAGTCTTCAAGAGTGGTAGGAATCAACGGTTACGAGTTCATTATCCTGGCGATACTCGCCGTAGTGATACTGGGCCCCGAACGCCTGCCCGAATATGCCTCCCAGCTGGCCAGGCTGGTCCGGGAAGTCCGGCGGATGGCCAGCGGTGCCCGCGAGCAGCTGCGCGAAGAGGTTGGCCCGGAAATAGACGAGGTGGACTGGCGGAAGCTGGATCCCCGGCAATACGACCCGCGGCGCATCATCAAGGAAGCGCTGCTGGATGACTTCGAAGACGCCGCGCAGGCCGCGAAGGGCCGGCCTCCGGCTGCCCGGGCGGGTTCTGCGCCTGCCCCCGCACCGCAGCCGCCGACACCGGCTTCTGCTTCCGGTGCCGCACCCGTTCCGGCGGCTGCCCGCCCGCCGGCCGTCAAACCCCTCGAACGCCTGGCGCCGGGAGAACCGGCGCCCTTCGACATCGAGGCCACCTGAGTCCTGCGGCGATCGCCCCTACGCGGGGCTGACCCCGAGGTTCCGTCCGGCCAGTCCGCGCGGCCGGTGCGCCAGGTTCCGCGCAATCCGGCGCAGTTCCGCCGCAGCGGTGCCGGCAGCAGTTCCGCCTGCCGCAGCGTCATCACCGGCCAGGCTTTCCAGCCCGTCCAGGGCCACCGGGCGTCCGCCGTCGCCGCCTTCCCGCAGGGCGACGTCGAGCGGGATGCTTCCCAGCAGCGGTACCGGGTAGCCGAGGGTGCCTGTGAGCCGTCCGGAGACGGCGGCGCCCCCACCGGAGCCGAAGACCTCAAGGCGTTCCCCGCCCGGCAGGGCCAGCCAGGACATATTTTCAATCACTCCGGCAACCTTCTGCCCGGTCTGCTTGGCCACGCTGCCGGCACGCTCGGCTACGTCGGCGGCGGCGCTCTGCGGTGTGGTCACCAGCAGGATCTCAGAGTCCGGGAGCAGCTGGCCAACGGAGATTGCAATGTCGCCGGTGCCCGGCGGAAGATCGAGGAAAAGCACGTCCAGGTCACCGAAGTACACGTCGGTAAGGAACTGCTCCAGCGCCCGGTGCAGCATGGGCCCGCGCCAGGCCACGGGCTGGTTGCCTTCGACGAACATACCGATGGAAATGGTCTTGATGCCGTAGGCCACCGGGGGGAGGATCATTTCATCCACGCGGGTGGGCGGACGGGTAATGCCCAGCAGGCCGGGCACGGAGAAGCCGTGCACGTCGGCGTCGACAATCCCCACCCGCAGTCCGGTGGCCGCCATGGCTGCGGCGAGGTTCACGGTGACGCTGGACTTCCCGACACCGCCCTTGCCGCTGGCCACGGCGTAGACGCGGGTCAGCGAACCGGGACGGTTGAACGGAATGGTCCGCACCGGATCCCCTCCGCGCAGCCGGTCCTTCAGCGCATTGCGCTGCTCAGGGGTCATCACGTCCAGGCCGACGGCCACGCTGCTGACACCGGGCACGGCCGCCAGCGCATTTTCGACGTCGGTGGTGATCGTGCCGCGCAGCGGGCAGCCGGCGATGGTCAACAGCACTTCGACGCGGACCGCGCCCGACGGGTCCACTGTGACGCCCTTGAGCATGCCTAGTTCGGTGATGGGCCGGCGCAGTTCCGGGTCCTGGACGGTATCCAGGGCACGGAGCACCTGCGCTTCCAGGTTGGAAGCCGGTTCGGATACGGGCACGGGCTAGTGTTCCCTTCCGCCGGGATTCAGTTTGGGCATGGCATCGGCCGTCTCCGGGGACCGGCGCCGGCGGCGGTTGGTTCCGCCGTCGTCGTCATTGGCCTCCAGCAGTTCTTCCAGCAGCCCGCGGATCTCGGAGCGGACGTAGTCACGGGTGGCCACCTCGCGCAGTGCAATGCGAAGCTCCGCGATTTCCCGGGTGAGGTACTCGGTGTCCATCAGGTTGCGCTCGGCGCGTTCCCGGTCCTGGCGCACCGAAACACGGTCGCGGTCATCCTGCCGGTTCTGCGCCAGCAGCAGCAGCGGTGCGGCGTAGGAGGCCTGCAGGGACAGCATCAGGGTCAGCACGGTAAAGCCCAGCGCGGCGCTGTCGAAGCGGGCAGCTTCCGGACCCCAGGTGTTCCAGGCCAGCCACACCAGGCAAAAGACCGTCATGTAGACCAGGAACTGCGGGGTACCCATAAACCGGGCGAAGTTCTCCGTGGCATGGCCGAACGCGTCGGGGTTCGGGGACAGCCGCGGCAGCCACCGGGTGCGTGCAGTGCGGGGAGTGTCGAGGCCGCGGGTTGTCGACTTGATCTTTTCAGCCATTTGTCCTTCCCTGCTGCGTTATCGGGCCGGTCTCATCGGAAACACGCCAGTCGTCCGGCAGCAGGTGGTCGAGCACGTCGTCCACCGTCACCGCCCCGACCAGGCGCCCGGTGTCATTGATGACCGGCAGAGAGTTCAAGTTGTAAGTGGCCAGCATGCGCGAAACCTCGCTGATGCTCGCGTAGTCCCGGACCGGTTCCAGGTCCGTGTCCAGGATGTTGCCCAGGGCCTCCGGCGGCGCCGACCGCAGCAGTGCCTGGATATGCACAACGCCCAGATACTTGCCGGTGGGCGTTTCCAGCGGCGGCCGGCAAACGTAGATGGAGGAGGCGAGGGCAGGGGTGAGTTCCTCCCTGCGCACGTGCGCCAGTGCTTCCGCCACCGTTGCCTCCGGCGGCAGGATGACCGGGACCGGAGTCATCAGCGAGCCTGCTGTGTCCTCTTCATAGTTCAGCAGCCGGCGCACGTCGCGGGCGTCCTCGGGCTCCATCAGCTGCAGGAGCTCTTCCTTCTGCTCCTCGGGCAGCTCGTTGAGCAGGTCCGCGGCGTCGTCGGGGTCCATCTCCTCGAGCACATCCGCCGCGCGCTCCACGTCCAGGGATTGCAGGATCTGGACCTGGTCGTCGTCGGGCAGTTCCTGCAGGACGTCCGCCAGGCGTTCGTCCTGCAGCTCGCTCGCGACCTCGATGCGGCGCTTGCCGCTCATTTCATGCAGGGCGTCGGCGAAGTCGGCAGCCTTGAGGTCATCGTTCTGCGCGACGAAGGAGGTGGCAGCCTGCGGACCGGAGGTATCCCAGTGGATGATGTCCTTCCAGTCCACAATCATCTGCTCGCCGCGGCGGCGCAGGGGCCGCAGGCGCGATTCCTGTCCGCCGCGGCGGACAAAGAGGTTGGAAACGTGCCAGTCGCCGGCCCGGTTCTGCTCAATGGCGATGTCCTCGATGGTGGCTGCTCCGCTGCCGTCGCGCAGTTCCACGCGGCGGTCGAAGAGCTCGCCGACCACCAGCATCTCCGCGCCGCGCTGCTCGAAGCGGCGGAGGTTGACCAGGCCGGTGCAGATGATCTGTCCGGGGTCCATGGAGGTAATGCGGGTCAGGGGCACGAACACACGCTTTTTGCCCGGCACTTCCACCACAATGCCCACGGCCTGCGGCGGGCGGCCGGGACCCCGGTCGAGCACGACCGCATCGCGCAGCCGGCCGAGCCTGTCTCCGAGGGGGTCGAAAACGTCAAGGCCAAGCAGGCGGGCGATAAAGACGCGGGTAGGATTTGTGCTCACCATATAAGGCTACTTTGTAGCCGGAGCTAACGGCGTATTAAGAGGTACGACGACGGCGCCCCGTTCACTGCAAGCGATACCTCCCCCGTCCCGCGCCGGAATGCGCGAGAATGGAGCAATGTCGAACCTATTTGGTGCCACACCTCCGCGTGAAGCGGCCCGCAGCTTGCCCAAGGGCGAAACGGTGGGACGCTACACGGCCTACCTGGACGCGCAAAAGGCGGTTGACTACCTGGCGGACAGCAAGTTCCCGGTGCAGCTGGTTTCAATTGTGGGAAACGAGCTCAAATCCGTGGAGCGCGTCACCGGCCGCCTGAGCTATCCGCGCGTGGCCCTGTCCAGCGCCGCCACCGGCGCTTGGTTCGGCCTGTTTGTTGGCCTGGCCCTGATGCTCTTCGGCGGCAGCGCCGCCGCCATCTCCCTGATTCCCTCCATGGCCCTGGGCGCCGTCTTCTGGCTGCTCTTTGGGGTGTTGGCCTATGCCCTGCAGCGCGGAAGGCGTGACTTCACGTCCACCAGCCAGGTCATTGCCACCAGCTACGACGTGATTGTGGCGCCGGAGGCGGCCAACGACGCCCGGCGCCTGCTGCACCAGCTGCCCATGGTGGGCCAGGCCGGCCACCCGCAGGCACCCCGCAACCAGCAGCAGCCCGGCGTGCCGCCGGTCGGGCCGCCGGCAAGCGGTACCGGACAGGCACCGGAACGCCCCTCCGGCTGGACCAACCCGTACGGGCGCCCTGCCTCAGACTCCGCCCCGGCGGATCCGAACAGGCCGGGCCAGGCGCCGGCGGGTGAACAGGAACCGGTCAGTGGAAGCACCCGGCGCGGCCAGTTCCCCGACCTTCCGGACGGCCGTCCGCAGTACGGCGTTCGCCGCCCGAACGGGCCGGTTTCAAACGGCCAAAGGCCAAACGGGCAGGAGAACCCCGGAACGGCTCCGGACCCGGCCGGCAGCCACGCCCTGCAGCCGGGCAACGGCGACAGCGGCCAGCCGCGCCAGTAACCTCACCGCCAACAGATAAGGCCCGCATCCTTTCGGATGCGGGCCTTATCTGTTGGCGAAACTATTCCGGGATGAACTACTCGGCGGCGTAGATGCCGGCCATCCAGTCCTCGACGTCGTCGGGGTTGCGCGGCAGGGCGTCACTGAGGTTCACGGGACCGTCAGCGGTGATGAGGATGTCGTCTTCGATCCGCACGCCGATGCCGCGGTACTCCTCCGGAACCGAAAGGTCGGTGTCCTTGAAGTAGAGGCCCGGTTCAATGGTGAAGACCATGCCCTCGGTGATGGTGCCGTCCAGGTAGAGCTCGGCGCGGGCCTGCGCGCAGTCGTGCACGTCCATGCCCAGGTGGTGGCTAACGCCGTGCGGCATCCACCGGCGGTGCTGCTGGCCTTCGGGGGACAGTGCTTCCTCCAGCGGCACGGGCAGCAGCCCCCAGGCATCCAGGCGCTCGGCCAGCACCTTCACGGAGGCAGCGTGCACGTCGCGGAACTTGGCGCCGGGCTTGGCGGCGGCGAAACCGGCGTCGGCGGCGTCCAGGACGGCCTGGTAGACCTTGCGCTGGACCTCGCTGTACGTGCCGTTGACCGGCAGGGTGCGGGTGACATCGGCGGTGTACAAGCTATCGGCTTCCACGCCGCCGTCGAGCAGCAGCATGTCACCGGCGTTCACGGCGCCGTTGTTGCGGATCCAGTGCAGGACCGTGGCGTTGTTGCCGGCCGCGGCAATGGTGTCATACCCGAGGTCGTTGCCCTCTTCGCGGGCGCGGGCAAAGAAGGCGCCCTCAACCACGCGTTCCCCGCGCGGATGCGAGATGGCCCGGGGCAGTGCCTTGACCACTTCGGTGAAGCCGTTGACTGTGGCCGCCACGGCGGCCTTCATCTGCTCGATTTCCCACTCGTCCTTGACCAGGCGCAGTTCGGAGAGGGCCTCGGTGAGCTCGCCGTCCAGTGCGTCCAGGGCGCTGAGGTCGGCGTTCTCCGGGTCCAGGGCGGTGTTGTAGCGGACGGTGTCCACCAGCGCGTCCACCATTTCGTCCACGCCGCGCGGCAGGCGGACGGAGATGCCGCCGAACTGCGGGTCGCCCACGTTGCGGGTGATAGCGGTTTCAGCCTCGTCCAGGTGCCGGGTAGGCAGGTCCAGCATGGTGCTGACCGCTTCAAGACCAAGGCGGTCCCCGATCCAGAAGGAACCGTAGCGGGCGTTCGAGTAGAACTCGTCACTGTCAGTGCCGGCCAGCGGACGGAAGTACAGGACGGCAGTGTGGTTGCCGCCGTCGTCGCCCGTGCCGGTTTCCACCGGTTCCATCACCAGGACGGCGTCGGGCTCGCGGTCCAGCCCCAGGCCGGTCATGTGCGCGAAGCCGGAGTGCGCGCGGAAACGGTAGTCCGTGTCATTGGAGCGGACCTTCAGCGGGCCGGCCGGAATCACCAGGCGTTCGCCCGGGAAACGTTCGGACAGCGCACGGCGGCGGCGGGCTGCGAACCCGGCGACGGCGTCGCGCTCGGGAAGGGCGCCGGATTCGGGGGCCCAGCCGGAGGACATGAACTTCTTGAAGGCCTCCGAGGAGGGCCGCTGGGAACGGTTGTTGACCCGGTCCTCCAGCGGCTGGCCTTCGGAGGGCTCGGGCAGGGTGTTCTCTGTCATTGTCTTCTCGGGGAAGGCGTTAGCGTCTGTAGTCACCCTTCCATGGTCTCACCGCCCCGCGGGGCGGCAAAACACCCCGCACGTACGTGCCCCGTCCGCGCGGACGGAAGCCAGGCGCGCAGGGCGTAGATTGTAAGCGTGAGAATCGACCTGCACACCCACTCCAGCGTGTCCGACGGCACCGAACCTCCGGCCGATGTACTGGCCGCGGCCGCGCGGGAGGGACTGGACGCCATCGCGCTGACCGACCATGACACGACAGCGGGCTGGGAGCCGGCGGCGGCGGCGGCCCGGAAGCTGGGGATCACCATGGTGCCGGGCATGGAGGTGTCCTGCCGCAGCAGCGAGGGAATCAGCGTCCACGTGCTGTCCTACCTGCATGATCCGGCCCACCCAGGCCTGCTGGAGGAAATTGCCCGCTCACGGGCGGCCCGGGTGTCCCGGGCCGAATTGATGGTGAAGCGCCTGGCGGAGGATTTCCCCATCGACTGGGATGCGGTGCAGGAGCAGGTGGCGCCGGGAGCGACCATCGGGCGTCCGCACATTGCCGACGCACTGGTGGCAGCCGGCGTGGTGCCCAACCGCTCGGCGGCGTTCAGCGGCATCCTGACTGCCCGGTCCCCGTACTTCGTGGCGCACTACGCCCCGGATCCAGCGCGCGCCGTGGAACTGGTGCGGCAGGCCGGCGGTGTGCCGGTGTTCGCGCATCCCGTGGCTTCCTCCCGCGGCCGGGTGGTGGGGGAGGGAACGTTTCACGAGATGATCGACGCCGGCCTGCTGGGGGTGGAGGTCAACCACCGGGACAATCCGGAGGCCGGGCGGGACTGGCTGCGCCGGCTGGCGAAGGACCACAACCTGCTCGTCACCGGATCCAGCGATTACCACGGCACGGGCAAACCGAACCGGCTGGCGGAAAACACCACCGACCCCGCGGTCCTGGCACAGATCGCCGGACTTGGAACCGGCAGCGCCCTGGTCGGGGATCTGCCCGGCTGACGGCCCGGGCGGCGGCAGCGCTAGTTCCCTGCGGCCGGCAGCGGTTCGCCCGTTTCGGCGGAAACCACCGTGGCCGCGGTGCCCAGGCGCCGGGCCATGACCTCGATGGCCTGCGGGTTGGCATCCACGCAGACGAACCTGCGGCCCAGCTTGGCCGCCACCGCGCCCAGGGTGCCCGACCCCGCAAAGAAGTCCAGCACCCAGTCGCCTTCGCGGCTGCTGGCCGCTACTGCGCGGCGCAGCAGGCCCTCCGGTTTCTGCGTGGGATAGCCGGTTTTTTCCCGGCCGGTGGGGGACACAATGGTGTGCCACCAGACGTCGGTGGGCAGTTTGCCCAGTGCCACCTTTTCCGGTGTCACCAGCCCCGGGGCCATGTACGGTTCCCGGTCCACTTCGGCATTGTCGAAATGGTACTTATCCGGGTTCTTGACGTAGACCAGGATGTTGTCGTGCTTCGCCGGCCAGCGGTTCTTCGCCCGTCCGCCGTAGTCGTAGGCCCAGATGATTTCGTTGAGGAAGCAGTCCCGGCCAAACAAGGCGTCCAGCATGACCTTCGCGTAATGCACTTCGCGGTAGTCCAGGTGCACGTAGAGCGTGCCGTCGTCGGCCAGCAGCCGCCACGCCTGGGCCAGCCGGGGCTCCAGGAACGCCCAATAGTCCTCGAAGGCGTCGTCGTAGCTGGAAAGCAGCCCTTTGACCGTGCTGTAGCTGCGGCCCTTGAACCCGACCCGGTCCCCGCTGCCGTCAATGCTGCGGACCATGGTGGTCTGCTGCCGGCGCTGGGCCCGCCCCGTGTTGAAGGGCGGGTCCACGTAAATCATCGTGAAGGAGCCGTCCGGCAGGGTCGGCAGGAATTCCGCGTTATCCGCGTGAACCACCAGCGACCCGCCGTCCGGCGTCCACAAAGGGATGCTCATAGCCGTGCTGCGGCTCGGCTATTCAGCGGCCGGGCTGGAGTTGCCGACTACCTCGCCGTTGCGGCGGCGCGTCCGGCTGCGGCGCGGACGGTCCGCGGCGGTGCCTTCGGCAGCCGGTGCTGCTGTGCGTGCTTCGGCCGTGCGCGTCTCGGCGGCGCGGTCGGTGCTGCGGGACTCGGTGCTGCGTGACTCGCCGGAGCGTGACTCGCCGCGCTGGGATCCTTCGCGCTGGGATCCTTCACGCTGGCCGCCGCTGCGTGCACGGTCAGAGCTGCGGCCGGAGGTGCTGCGTCCACCCTCGCGGGACCGGCTGCGTCCGCGGTCAGCCTCGCGGGAGGTACCGCGTCCGCCGGACTTGCCTGTTTCGCCGAGGTCCTCGATCTTCTCGGCATCGATGCCGGCGTGGGTGCGCTTGTTGCGCGGCAGGCGTCCCTTGGTGCCTTCGGGAATGTCCAGGTCCGTGTACAGGTGCGGCGAGGAGGAGTAGGTTTCCACCGGCTCCGCCTGGTCCATGCCCAGGGCCTTGTTGATCAGGCCCCAGCGCGGGACATCGTCCCAGTCCACGAACGTGACGGCCGTGCCCTTGTTGCCGGCGCGGCCGGTGCGGCCCACGCGGTGCAGATAGGTCTTCTCGTCTTCGGGGCACTGGTAGTTGATCACGTGGGTCACGTCGTCGACGTCGATGCCGCGGGCGGCGACGTCGGTGGCCACCAGCACGTCCACCTTTTCGTTGCGGAAGGCGCGCATGGCCTGCTCGCGGGCACCCTGGCCCAGGTCGCCGTGCATGGCGGCCACGGCGAAGCCGCGGTCCACGAGCTCTTCGGAAAGCTTGGCGGCGGTGCGCTTGGTCTTGGTGAAGATGATGGTCCGGCCGCGGCCGCGGGCCTGCAGGATGCGGGACACCACTTCGCTCTTGTCCAGGTTGTGGGCCCGGTAGACCACCTGGCGGATGTCCTTCTTCGTCAGGCCTTCATCATCCGGATCAGCGGCGCGGATGTGGGTGGGCTTGGTCATGTAGCGGCGGGCCATGGAGACGACGGCGCCGGGCATGGTGGCGGAGAAGAGCAGGGTCTGGCGCACTGCGGGGGTGGCGGCCATCAGGGTCTCCACGTCCGGCAGGAAGCCGAGGTCCAGCATTTCGTCGGCCTCGTCCAGGACAACAATGCGCACGTTCTTCAAGGAGAGCTGCTTCTTGTTGTAGAGGTCGATCAGGCGGCCGGGAGTGCCGACCACGATTTCGACGCCGGCTGCCAGGGCCTCGATCTGCGGTTCGTAGGCGCGGCCGCCGTAGATGGTGACCACGCGGGCGCCGCGGCGGCGGGCCGCAGTGGTCAGGTCTCCGGCCACCTGGACCGCGAGTTCGCGGGTGGGAACCACAATCAGGGCCTGCGGGGCGCCGGGAACGGCGAGGTCTGCGTAGCCCTCGTCTCCGGGGGCCACCACGCGCTGCAGCGCCGGGATGCCGAAGCCGAGGGTCTTGCCGGTACCGGTTTTGGCCTGGCCGATGATGTCGTGGCCGCCGAGGGCAACCGGCAGCGTCATGGACTGGATGGGGAAGGGGTGGGTGATGCCGGCATCCGCGAGGGACTCCACAATGTCCGCGCGGACGCCGAAGTCGGCGAAGGTCAGTTCGGGAATTTCCGCCGCCTCGGCCTTGGTGGCCAGAGTGTCGGCAACCTTCAGTTCTTCGGTGCTGTCATCAGCTGTGAGGTGACGATCGTCAGCCTGGGAAAGTTCAGTGTTCAATTAAATACCGTTCAGTTTAGGCAGCGCGGGGCACCAGGCTCGACGAGTGGCTGATAGATACAGCCCATCCCGGAGCGGATGGCACGCACGCGGTGCGTCCAGCGGAAGCCGATCGCGGGCTAACAACTGCGGGCCGCCTAGTGCTCCGTTGGCTACGGCGGCGGCCGAAAATTCAAGATCGCGTAGGGTTTGCGGGTCTGGTCAAAGATTCAAAAACGACCGGGCATCCAATAACTACACTCCCAGTCTACCCACACCCCCTGGTCGTCAGCGCATGCCGCGCCGGTGCAGGCGCCGCCGCTGCGCCCGGGATACCTGCGGGAAGGTACGCTGGCGGGTATGACTAACGGGCACCATTCGGACCTGCCGGAGGTTGCCTCCGGCCCGGCAGCCGCCGGCGAGACCTATCAGCGCTTCCTGACCGATCTGTTCGGGGCCATCGCCTACGGGCAGCTTTCGGCCTTTGAGCGCATGTCCTCCGACGCCCGGTTCTCGCCCACCCTGCATGACAGGGCAACGCTGGGACGCCTGGCCGTCCACGAGTACGCACACTTCGAACTGATCTGCGAGCGGCTGAGCGCCATGGGAGTGGACCCGGAAGCAGCCATGCGGCCTTTCCAGCCCTCCGTGGATGCCTTCCACGACCGGACCAGGCCCGCCGACTGGTACGAGTCGCTGATGAAGTTCTACGTTACCGACGCCATCTCCGACGATTTCTACGCCGCCGCCGCCTCGCGCCTGGACGCCGAGACCAACAGCCTGATCCAGGGCCTGAAGGCCACCGAGCAGCCCGGCGAAATCCTCCTGTCCCGGCTGCGGGAAGCGCTGGCGGATGACCCCCGGCTGGCCTCGAGGCTGGCGTTGTGGGGGCGGCGCCTGGTGGGCGAAGCACTCACCCAGGCACAGCGCGTGGCGATCGAGCGGGCCTTCCTGGCCGGGCTGGTCGACGGCGGGGGACAGGAAGTCCTCGACGCCGAGATCAAGCGCCTTACCGCCCAGCTGACCCGCAACCACTCAAAGCGCATGAGCCTGCTCGGCCTGACCGCCTGAGGCGCAACCCAAAAAACCCGGAGAACCAAGCACAGCGGGAGGCGGCGCATCGCGCCGCCTCCCGCGGAAGTTTTGCTGAAGCGTTCTACCGTGCGTCAGAGCCGCAGGATGCGTTCGGTCTCCGATGCATCTGCGGCCCCGCGGCTGCGGCCGATGGGAACGGCGGCAACCATGGGAGCCAGGACGGCTACGGCCGCCGGAACGGCCCAGCCCAACCAGTCAGCTTCGAAAGACGCCGCGCCGGCAGCCTGCAGCCCCAGCCACGTCAGCAGGGACGCAACTACGGAGATGCCGGGGAGCAGGAGGGCACCGTACCGGTCGCGGTGCCGGTCGGCAGCCCATACAGCGAAGCCCGCGGCCAGGGCCACCAGCGTAACGAGGATCAGGCTCAGCATGGGGACGCGGGTTAGAGGGCGCCGAAACCGACGCGGCGTACTTCCTCGGCACCGATTTCCACGTAGCCGATGGAGGCGCCGGGAACGACGATGAGCCGGCCCTTGACGTCCTTGAGCCGCAGCAGTGCGCCGCTGGCCAGGGACTGCTCCACGGCGTCGGCAACTTCATCGGCGCTCTGGCCGGACTCGAAGACAATTTCGCGGGCTACGTTCTGAATGCCGATTTTTACTTCCACCGTGGTGCCTCCTGTTAACGATTAAGAACTAATTCGAAATCTACTCTAGATCTCTTTGGGGAACCGGCTGATTCCGCGCCAAGCTAAACGGTAAACCAGCTCGGACGCGGCATCGATGTCCAAGTCGCCGTCGGTTTCCAGCCAGTACCTGGCGCTCACCTGCGCCATGCCGGCCAGGGCACGCCCGAGCAAGGTGGCCTCCACCTGCGAAAGCTTGGTGTCTTCGGCAATCACCCCGGCAATGCTGCTGGCGAAGCGCGCATTGAATTCCTCGATCCGGGCGCTGACCTCTGCGTCCGAGGTCAGGTCGGACTCGAAAACCATCCGGTGCCCCTGGCTGTCCTGGGCCACGAAGCGGAAATAGGCACGCATGGTTTCCCGGACGCGCAGCTTGTTGTCCGTCGTGGATTTCAAGGCGGTGTCCAGGAACTCGGTCAGGGTGTTCAAATGGTTGTCCAGCAGAGCCATGTACAGCTCGCGCTTGCCGGGAAAGTGCTGGTACAGCACGGGTTTGCTCACATGCGCCGCTTCGGCGATCTCGTCCATGGCGGCACCATGGAAGCCGTTGCTGACGAACACCTCCTGGGCTGCGTTCAGCAGCTGCCGGCGGCGTTCCTCCCTGGGGAGTCGGACCGGTTTGCCGGCTGCTTGGTTACTCACTGGTGGACCTCTCAACAGTTCCGGAGCACTGAAGCTGCACGGACAATGACCATTAGTTTACCCACGGGTCTTGGCGGCGACAGGGCCAACGGCCATACCCGTGGCTTAGATTGGACTTCATGACCATAGCAAGCACGCCCCACTCCGCGGGCCGGCTGCCGGCCCTGGCGGCGCCGGGCGGGGAACTGACCCGGGAAGAAACCGAACGCTACTCCCGGCACCTGATCATCCCCGGGTTCGGGGCACCCGCGCAGCGGCGGTTGAAGAACGCGAAGGTGCTCGTGGTCGGGGCCGGCGGGCTGGGCTCGCCGGTGCTGCTGTACCTGGCCGCCGCGGGCGTGGGGACCCTGGGCATCGTGGACGACGACGTCGTGGACGTTTCCAATCTGCAGCGCCAGGTGATCCACGGGGTATCCGACGTCGGAACGCCGAAGGCAGAATCCGCCGCGGCAGCCATTGCCGAGCTGAACCCGCTGGTGCGCGTCATCCTGCACCGGGAGCACCTGGATAATTCCAACGCGCTGGACATTTTCGCCGGCTATGACCTGGTGGTGGACGGTACGGACAACTTCGCCACCCGCTACCTGGTCAATGACGCCGCCGAGATCCTGGGCAAGCCCTATGTATGGGGCTCCATCCTGCGCTTCGACGGGCAGGTCAGCGTGTTCTGGGGCGCGCACGGTCCCACCTACCGGGACCTCTTCCCGCAGGCTCCGCCGCCCGGTTCGGTACCCTCCTGCGCGGAAGGGGGGGTGCTGGGAGTGCTCTGCGCGCAGATCGGGTCGGTCATGGCCAACGAGGCCATCAAACTGATCACCGGCACCGGCCGCACCCTGCTGGGCCGGGTCCTGGTTTTCGACGCCCTGGACATGAGCTGGCGGGAGCTGAAGGTGCGCCGGGACCCGGCGGCAACGCCGGTCACTGAGCTGGGCGATTACCAGGCGTTCTGCGGGATCGCGCCGCCGGAGCCGGCGGACCCTGCCGCCGAGGTGGATGTGGCGGAGCTGCATGAGCTGCTGGCGGAGCGGAACGCCGGGCTCCGGGACTTCGAGCTGCTGGACGTGCGCGAACCGGGGGAGTACGAGATTGTACGCATCAACGGCGCCCGGCTGGCGCCGCGGGCCTCGGTGCTGGCGGGGGAGATCCGGCCTGAGCACGGGCGGCCGCTGTACATCCACTGCAAGTCCGGCGGACGGTCCGCGGAGGTGGCCGCCTACCTGCGCAGCGAGGGCTACCCGGAGGTCTACAACGTCAGCGGCGGGATCCTGGAATGGGTGCGCAGGGTGGAGCCGGAAAAACCGGTCTACTGAGGCGCAGCCGGCATCTGCCGGAATGGTGCTAGGCGGACTTGGGCTCCACGGTGTCGTCGCCGCCGGCGGCCTCAGGCTCTGCAGCCTTGGGGTCGGTCTTGCCGGTCCCGGCGTCGGCGCGGCCCACAGTGATGCCGTACAGGGCTTCGAGGCCCCGGATGTAGTCCTCCTGCTGGCCGCTGGCAGCCAGCTCCCGTGCCCGGACCGTGGGGACATGGAGCAGCTGCTTGACCATGCGGCGCATGGCGAACTCCACTTCCTCGGCAGCACCGGTGCAGCCGTGCTGGGCGCGGACCTTTTCAAGCTCCGAATCCAGTACGTCCAGGGTATGCCGGCGCAGGGCCACAATGGCCGAGTCCATTTCACGGCTGAGCTGCTGCTTGGAGAAGTTCTGCGCGGCGTCGGCCACAATGGCGGAGGCCTGCTTGAGGGACTCGACCTGCTCCGCGGGAGCAGCCAGGCGGACGGACTCCAAGGTGATGAGTTCGACGCCGTCGATCTCGCGGACCTCGGGATCGAAGTCATGCGTGAGGGCCAGGTCGATGATGATCAGCGGCTTGCCGGCCGCTTCCCGGACCTTGCGTACGTCCTCGGCGCTGACCTGGCTGTCGCTGCCGCTGCAGCCGATGACGACGTCGGCGCCCGCCAGCGCTGCGGGCAGCGACTTGCGGGTCAGCGGCCGGCCGCCGCGGGATGCTGCGAAGGACTCGGCCCGGTTGGAGGAGGAGTAGACGCTGATGTCGGTGCAGCCGCGCTCTTTGAGCAGGGCCATGGTGGCTCCGGCGTAGGCTCCGGTGCCGAAGACCACCACAGACTTCCGTGACCAGTCGGTGTCCTCGGAGAGGTCCGTGGCCAGGCCCAGGGCAACGGAAACAATGGAAAGCCCCCGTTTGCCGAGGGCGGTTAGTGCGCCAACGTCCTTGGCAGTGCGGGAAGCGGTCTGGAACAGCCTGCTCAGGCCGCCGGAGACGGTGCCTTTTTCCTGCGCCTCGATGAGGGCCCGGCGCACCTGTCCGGCGATTTCGCGTTCCCCGACCACGGCAGAGTCCAGTCCGGCGCCTACGGCGAAAAGGTGCTGGGCCACGGATTCGCCGGTGTTGGTGGCGAAGGAGCGGGACACCTTGTCCTCGCTCATGCCGGACTGCCGGCTGATTTCCGCAACGACGGCGGAGCGGGCTGCTTCAACGTCGGCTTCCGAGGGTGCCTCGCAATACACCTCCAACCTGTTGCAGGTAGCGAGGACAACGGAGCCGGTAACGGCGGTTCCGGAATCGACCAGCGAAGACGGGACCTCGGATGCGCCGGCGCTAAGGCGGGCGACAGTTTCCAGGTCTACGTCGGTGTGCGTAGCAATGAGGGAAAGTAGAACCACAGTAGGTCAATAGTAGCCACCCCCGGCAGGATCCCTTAACCGGCCCGGTCCGAAACCGGGCTTTAAGGGTGTGAGAAGGGACACCGGCGGTCCTTCGGAGGTGCCGGTTATCGATTGGCCCGGATTTTGGAGAGAATCAAGGTATGACTCTTAGCGCCACTCATCCCCTGCAGGATGGCCGCACGGCCGATTCCCCCCTGATCACTGCCTACCGCGGCGGCAAGCCGAGCCGCCGCCCGGTATGGTTCATGCGTCAGGCCGGGCGGTCCCTGCCTGAATACCTGCAGGCCCGGCAGGGGATCGGCATGCTGGAATCCTGCCTGCGGCCGGAGCTGGCAGCGGAGATCACCCTGCAGCCGGTTCGCCGCCACGACGTGGATGCCGGCATTTTCTTCTCCGACATTGTGATTCCGCTGAAGCTGGCCGGCGTGGACGTGGACATTGTCCCCGGCGTCGGACCCGTCCTCGGGTCGCCCGTGCGCACTGCGGCCGACGTCGCCGCCCTGCCGAAGCTGACCGAAGAGGCGCTGGAACCCATCCGCGAAGCGGTTCGGCTGACCGTCGCGGAACTGGGCAGCAAGCCGCTGATCGGATTCGCCGGCGCCCCGTTCACCCTTGCCGCCTACATGGTGGAAGGCAAGCCCTCACGGGACCACTTGGGCCCGCGCACCATGATGCACGCCGACCCTGCTGCGTGGCAGGCGCTGACCAACTGGGCGGCTGACGCCTCGGGCATGTTCCTGCGCGCGCAGCTTGAAGCCGGTGCCAGTGCCGGCCAGCTCTTCGACTCCTGGGCCGGTTCCCTGGGCCTGGCTGACTACGTCAAACATGTGGCGCCCGCCTCGGCGCGCGCCCTGGACCATGTGCGCGGCCTCGGCGCACCCCTGGTGCACTTCGGTACCGGCACCTCGGAACTGCTGGTAGCCATGCGCGACGTCGGCGTGGACGTGCTAGGCGTGGACTACCGGCTGCCGCTGGACGAAGCCAACCGCCGGCTCGGGGGCACGACGCCGCTGCAGGGCAACATTGATCCGGCACTGCTCAGCGCCCCCTGGCCCATCCTCGAAGCGCACGTGCGCGACGTCCTCGCCGCCGGTGCCTCCGCCCCGGGGCACGTGGTCAACCTGGGCCACGGCGTGCCGCCGGAAACCGATGCCGCCGTGCTGACGCGGGTGGTTGAACTGATTCATTCGGTGGAGCCGTAACCATGCCCAACCGTTTCCTTGCCAAACCGGACAAGTCCGGCAAAGCCGCTGCCCGGCCCGGCACCGCCGGTCGCTCGGCCGTTGTCATAGGCGGCGGCATCTCGGGCCTGATCGCGGCGCGTGACCTGGCCGGTGCCGGGATCAGCGTCACGGTTCTCGAAGCAGCGGACCGGTTTGGCGGCTGCGTCGGCGGGCACGAAGTAGCCGGCATCCGCCTGGACAGCGGCGCCGAATCATTCGCCACCCGGTCCACCGCCGTCCCGGAGCTGATCAATGAACTGGGCCTGGCGGACGCCGTGGTCCTGCCCAATCCCGGCGGTTCCTGGCTGCAGCTGCCCGCGGAGGACCTCCCCTCGGGAGCGCAGCGGATGCCTGCCAGCGGCATCCTGGGCATCCCCGCCGATCCGCGGGACCCGGACATTGTCCACGCCCTGGGACGCGTGGGTGCGGCCCGTGCCGCCCTGGACAAGGTTTTGCCGGTTGGCTCCCTGAACCGGCGGGAGTCAATGAGCCTGGGCGAACTGGTCCGCACCCGCATGGGGGAGGCAGTGCTCCGCCGGCTGGTTGCCCCCGTGGTGGGCGGCGTTTATTCCTCCGATCCGGATGCGCTGGACGTTGATTCGGTGGCGCCGGGACTGCGTGCCGCCGTGGCCCGCCACGGTTCCCTTGCCGCAGCAGCCGGTGCCCTGCGCGCCGCCGCTCCCGCCGGTTCGGCCGTGGCCGGGCTCCGAGGCGGCATGGGCACGCTCACCGACGCCCTGGTCCGGGACCTGGAAAAAACAGGTGTGCGCCTGCTCACCGGAACCCGCGCCGAGGCGCTGGTCCGCGGTGACGCCGGCTGGCGGGTGCGCGTCACTGACGGATCAGGGACGCAGGAGCTCGACGCCGACGCCGTGGTTGTGGCTTCCGACGGCCCCGCCGCAGTGGACTTGATGTCCCAGGCACTGCCGGAAGTGTCGGCCTACCGACCCTCCCCGGGTCCCGGCGTCGCGCTGGTGACCCTTGTGGTGGACCTGCCGGAACTGGATGCCATGCCGCGCGGCACCGGCGTCCTGGTGGCGCGCGAAGTCCAGGGCGTGGACGCCAAGGCGTTGACCCACGCCACCGCCAAGTGGCAGTGGCTGGCCGAATCCACCGGTCCGGGCACGCACGTGATGCGCCTGTCCTACGGCCGGGCACTGTCCGCGGACGATGCCGCAGCCGGCCCCTCGCAGGTGGATCGTGCCGACGAAGACCTGTTCCGCCAAGCCGTGGCGGACGCCTCGGCCCTGCTGCAGGTGACCATCGGAACCGACGACGTGGTGGGCTGGGACGTGGTCCGCTGGGTCGGCGCCCTGCCCTCGGCAGCCGTGGGACACAAGGACCGGGTGGCAGGGGTCCGGGCCGCCGTAGCCGAGGTCCCCGGATTGGAGGCCGTCGGCGCCTGGCTGGCCGGCACCGGACTCGCCGCCGTTACGGCCGACACCCGCACCCGGATGGCAGGCCTGTCGCAGGCACTGCTTCGGATGTGATGTTCAGCACTTTCTACGCCTTGTAGAAGTACATTGTTTCGACTTACCTATTTGCAAAGGGCAGACTGTTAATCATGAGTGAGACGATGGAAACGAGCGCCGCCGAAGCCGCCGGCAGCGAAGAACAGTTCTTTACCCTTTGGACCGTTTTCAAGCGGTCCTCCACCCCGAAAGCACCCGTTTCCGACGGCGCCGTTGAAGCCTTCGAAACCCTTGCCGAGAGCCTGGGTGCCGGCAACGTCACGCTGCGCGGCCTGTACGACGTTTCCGCCATGCGCGTGGACGCCGATGTGATGGTCTGGCTGCACGGCAGTGCACCGGAAGCACTGCAGGCGGCGCTGCGCGAGGTCCGCCGCAGCGAGCTGTTCGCCGGCACCGAGATCGCCTGGTCCGCCATGGGCGTGCACCGCGACGCCGAGTTCTCCAAGAACCACTGGCCGTCTTTTGCCCGCGGCATTGATCCGGAGGCCTGGATCTGCGTCTACCCGTTTGTACGCTCCTACGAGTGGTACCAGCTGCCCGCCGAGGAACGCGGCAAGATGCTGCGCGACCACGGCATGCTGGGCCGCGAATTCCCCCAGGTCCTGGCCAACACCGTCGCTTCCTTTGCGCTGGGCGACTGGGAATGGATCCTGGGCCTCGAAGCTCCCAACCTGGTTGACCTGGTCGACATGATGCGCCACCTGCGCGCCACCGAGGCGCGCAACCACGTCCGTGAAGAAGTCCCGTTCTATACCGGCCGGCGTATTCCGGCCGCCGAAGTTGCCGAGGTACTCAAATGACATCCGCCGTTTCCAACGAGCCCGCCGAGTTCAACCCGCTGGAGGGCGTGGACGAAAACGGCCGCATGGCCCCGAAGCACTATGACGCCATCCTGCTCGCCTCCTTCGGCGGCCCGGAAGGCCAGGAAGACGTCATTCCCTTCCTGCGCAACGTCACCCGCGGCCGCGGCATCCCCGATGAACGGCTCGAGGAAGTGGCCACCCACTACCGGGCCAACGGCGGCATCAGCCCCATCAACGAACAGAACCGCGCCCTGAAGGCTGCGCTGGAGGGCGAACTTGCCCGCCGCGGTGTCGAACTGCCGGTCCTGTGGGGCAACCGCAACTGGGATCCCTACATTGAAGACGTACTCAAGGACGCCTACGCCGCCGGCTACCGCCGCCTGCTGATGGTCACCACCAGCGTGTACTCCTCCTACTCCAGCTGCCGCCAGTACCGCGAGGACCTGGGCATGAACCTGCTCAAGACCGGGCTGGACAAGAAGCTGCAGGTGGACAAGGTCCGCCAGTACTTCGACCACCCCGGTTTCGTGGAGCCGTTTGTGGAAGGCGTGCGTGAATCCGTGGCCAAGGTCCGTGCGGAGCTTGACTCCCGGGGCATCACGGACGGGAAAATCGAAATCCTTTTCTCCACCCATTCCATCCCCACGGCGGACGCCGAGGCTTCCGGACCGCGCGACCGCGAATTCGAAGAGGGCAGCGCCTACGTAGCCCAGCACCTGGCCAACGCCCGGGCCATCATCGACCGGATTCCGGAAGCAGCCGGCATGGACTGGCAGCTGGTTTACCAGTCCCGCTCCGGTGCCCCGCACATTCCCTGGCTGGAACCGGACATCAACGACGCCATTGCCGAGCTTCCGGCCAAGGGCGTCAACGGAGTCGTCATTGTTCCGCTCGGTTTCGTCAGCGACCACATGGAAGTGCTCTGGGACCTGGACACCGAAGCAATGGACACGTGCCGGGAACTGGGCCTGGCCGCTGACCGCACACCGACCCCCGGCATCCACGACACCTTTGTGTCGGGCCTCGTGGACCTCGTGGAGGAACGCACCGTGGAGAACAACATCTCCGAGCGGCCCGCAATGACCAAGCTCGGTCCCTGGTACGACGTCTGCCGTCCCGGCTGCTGCGCGAACCTGCGCGGCGAGAAGCCGACGATTGCCGGCGCCGATTCCACCGTGGGCATCCAGTAGTGGCACACTCGCCCGTCCTGGTCGGTACCCGCGGCAGCGCCCTGGCGGTCACGCAGACCACCACCGTGGCCGAATCCCTGGCAGCGCTGGGCGGTTTCGGCGTCGAACTGGTGCGGGTCCGCACCGAAGGCGACGTCAACCGTGCGGCACTGTCGCAGATCGGCGGCACCGGCGTGTTCGTTGCTGCGTTGCGCGAGTCGTTGCTGCGCGGGGACTGCGACGTCGCCGTGCACTCGCTCAAGGACCTGCCGACCGCGGCGGCCCCCGGACTGGCCCTGGCTGCCATCCCCGAACGCGTGGATGTCCGCGACGTCCTGTGTGCCCGTGACGGCCTGACCCTGGCCGGGCTGCCGGCCGGGTCGAAGGTCGGCACAGGCTCCCCGCGCCGCGCCGCCCAGCTGCGCGCAGCCCGCCCCGACCTGGAGATTGTGGATATCCGCGGAAACGTTGATACCCGCCTGGGACGGGTAGCCGGCCTGGTGGAAGGCGCCCCCGGCGACCTTGACGCCGTCGTCCTGGCCGCGGCCGGCCTGGCCCGCTTGGGCCGGTTGAACATGGTCTCCGAATTCATCGATCCCGCCGTCATGCTGCCCGCTCCCGGGCAGGGCGCACTCGCCGTGGAATGCCGGGACGAGGACGCCGACGGCGGGGCGCTGGCGAAGGCCCTCGAAGCCTACGACCACCGCGACAGCCGCCTTACCGTGGCCGCCGAACGAGCCATGCTCGGCCGCCTGGAAGCGGGCTGCACGGCCCCCGTGGGAGCGCTGGCCCGCGTGGCCGGCGAAAGCATCACGCTGGAGGCCGTGGTCTGCAGCGACGACGGCACCCGGCTGCTGCGCCGGACGGCCGTCGCCGGAGAGCTGACCGAAGATGCTGCCCGTGCGCTGGGCGTGCAGGTGGCCGAGGAGCTGCTGGCGGCGGGAGCTGCCTCGCTCACCGACCTGCCTGCCAGCTGATGCAACGCATCCGGACCTGCTGACATGGCAGCCAAACACCACGGCCCGGACCTCGCCGGACTGAATGTTGTCCTTCCCCGCACCCCGGACCGGGCTTCGGCCATGGTCCGGGAGCTGCAGGACTGCGGGGCAAAGGTGGCCCTGATGCCGCTGATCGACTTCCAGTTCCCGGTGGACACCGCCGCGCTGGACCGGGCGCTGAACTCGTTGCGGGCCGGGCGGTTCGCGTGGGTGGTGTTCACGTCCGTCACCACCGTCCGGGCCGTCACCCGGCGCTGCGCCGCGCTGGGCATCAGCCCGGCCGCCGTCGTTCCCGCGGACACCCGGATTGCGGCGGTGGGCGCCGGCACCCGGCAGGCACTGGAGGAGATCGGCTTCGACATCGACTTCATGCCGGAAGCGGACCAGTCCGCCCGCGGCCTGGCGGCGTCCTGGCCGGACCCGTCCGGCTCCGATCCGGAGGGCGGAGACCTGCGGGTCCTGCTGCCCCAGGCGGACATCGCGGACCCGTCCCTGAACGAGGCGCTGACCTCGCTCGGCTGGGACGTGCGGGCGGTGACCGCTTACTGCACCGTGGACTACCCGGCCCCCGGCGTCCGCTTCACCCCCGCCGCCGAGGGAGCGGACCTGCTGGACCCCGACGCGTTCGCCGCGTCCGCACCGGCAGGGAAGCGCGCCGTCGTCCTGACCTCCCCGAGCATCGCCCGCCGCTTTGTCCGCCGCTGTTCCCCCGTCCCGTCCGGAACACTGCTGGTAGCCATCGGCGAGAGCACTGCCGCACGGATGCGTGAGCTGGGCGCCGGCCCGCATGCTGTGGCGAAGCAGCCGACCCCGGCGGGAATAGCGCAGGCACTCTCCGTTGCTATGTCTACGGGTCCTACCACCTAGTTCCCTCTCTTTACCGGAAGGCAGATTACCTCTATGAGCTTCCCCCAGCACCGTCCCCGCCGGCTCCGCACCACCCCCGCCATGCGGCGCCTCACTGCCGAATACCGGCTGGATCCGGCCGAGCTGATCCTTCCCGCCTTCGTCCGCGAGGGCATTACTGAACCCAACCCGCTGACCTCCATGCCCGGCGTCGTCCAGCACACCATGGATTCCCTGAAGAAGGCCGCCGCCGAAGCCGTGGAGCTGGGCGTGGGCGGCATCATGCTCTTCGGCATCCCGGCCGAGCGTGACGCCGTCGGCAGCGCCGGCACCGATCCCAACGGCATCCTCAACCGCGGCATCGCAGCCGTGCGCGAGGAAGTCGGCGACGAGCTCGTGATCATGAGCGATGTATGTCTGGACGAATTCACCGACCACGGACACTGCGGCGTGCTGGATGAAAACGGCGTGGTGGACAATGACACCACCCTGGAAATCTACGGGCGGATGGCCGTGGAGCAGGCCCGCGCCGGTGCCCACGTGCTCGGCCCGTCAGGCATGATGGACGGCCAGATTGCCGTCATCCGCCAGGCACTGGACGAGGCAGGGCACCAGGATGTGTCCCTGTTCGCCTACGCTGCGAAGTACGCCTCGGCGTTCTACGGCCCGTTCCGCGAGGCCGTTGACTCCCAGCTGCAGGGCGACCGCCGCACCTACCAGATGGACGCCTCGAACCGCCGCGAAGCTCTCCTCGAGGTGGAGCTGGACCTTGAAGAAGGTGCCGACATGGTGATGGTGAAGCCGGCCATGAGCTACTTGGACGTGCTGGCCGACGTCGCCGCCATGTCGCCGGTCCCGGTGGGCGCTTACCAGATTTCGGGTGAGTACGCGATGATTGAAGCTGCCGCCGCCAACGGCTGGATTGACCGCCGCCGGGCCATCGAAGAGTCCGTGCTGGGCATCAAGCGTGCCGGCGCGAACATGATTCTCACCTACTGGGCCACCGAGCTGGCGGCCTGGCTGAAGGAAAGCAAGTAATGTCCTCACCTGTATCACCCTCGTCCAACGAAGCACTCTTTGACCGTGCCCGGGCCCTGATGCCCGGCGGCGTGAACTCCCCGGTCCGGGCGTTCGGCTCCGTGGGCGGTACGCCGAAGTTCATGGTTTCGGCCAAGGGCCCGTACATCACGGACTCCGAAGGCCGCGAGTACGTGGACCTGGTCTGCTCGTGGGGTCCGGCCCTCGTGGGCCACTCCCACCCGGATGTGCTGGCCGCCGTACACGCCGCGGTGGACCGGGGCCTGTCCTTCGGTGCCTCTACCCCGGCTGAAGCCGAGCTGGCCCAGCTGGTCATGGACCGGGTGCCCGCCGTCAAGCGCCTGCGGATGGTTTCCACGGGTACCGAAGCCACCATGACCGCCATCCGGCTGGCCCGCGGCTACACCGGCCGGAACCTGGTTATCAAGTTCGCCGGCTGCTACCACGGCCACCTGGACGGGCTGCTGGCCTCCGCCGGATCCGGCCTGGCCACGCTGGCACTGCCCGGCTCTGCCGGCGTCACCGAAGCCACGGCCGCCGAAACGCTGGTGCTGCCGTACAACGACGTTGCCGCCGTCGAAAAGGCATTCGCCGAGCACGGCACGGATATTGCCGCGGTCATCACCGAAGCCGCTCCCGCCAACATGGGCGTGGTCACCCCGGACGAGGGCTTCAACGCCGCCCTGTCCCGGATCACCGCCGCAAACGGCGCCCTGCTGATCCTGGATGAGGTCCTCACCGGCTTCCGCACGGGGCCGGCGGGCTACTGGGGCCTGACCGGCGGCGCAGCCGGCACAACGGAGCGCTGGACACCGGACCTGTTCACCTTCGGCAAGGTCATCGGCGGCGGCATGCCTGTGGCCGCACTGGGCGGCCGCGCCGACGTCATGGACTACCTGGCGCCGCTGGGACCGGTCTACCAGGCCGGCACCCTCTCGGGTAACCCGATCGCCATGGCAGCCGGCGTGGCCACGCTGAAGGCCGCCACCGCAGAGGTCTATGCCACCGTGGACGCCCGCTCCGCCGAGCTCTCCGCCGCGGTGTCCGCCGAGCTGGACAAGGCCGGCGTAGACCACAGCATCCAGCGGGCCGGCAGCCTGTTCAGCGTCGCGTTCGGCACCTCCGCCACCGGCGTGCACAACTACGAGCAGGCCCAGGCGCAGGAAGCCTTCCGCTACCGGCCGTTCTTCCACTCGATGCTCGACGCCGGCGTGTACCTGCCGCCGTCCGTGTTCGAGGCCTGGTTCCTCTCGGGCGCCCACGACGACGCCGCGATGAACCGGATCTACGAGGCGCTGCCGGCCGCTGCGAAGGCTGCAGCGCAGGCAAAGCCGGAATAACAGGGCGAAGCCGGAACAGCAGTAAACAAAATATGCCCCGCACCGGAACCGGTGCGGGGCATATTTCGCGTTGCTGCTAGAACGCGGGCGTCACGTCGCCGTTGGGCCAGGTCTCTTCGATGAAGGCCTTCACCTCGGGGGAATGCAGCAGTTCTTCCAGCTTGTCGATCCGGGCATCCCTGGCGCCGGCCTTCCAGACCAGGAAGTTGGCGTAGGGGTTGTCCTCCACGGATTCAACCACCAGCGCGTCATCGGTGCTCAGGCCGGCTTCCAGGATGTAGTTGCCGTTGATGATCGCGAGGTCCACGGTGGGATCGCCCAGGTCATTGACCAGCAGTTCGGGCTGGTTCTCCTGGAAATCCAGCTTCTTCGGGTTCTGCTCATCGGTCAGGGTCAGCACCGAGGAATCATCGGCGATGTCCTCGACCAGCCCGGCCTCTTCAAGCATCTTCAAGGCACGGGCCTGGTTGGACGGATCGTTGGTGACCATCACACGGGCACCGTCTTCAATGGAGGCGACGTCCTTGTGCTTTTCGGAGAACGCAGCGTACGGCTCCACATGGACGCCGGCACCGTGCTCGAACTCGTAGCCCTGGCTTTCCATCTGGGACTCGAGGTAGGGAAGGTGCTGGTAGTAGTTGACGTCGCTGTCGCCGTCGTTCAAGGAGATGTTCGGCGTGATGTAGTCGTCAAACTCCTGGATTTCCAGCTCCAGCCCGGCTTCTTCGGCCAGGTTGTCACGGACAAATTCCAGGATCCGCGCGTGCGGTGCCGGGCTGGCACCCACGGTGAGGGTTACCGGGTTGGCGGGGTCCAGGCTCTCCACGGCGCTGGGGGTGGAATCGGATCCACCGCAAGCCGTCAACGCCAGAGCCGTGGCCACACCGGTGGCAACGAGGGTAAGTGCTTTACGCATCGAATGCGTTCCTTTCGGGTAACCCGAGGCGGAACTCCGCTGTTCGGGTGCTGTGCAGCTAGCGGCTACTGGCTGCAGAATCGGAAACGGTCCTTCGGCAGGCCGTCAGACCGTTTCCGAAAACTGGGGGCTAGACCTTGGTCTGTTCGCGGTCGCCGCCGGCGCGCGTGGCGGCGGGCCCGAGGCCGGTTACCGCGGCAGCCGGGCGGCGCCGTCGTGCGGAGCCTGAAGCGGACCGGTGGTCTACCCGGCGGGAGAACCAGTCACCGCCGAGCTGGATGACCTGCACCAGGGCCACGATGATGACGATGGTGACCACCATGACCTGGGTGTCGAAGCGCTGCACGCCGTAGTTGTAGGCCAGCCGGCCCAGTCCGCCGCCGCCGATGATGCCGGCCATCGCGGAGTAGCCCACCAGGGTCACCAGCGTGGTGGTCAGGGCAGCCACGAGGCCCGGGAGGGCTTCACGCAGCAGCACTTTGGAGATGACCTGCATTTTGGTCGATCCCATCACCAGGGCTGCATCGATCTTGCCGCCGGACACATCGCGCAAGGCGTTTTCCACCAGCCGCGCGAAGAACGGGATGGTGGCGATGCTCAGCGACACCGAGGCGGCCACCGGGCCGATGGAGGTGCCGGTGACGAGCCGGGCCAGCGGAATCAGGGTGACCATCAGGATGGCGAACGGAACCGACCGGGTGATGTTCACGATGACGTCACTGACAATGCGGTTGATGACGCGCAGGGGCGCCAGCCCGCCCGGCGCACTGGTGTGCAGGAAAACGCCGAGCGGCAGGCCGATCAGGAGCGTAAAGAAGCCGGAGATGCCGACCATCTGCAGGGTTTCGACCACTGCTTCGGGAAGGGCTTTGGTGATCCCGGGATTGTCGAACAGTTCGGTCAGGAAGTTCATGCGGCCACCTCCACGGCGACGCCCTGCAGGGCAAGGTATTCATGGACGGCGGTCATATCTGTGTGGGTATCCAGCTGGATGCGCAGGCGGCCGAAACGGGTGCCGGCCAGGAGTTCGACGCTGCCGGCCAGGACATTGACGTCGGTGTCGAACCGGCGGGTGAGGGCCGAAAGGACGGGGTCCGAAGTGGTCTGCCCGGTGAAGAGCAGTTCCAGCACGGGACCGCCCGGGCTCGGGGGAGTGGACGGCAGCGGAATGAGCTGCTTGGCCAGGCGGCCGCGCAGGTCGGAGGCGACCTCGCGCAGCGGGCCGTGTTCCACGACTCGTCCGGCTTCCAGCAGTGACACCGAGTCGCAGATCCGCTTCACCACGTTCATCTCGTGCGTAATGATCAGCACGGTCAGGTCCAGGCGGCGGGTGAGGTCGGAAATCAGGTCCAGGATGTCATCGGTGGTGGCCGGGTCCAGGGCGGACGTCGGCTCGTCGCAGAGCAGGACATCCGGGTCCGCGGCCAGGGCACGGGCAATGCCAACGCGCTGTTTCTGGCCGCCGGAGAGCTGCGCGGGATAGGCGCCGGCAAAACCCTCCAGCCCAACGAGCTTCAGCAACTCCTGGACGCGCACCTCAATGGCGGCTTTTTTGGTTCCGACCAGTTCCAGCGGATGCGCGATGTTCGCTGCCGCGGTCCGGGAATCCATCAGGTTTGCGTGCTGGAACACCATGCCGATCCGGCGGCGGGCGGCGCGGATCTCGGAGTCCTTCACGGCGGTGAGCTCGCGGCCGTCAATGGTGACCGAGCCCGACGTCGGCCGGTCAAGCAGCGTCAGGCACCGCACCAGGGTGGACTTGCCGGCGCCGGAATGGCCGATGATGCCGTGGATGGAGCCCTTCGGCACGCGCAGGCTTACTCCGTCCAGGGCCGTGACGGTGCGCTCTCCCTGCCGGTAAACCTTGCGGAGGTCGGAAACTGTAATCATTGGTCCTCGTCATGTGCGTAAACGGCCGGACCGGGGGCATGGTGGAGGAAGGCACATAATCGTGCCGTGCCTAAACGCCGGCCGTGCGGAGGGTGTCTGCCAATCACGTGGCGCGAGACGGTAGGTGCGCGCAGAAGCGCGGTCCGCCTGGGGCGCCATCAGCGCCAAACACAACATCCAGTATGGCATGTAGGCAACCGGCGCCCCGCCACGGCGGGCGCCTGTGAAGAACCGTGACGGCGCCCGCTAGGCCGGGTCAAGGACCGACAGGGGTGCGGATGCGGGGGCCGGACGGAACGGCCAGCTGCCGTCGATCACGGCTTCCGGTTCCCGCCGCCGCAGGAATTCCTGGAAGCTGGCGGCCTGGCCGGCCGCCCAGCCGACCTGCGCCTGGTGGAGCGTGACGGCGTCGCACTGCAGCTCCGGGTACTTCTGCGCCATCACCGCGGCGACGGACAAGGTGGCGGCAACGTCGGCAGCGGACGTGTGCGCGTTCTCGAAACCCACGCCGTAGTGCTCGGCCATGGCCGTGAGCGTGCGCTTGCCGCGGCGGAACCGGTCCACCTGCTTGTCCAGGATGTACGGGTCAATGACCGGTACCGGATTCGGAACGGCCAGCCCGAACCGCTCACACTCGCGGGCCAGCACGGTGAAGTCGTAGCAGGCGTTAAACGCCAGCACCGGAATGCCGGCGGCGAACATGCCGGCCAGCACATCGGCAACCTCGGCCGTGACGGCCGCGGGGTCTCCGCCTTCTGCGCGGGCCCGTTCATTGCTGATGCCGTGGATGGCGGCGGCTTCCTCGGGGATGGGGATTTCCGGGCAGGCCAGCCACTCGTGGTGCTGCAGGGTTTCGCCCCTGCCGTTGACCAGGATGATGGATGCGGTAACAATCCGTGCGGTCTGCGGGTCCCGTCCGGTGGTCTCCAGGTCGAATGCCGCCCGGGGAAGTTCATGCCAGCTGTTCATGCAACAAACCTACCGGCGGGCAGTGACATTCCCGGAATTCGCGGGGCGTGCGGGTGCTCGGTACGCTACGGATATGCGCAGGGACTATGCCGATGCCGTGCTGGGTGTGGCGGATCTCATTCCGCCCGGAAAGGTGCTCTCCTACGGTGACATTGCCGAACTGCTCGGCGCAGGAGGGCCGCGCCAGGTGGGCGCCGTACTGTCGGCCCGCGGCTCGGAAGTGTGCTGGTGGCGGGTGCTGCGCGCATCCGGGCAGCCGCCGCGGTGCCACGAGGCCCGGGCATGGGAACACTATCGGCGCGAGGGCACGCCCGTGCGCGGAACTGCCGACGACGACGGCGCCGGTTACCGCGTGTTGATCGGTGCCGCCCGCTGGCAGCCCAACGATGCGGAATGGGCGGCAGTGCAGGCCCTGCACATGTCGCTGCACCCCTCGCCGCACGCCGGCGGCGCGTCGGGACCGGACGGGACCGCAATATCAGGAATGTCAGCGGGACATGATGAAGTGGAACCATGAGCGTTGAACTCCAACTAGTCGGACCGGCGGCAGCGGCAGCAGAGGCGCCGCAGCTCAGCGCCGACCAGCAGGCCGTGGTGGACCTGCAGACCGGCAGCGGGCCCGTACTGGTCCTCGGCGCCCCCGGCACCGGAAAGTCCACCGTGCTCGTGGAAGCCGCCGTCGCCCGGATTGAACGGGACGGGCTGGATCCCTCCCGCATGCTGCTGCTGGCACCCTCCCGGCTGGCCGCAGCCTCCCTGCGGGACGCGCTCTCGGCCCGGCTGCAGGGCACGCTGAGTACCGCGCCGGCCCGGACCTGGGCGTCCTATGCCTTCGACCTTATCCGGCGGGCCAAGACCGAGGGCCGGCTGCCCTGGATCACCCGTGCACCCAAGCTGCTCTCCGGTGCCGAACAGGATGTAATCATCAAGGAACTGCTGGCCGGCCACGGCGAGCAGGGCGTCCCGCAGCTGCCCTGGCCCGAGGGCCTGGACCTGGCCCTGGGCACGCGGGGCTTCCGGCAGGAGATCCGGCAGCTGTTCGACCGGGTCATCGAGTACGGGATCTCCGCCGGGGAGCTGCGGGAGCTGGGGGAGCGGCACAGCCGGCCGGACTGGGTGGCCTCTGCTGCGCTCTACGCCGAGTACCGGGACGTCCTGGACCTGCGGATGCCCGAGTCCTTCGACCCGGCCGGCATCATCACCTCCGCCCTGAACATCCTGCGCTCCGACCCGGAGTTCCTGGCCGCGGAACAAGAACGCCAGCAGCTGGTCCTGGTGGATGACCTGCAGGAAGCCAACCCGGCCATCCACAGCCTCTATGCCGTGCTGGCCGGCACGGGGGATTCCATCGCCGCAGCCTGCCCGGACACCGTGGTCCAGGGCTTCCGCGGGGCCCGGCCGGATCTGGTCGGCCGGCTGGGCGAACGGTTCGGCGGCCGGCTGCAGACCCGGGTGCTGACCACCTCGCACCGGCTGACCGGTCCGCTTGCCGGGGCTTGGACGCGCACTGCATCGCGCATCTCCGTTGTGGGCGGGCTGCCGTCCTACCGCAGCGCCGTTGCCGATGCCCGGCACCGGGGGACTGCTGCCACCGCTGACGCTGCCGGCCCTGCCCACCCGGGTGACGAGGTTACTGATGACACCGTTACGGGCGCAGTTGAAACGGGCGGGACAGCCCCGGAAGTTCCGGCCGCCGAGGCACACGTGGTGGACTCGCCCATGCACGAGCAGCGCTACGTGGCCCAGCGGATCCTTGAAGCGCAACTGCTGCACGGGCGCTCGCTGGAGGACATCGCCGTTATTGTCCGGACCGGCGGCCAGCTGGCCGCCCTGCAGCGGTACCTCACCGGGCAGGGCATTGAGGTCAAGGTGCCGGTGGCTGAAAAAGCCGTGCGGGACGAAGCCGCGGTCCGGCCCCTGCTGGACGCGTACGCCGTCGTCCTCGACCCGGACCTGCTCACCCCCGAACTCGCTGTGTCCCTGCTGACCTCGCGCATCGGTGGTGCCAGCACACTGGAACTCCGCCGCCTGCGGCAGGCGCTCCGCCGGGAAGAACTTGGTGCCGGCGGCGGACGCACCAGCGACGCCCTGCTGGTGGAATCGCTGCTGGAGCCGGAATCCGCGTCGGGCCGCGCGCTGGCAGGGCTCACCTGGGATGCGCGGCTGGCCGCCCAGCGCATTGCCGGCATGATCACGGCCGGACGCAGCGCCGCCGTCGAACCCGGCGCCACTGCCGAAACCGTGCTGTGGGCCCTGTGGTCCGCCTCCGGGTGGTCCAAGAAGTGGGCCGAGGCCGCCCTGGCCGGCGGGCCCACGGCCTCCCGGGCAGACCGGGACCTGGACGCCATCATGGCCCTGTTCCAGACCGCCGAACGCTATGTGGACCAGCTGCCCGGTTCCACCCCTGCGCAGTTCCTGGACTACCTCACCAGTTCGGAACTGCCCATGGACACCCTGGCCGCACGCGCCCAGCGGCGCGAGGCCGTGGAGCTGCTGACACCGGCCAGTGCGGCGGGCCGGGAGTGGCCCGTAGTGATTGTTGCCGGCATCCAGCAGGATGTGTGGCCCAACCTGCGGCTGCGCGGTGAACTGCTGGGCAGCGGCGAACTGGTCGCGGCAGTGGAACACGGGGATAATTTCCGTGCCCACCGCAGCCCGCTGACCCTGATGCAGTCCATCCGCTTCGACGAGCTGCGCAGCTTCTCCACCGCCGTTTCGCGTGCCCGTGAACTCCTGATCTGCACCGCTGTCTCCTCCGAGGATGAGCAGCCCTCGCAGTTCCTGGACCTGGTGGCGCCGCTGGAACCCGGGGCCGAGAAACGTGAACGCACCGAGGTGCTGCGCCCCAGCACGCTGCGTTCCCTGGTCTCGGAGCTGCGCCGGTTTGTCCAGCAGCCGGACATCGACCCCGACGGCGCTGCCGAAGCAGCGCATCACCTGGGAACCATGCTCAACCACGAGGTGCCCGTCCCGGCGGCGGATCCGCGCCAGTGGTGGGGGCTGGCGCCCTTGTCCACCGAAGCGCCCATCCTTCCTCCGGAAGCTGCCATCCCCGTTTCGCCCTCCAAGGTGGACGCCGTACTGAAATCGCCCCTCAGCTGGTTCGTTTCCGCGGCCGGCGGCGAGCAGGCGACGGATTTCGCCCGCTCGCTGGGAACCCTGGTGCATGCCATCGCCCAGGACATGCCGGACGCTACTGGGAACGAGTATGTGGCGGAATTGGAGAAGCGCTGGCCGTCGCTGGGCATGAAGGACAACTGGCAAGGCCGGATGGACCTCCAGCGGGCCGAATCCATGGTCCGCAAACTGGCCGAATACGTCATCACCATGCGCCGCAGCGGCCGCTCGCTGGCTGCCGTCGAGCAGGACTTCCAGGTGGAGCTGCCGGTGGAAATCGACGGCGCGGTGCGTACTGCCCTGCTCCGCGGCCAGATCGACCGCCTGGAAGTCGACGCTGAAGGACGGCTGTTCATTGTCGACCTGAAGACGGGGAAATCGGCGCCCAAGAAGGACGACCTGCAGGGCCACCCGCAGCTGGCGGCCTACCAGGAAGCCGTGCGCGAGGGGGCGCTGCCCGATGCCCCGCGGGTACCGGGAGGAGCGGCCCTCGTGCAGCTGGGAACCTCCAACAAGGGAGTATCCGTGCAGGAGCAGCCGGCACTGGACCCGAACGACACCACGGCGCGGGACATGGTGGCCGAGGCAGCGCGGCTGATGTCGGCCGCGTTCTTCGAAACTGTCCATGATCCCGGCCGGAGCGGCTTTGGCGGCAACGGCTGCCGGCTGCCCGAAATCTGTCCACTTTGCGCTGAAGGAAAGCAGGTCACCGAGTGAGTGCCTCCGTAACCGACGAGGTATCGGGAACCAATGAGCGCCCGGGCGGCGCCCTGCCGGAGGGAGGGGCTCCCCGCTACTCCGCCCGGGATTTGGCGGAGCTGCTGCATACCGAACCCCACGCGCCGGTGCAGTACCCCACCGAAGACCAGATCGGCATTATCGAGGGCCCGCTGGAACCGCTGCTGGTGATTGCCGGTGCCGGGTCGGGCAAAACCAAAACCATGGCGGACCGGGTCGTCTGGCTCGTTGCCAACGGACTGGTCCGGCCCGAGCAGATCCTCGGGGTGACCTTCACCCGCAAGGCCGCCGGTGAGCTGGCCACCCGGATCCGCGGGCGCCTGAACATGCTGTACCGCCAGCTCGACGGCGCGGGCGGGAGAGGCGAGCCGGACGAGAGCGGCGAGGAGCGGATGGAACCCACTGTTTCCACCTACCACTCCTACGCCAACGGAATCGTGAATGACTACGGCCTGCGGATAGGCGTGGAACGTGATTCCGTGATGCTTGGCGGCGCGCAGTCCTGGCAGCTGGCCAACGAAGTGGTGGAGGCGTACTCGGGGGACTACGAACACTTCACCGCAGCCAAATCGACCCTGGTCTCGGCCGTGCTGCAGATGGCCGGGGAATGCTCCGAACACCTGCGCACCCCGGCCGAGGTGCGGGCGGAACTGCAGGCACATGTGGACGCTGTTTCCGTGCTGCCGTACCAATTCGGCAAGCCCAAGGAACCCACCCAGGCGGCCCGGAAGCTGCTCAACCGGCTGCGTACCCGCATTTCCGTCACCGAACTGGTGGAGGCCTACCGGCAGGCCAAGGCCGAGCGCCGGCAGCTGGACTTCGGCGACCTGGTGGAACTGGCCGCCCGCATTGCGTCCACCATCCCGGAAGCCGTGGAGATGGAACGCGCCAAATACAAAGTGGTGCTGCTGGACGAATTCCAGGACACGTCGCATGCGCAGATGGTCCTGTTTTCCAAGCTGTTCGGCGACGGGCGTTCGGTCACGGCGGTGGGAGACCCGCACCAGTCCATTTACGGATTCCGCGGCGCGTCCGCCGGGCAGCTGGGCACCTTCCGGGAGAAGTTCCCGCTGACCACTCAGGAGGGGAGGGCGCTGGCGCCGCTGGCGAACCTGTCCGTGGCCTGGCGCAACGCCACCTCCGTGCTGGAAGCCGCCAACACCGTGTCCTCCCCGCTGAACGGCGTGGCCCCGTGGCTCAAGCATCAGCGGCTGCCGTATGTTCCCGAGCTGCAGGCCCGGCCCAGCGCGCCCCTCGGCGAGGTGTACCTCGGACGCTACCTCAGCGACGTTTCCGTGGAACCGGGCCGGCACGGCCAGGAACGGATCCTGGGCGAAGCCGAAGCCGTAGCCGAACTGGTGGCCAAGCACCGGCAGCAAAAGGCGGAGTACGACGACCGCCGCAACGTCCTGTGGCCCACCGTCGCGGTCCTCTGCCGGGGCCGGAAGCAGTTCGAACCCATCCGCAAGGAACTGGAACTGCGTGGCATTCCGGTCCAGATTGTGGGCCTGGGCGGGCTGCTGTCCACACCGGAAGTGGTGGATCTTTTGGCCGTCCTGCGGGTACTGGGGGACCCGGGACGCTCGGACTCCATGCTGCGCATCCTTGCCGGAGCCCGCTGGCGCCTGGGCCCGGCGGACCTGATGGCCCTGGCCGACTGGTCCCGGCACCTGGTGCGGGTCCGCGAACGCGCAGTCCGGGTGGCGGACGCAGCAGACATCCACGGACCTGACGAAGGGCCGGATCTGGTGGTCGAGGCGGACCTGGTGGAAGCCGGCAGCCTGGTTGAAGCGGTGGATTCCCTGCCGCGCCCGGGCTGGGTGTCCAATGCCGGCCGGTCCCTCTCCGAGGAAGGACTGCGCCGGCTGACGCTGCTGCGCAACGAGCTGCGGGACCTGCGCGGCTTTGTGGGGGAGGACCTCACCACCCTGATCGGGGAAGTGGAGCGCCGGATCCTGCTGGACATCGAGGTGGCAGCCAAGCCCGGCGTCACCCTGCACGAATCCCGCCGCAACCTGGACGCCTTCATCGACGCCGCAGCAACCTTCAGCTCGTCCTCGGAACGGGTGGATTTGGCCGCGTTCCTGGCCTGGCTGGAAGCAGCGAACACCGAAGAAAACGGCCTGCCCGTGACCCCGCTCGAACCCAGCCGGGAAGCGGTGCAGCTGCTGACCGTGCATGCCTCCAAGGGGCTGGAATGGGACATTGTGGCCGTTCCGGGCCTGAACGAAGCATCCTTCCCCAGCGACAAGGATTCACGCTGGAGCAGCGGCGACTCCTCGGTGCCGTGGACCCTGCGCGGCGACAGCCTGGACCTGCCGCAGTGGGACTGGGAACAGGTTGACCAGAAGTCCTGGCTGGAGAGCGAGAAGCTCTTCAGCGAAGACGCCAAGGGCCACGCCGAGCGGGAGGAGCGCCGGCTGGCCTACGTCGCCTTTACCCGGGCCAAGTCGGTGCTGATCTGCACCTCCTCCGCCTGGGGCGGCGGACGCTCCAAGCCGCTGGGCCCCTCGCGCTACCTCCAGGACCTGTACGAACTGGAACAGGCGGGGGCGCCGGGCTACCACCTGGAACGCTGGGTCACACCAGAGGAAGAGGGCACGGAGAATCCCGCCCTTGCCGAGGCTGAACGCGCAGTATGGCCGGTGGATCCGCTGGGCTCCCGCCGGCAGCGGATGGAAGCGGCAGCGCAGGCCGTTATAGGCGCCGCGCAACAGCAACAGCAACAGCAACAGGGCGCAGGGAACGATCCGGCTGGACAGGCGCCCGGACGCTGGAGCCGGGAGACGCAGCTGCTGCTTGCCCGGCACCGCCCGCCAAATGAGGTGGTGCAGGTGGAACTGCCCGCCCACATCTCGGCGTCCATGCTGGTGGACCTGAAGGACGACCCGGCTGAGGTGACCCGGCAGCTGCGCCGCCCGGTTCCCCGCCAGCCCGGCATGGCCGCGCGCAAGGGAACGGCATTCCATGCCTGGGTGGAAGAGTTCTTCGGCACCAGCGGCATGCTGGACATCGATGAGTATCCCGGGGCCGCGGATGCGTACGTGGACGAGGCCTACCAGCTCGAGGACATGATCGCCACGTTCGAGTCCTCGGAGTGGGCGCAGCGGACCCCGGCCTACATTGAGGTGCCGGTGGAGACCAAGGTGGACGCCGTCGTCGTGCGCGGCCGCATCGACGCCGTCTTCCAGGATGCCGACGGCACGTGGGACCTGATCGACTGGAAGACCGGCGCTCCGCCGTCGTCGGCCAAGCTCGATGTTCGGGCGGTACAGCTTGCCGTGTACCGGCTGGCCTGGTCCCGGCTGAAGGGCGTGCCCCTGGAAAAGGTAAGTGCCGCGTTCTACTACGTGGCGGCGGACAAGGTCATCCGGCCCTACAACCTGGCGGACGAGGCCGAACTGGAGCAGATCATCGGCGCGGCAGCCGAACGTCCGTCAGCCGGGTTCTGATCAGAAAGTGCCCCGCCGGAAATCGGCGGGGCACTTCGGGCTGCGGGCTGAAGGCGGGCTACTGCTTCCGAACCGGAATCAGAGGCAGTGCGGTGGTAGCGGTGTCGCTCCCGGTTCCTGCACCGTCGGCGCCGGTCGGAGCAGTATCGACGGCGGCCTCTGCATCGGGTGCCGTCTCTGCACCGTCCTCCGTCTGTGCATCGGGTTCTGCTGCCTCGGGTTCCGCTTCCGCTTCCGCAGTTGCGGCCTCGGAGTCTTCGCTCCCCGCGTCGGCTTCGGCGTCCGTGTCCCCGGCCGGGACTGCGGCGCCGCGTGCCGGCAGCACAATGACTTCTGCCAGGCCCGGACCCTGCGCACTGCCGGAGGCTCGGGTCTCGTCGTCGTCTGCAGCAAGGCGGTCACCGTCGGTATCGGCAGCCTCAATTCCGGCCTCGGTGCCCTCGTCGGGTCCGTCTTCGGTGCCATCGGCCTGCTCCCCGGCGGGCTCGATGGGAGCCACAGTAACCTTGGCGGAGTCAGGCTTGGCAGCCGCGCGAGCATCGGCGGGAGCATCAGCATCGACGGGCACGTTGACGGTCCGGGGGACGGCGTCCGCTGCCGCACGGTACTGGCCAGCCCGCTGGTCCGCCGCTTCCTGCTCCAGCACATCCTCCTCGAGGGTGGCGAGCATTTCCACGGCCTCATCCACCATGGTGGAGTTTTCCGCCGCGACACCGCGGACCAGCCATTGGGCCAGCGCGAATTCGGCAGAGAGCGCGGCGCGGCGGATCAGGTGCGGATCCTCCGGATCGGTGCTTGCCTCCAGGTACGCGCCGTGGACCGTTTCGGTGAACCGCGGATCGTTGGCGGCAATCAGCCAGGCAAAGTCGTCGGCCGGGTCGCCCACGCGGAGGTCGGTCCAGCCCGTGACGGCGCTGACCCGCTCGCCGGTCAGCAGGATGTTGTCTTCATGCAGGTCCCCGTGGACCACCGTGGGCTTGAACCGCCACAGCGACACGTCTTCCAGGGCATGTTCCCAGCGCCGCAGCAGGACTGAGGGAATCAGCCCGGTGGTGGCAGCCTGGTCGAGTTCGTTCAGGCGTCGCTGCCGGAATTCGTTGGCGGTGTAGCTGGGTAGGTCGGCGCGGGTGACCAGTTCCCGTGGCAAAGCGTGGACGGCGGCCATGGCGCGGCCGATCTCCGCCGCTACGGCACGCCCGGAGGTCATCAGCGTATCGATGCTGCGGGTAGCCCCGGGCAGGTGGGAGTAGACGAAGGTGCATAGTTCACCCTGGCGGACGGTTCCGGCCACGTAGGGCAGCACAAACGGCAGCTCGGCCCGGACCGCAGGGACGAAGGTGCGCAGGACCAGCAGCTCGGTCTCCAGCCGCATGCTCGCTTCAAGGTGCTTGGGTGAGCGGACCCGCCACCTGCGTCCGGCGTCGTCCACGAGCAGCGCGGCGTCAAAATCCGCGGCGTCGTCGGGGGAACCGGCAACGCCGGTTGGGGTCAGCCCTGGGACGGCAGCGCTGGCCATTGCAGCCAATTCCATGGGGGTCCGTTTCACATCTTCAACCGTATGGGCAGATGTGTCCTGAATAACCGCAGTGCGGCGGCGAGTCGTCCAAACCGTGAGGAAAACCTCAAGCAGCCCCCGGGGCCGGGGGCCAACTACAGTTTGGGGGGAGGGAGTCAGTACGGTAGGTGGTATGAGTATTCCGGCACCGGCAGCATTTGTTTCCCCCCTTGGACTGTTACCGCTGGCCCGGACGGCGGTGGACCGCGGATCCGAGCGCCGGATCGCTCCCGACCTTTTCGAGACCATCCGGGCGGATGCCGCCACCCGCGTTATGTACTTTGCGAAGGGCCGTGCCCTGGTCCGGGACTCCGCCCTGGTGCTGTTGGACCCGCCGGCAGACGGCTTCGGCGACGCACCCGTCTACCTGGGCCGCACCTTGGAAGACGCGCAGGTGCCGCTGGGATCGGACATCGTGCTGGTCACGCTGCCGGAACCCGATCCGGCGTTCGCCGTCGACGGCGCAGCCTGGGCCAGCCTGCGCGAATCCGCCACCGAACTCGGGGCCCTGGACGCGGGACTGTTCGTTGAAGCTGCCGCAGTTGCCAACTGGCATGCAGTGCACACCCACTGCCCGCGCTGCGGTGCGCCCACCGTGCCCGAGCAGGGCGGCTGGGTCCGGCGCTGCCCCGAAGACGGAAGCTCGCACTTTCCGCGCACCGATCCGGCCATCATCGTGGCGGTCACCGATGAGCAGGACCGTATCCTGCTGGGCTCCGCCGCGGCGTGGCCGGGTAACCGGTACTCCACCCTGGCCGGATTCGTGGAGCCGGGGGAGTCGCTGGAAGCAGCCGTGGTCCGGGAGGTGGAGGAGGAGTCCGGGGTGGTTGTCCACTCCCCGCAGTACCTGGGTTCCCAGCCGTGGCCTTTCCCCTGTTCACTGATGCTGGGCTTCACGGCCCGCACCGCCAACCCGGCTGCCCGGGCGGACGGTGTGGAAATGTCCGATGTCCGCTGGTTCAGCCGGTCCGAACTCGCAGCCGCAGTGTCCAGCGGAGAAATCACCATTGCAGGCCCCATTTCCATTGCCCGGAACCTGATCGAGCGCTGGTACGGCGGGACCATAACCGAACCGGAGGCCGGCGCCCGCCCATGAGCAGCGAATCACCCGAAGCACTCATCCTGTCCGGGCTCGACGACGAGCAGCGGGCAGTCGCCACCACCCTGACGGGCCCGCTGTGTGTCTTGGCCGGCGCCGGCACGGGTAAGACCCGTGCCATCACCCACCGCATGGCGTACGGCGTGGCCACCGGTGTGTACAAACCCCAGCAGGTGCTGGCCGTGACCTTTACTGCCCGCGCCGCGGCGGAAATGCGGACCCGGCTGCGGGACCTGGGCGCCAACGGTGTCCAGGCCCGCACCTTCCACGCCGCGGCCCTGAAGCAGCTGCAGTACTTCTGGCCGCACACCGTTGGCGGTGCCATGCCCGGGCTGCTGGACCACAAGGCACAGATCATCGCGGAGGCAGCCCGCCGCCTCCGGCTATCCACGGACCGCGCGGCCATCCGCGACGTCGCTGCCGAAATCGAATGGGCCAAGGTGTCCATGCTCACCCCGGACAGCTACGTCCGTGCGGCAGCGGACCGGGAGCCGCCGGCGGGCTTCGACCTGACCGCTATCTCGCGCATCTTCCAGTCCTATGAAGACGTCAAGGTGGACCGCAACATCATCGACTTCGAGGATGTCCTGCTCATCATGGTGGGAATCCTGCAGGAGGATGAGCGGGTGGCGGCCATGGTACGGGACCAGTACCGCCACTTCGTGGTGGACGAGTACCAGGACGTCTCCCCGCTGCAGCAGCGCCTCCTGGACCTGTGGCTCGGTGCCCGGGACGAGCTGTGCGTGGTGGGCGATTCAAGCCAGACCATTTACTCCTTCACCGGCGCCACACCCCGGCACCTGCTGGACTTCACCAAGCGGTTCCCGGACGCCGACGTCGTCAAGCTCGTCCGTGACTACCGCTCCACCCCGCAGGTGGTGGGCCTTGCCAACCGGATCCTCGCGGCCCGGACGGCCGAGGGGGAGCGCAACCGCACGGCGCCGCCGTGGCCAACGCCCCTGGAACTGGTGGCGCAGCGGCCGGCGGGACCGGAACCGACGTTCACCGAATGCGCCGACGACGAAGCCGAAGCGGCGCACGTAGCGTCGTCCATCAAGGCTCTCCTGGAGGAGGGCGTCCAGGCCAGTGAGATCGCCGTACTGTTCCGGACCAACGGGCAGTCGCAGGCCTACGAGCAGGCACTGGCTTCGGCCGGCATCGGCTACCAGCTGCGCGGCGGCGAGCGGTTCTTTGCCCGCCGCGAGGTCCGCGATGCCGTGCTTCAGCTGCGCGCGGCGTCACGCTCCGTCGGCAATGAACCGGTGCCGCAGCTGGTGAAGGACATCCTTGCGTCGCTGGGCTACACCCCCGAGGCGCCGGCCGGCGGCGGGGCCACGCGCGAGCGGTGGGAATCACTCGCCGCCCTGGTGGCATTGTCCGAAGAACTGCAGGTGACCCGGACCCGGGACCCCGAGGCCATTTTCACGCTCCAGGACTTCGTGGCCGAACTTGAGGAACGAGCAGCTGCGCAGCACGCGCCTCGGGTCCAGGGCGTCACCTTGGCTTCCCTGCACTCGGCCAAGGGCCTGGAATGGGACGCGGTGTTCCTGGTCGGACTGAGCGAGGGCCTGATGCCCATTTCCTTCGCTGATACGCCCGAAGCCGTGGACGAGGAACGGCGTCTGCTGTACGTCGGCATCACCCGTGCCCGTGTCCACCTTGCCCTGTCCTGGTCTACCGCCCGTACACCGGGCGGACGGGCCAACCGGAAGCCGTCCCGGTTCCTGGACGGGCTGCGTCCGCGCACCGAACGCGACGCAGGCCGGACGGCCGGCCCGGCCCGGCAGGCCCGGCGCAAGGTCACCGGCCCGGCGAAGTGCCGCAGCTGCGGTGCCCTGCTGAACACCGGTGCCGAACGCAAGGTGGGCCGCTGTGCGGATTGCCCGGTGACCTATGAGGAAGCAACATTCGAGGCGCTGCGCGAATGGCGGCGGGAGGCAGCCTCGGAAGCAGGCATCCCGGCGTTCGTCGTTTTCACCGACGCGACACTGGTTGCCATCGCCGAGGACAGGCCGCCGTCGTTGAACCGGCTGGCCACGCTGCCCGGCGTCGGCCCGTCCAAACTCGAAAAGTACGGCGAAGAGGTGCTGAAGGTACTCGAGGCCAGCGCCGGATCATAGGCGCCGCTGGACGAAAACCCTTCCTGGCCGTCAGGCCACCCGGTTCAGGCGGTGCTGTAGCCGGCATCCGCAGGCCGGGTGGTAATCCAGCTGCTGCAGCCGGGAGTAGCCGTCCGAGGCCCGCACCTGCAGGACAGCGGAATACAGCGCCGGACGGTTAATCCCGTCAAGGAACACCAGGGCCGCCGTGGCCGCGGTCCCTGCCGCCAGCACGGATCCGGCGGTCTCCTCGCCGTCCGGACCCGAGCAGTCCAAGACGGTGCCGGCAGCCGGGCCCCCGGCGCGGCGGGCCAGGGCATCCGCGGCCGCGAACCAGCCGGGGTCGGTGTCCGCGCGGTGCAGGTCCAGGCATTCCAGGCATGCAGTGGCCCCCGGAACCACCAGCGGACCCACATCCCACCCGTCCTCCTGCGCGGAGACCACCAAGCGGGGAATGCCGTCGGCAGCCGCCGTCGGCTCGGCCGGACGGCCGCCTGCCGCACCGAAGCCTGCCGCCTGGACCGTCACCGCCAGATCCACCGGCACAGGCTCGGAGCGGACCCGGATACCGGAGTGCACCAGCACCTGCAGGGTGGGGTCGATCCGGAACACGTGGCGCTTGACCGCTGCCGCGCGGTTCATGCCGATATCCGTCATCGCATAGGACGCACCCACATCCGTCGGGGCCACGGCAGCCGGGTCGGCCAACAGCAGGGTTCCGACGCCGGCGGAAGCCAGTGTGCGGGCGAGGAGGGCACCGGTCCGCCCCAGGCCCTCGACCAGCACGGTGGCCGCCGCACGGCGGCGGACCGATTCCTCCCCGTTGGCGGCGTAAGCCGCTGCCAGCCGCTGGGCATCCGGCTGCAGGCGTTCCGAACGCAGGGAAGGGACGGGAGAGGCCGTGGTTTCCTGCGGAATGAGCAGCGGCTCCAAAACCTCCAGCAGCGACGCAGCCCGCTCCGCGGAAAGTGACACACCCGCCGCAGCATCCTGCTCCGTGCCGTCCGGGACTCCGCTGCGCAGGGCCGCCAGGAACGCGACGTCGGCGTCTTGGAGGTTGCGCAGCAGCAGCGATCCGGCGCCGATGCCCAGCTGCCTGGCACCGGGCGATACTTCCAATACGTGCACTCCCGGATTGATCCGCATGGCTGTGCTCCCTTGTGTCCCGGTGTGGCCTGATGTGTCCAGTCCATGGCCCGCCGCGGGCGGGGTGCTGACCATGCTGGCACGGGACGGCTTGCCGCCGGCGGTTATCCACAAGGTGCAGGACCGTCACCGGCGCCGTCTAGGCTGGAAATATGCCTCATCCTTCCGCCGGCGCGTCCGTCCCTGCTACCACCAGCTCGGGAATCCCCATCCAGGTGCGGCGTTCCGCGCGGCGCAAGCGGACCGTGAACGCCGTCTTCCGGGACGGGGTGGCGCTGGTGTCCATCCCGGCCCACTTCAGCCGCGAGCAGGAAGCCGAATGGGTTCAGCGCATGGTTGCCCGGCTGGAACAGCGCGTGGCCCGGGAATCGACTCCCCAGACCAGCGACAGCCGGCTGATGGCGCGGGCGGGGGAACTGTCCCGCACCTACCTGGCCGGGAAGGCCCGGCCCGAGTCCGTCCGCTGGGTCAGCAACCAGAACTCCCGCTGGGGTTCTGCGACCCCGGCGCGGGGCAGCATCCGGCTGTCGGACAAGCTGCAGGGAATGCCGGAGTGGGTGGTGGACTATGTGCTGCTGCACGAACTCGCACACCTGATTGTGCCCTCGCACGGAGCCGCGTTCTGGCGGCTGCTGGAGACGTACCCGCAAACGGAAACCGCCAAGGCGTTCCTGTCCGGAGCAGCCTTTGCCAGCGCCCGCGGGCTGAAGGGGGAAATGGAAGAGGACTAGCGCCAGCGGGCTGTGCCCGCCGGAACCAGTCCTCTTGCCGGTCCAGCCGGGATCCGTTGGAACCCGGTTTTAGTGGGACCGGGGTTTTAGTTGGAGCCCGGCTTCGGGTTGCCGTCCTCCTCGGTGCCTTCTTCCGGATCGCCGTCGGCAGGGCCCGCGTCGGCAGCGTTCCCGTCGGCGCCGGTGTCTTCGGCAGCGTTCTCTTCGGGGTTTTCGGGAGCAGCATCTTCGGCGGGCTCATCGAAGCCGCCTTCCAGCAGGCGCTTCAACGCCGCATCGACGTCGGAGTCTGCCGCTTCGAGTAGTTCCCGCCGCTTGCTGAAGCCCTTGGGATCGTCCAGGTCCTCAGAGGTGGGAAGCAGGTCCGGATGCTGCCAAACGGCGTCGCGCCCTTCAATGCCGCGTTCCTCGGTGAGGTGCGCCCACAGGGCGGCTGCGTCGCGCAGCCGCCGCGGACGCAGCTCCAGGCCCACCAGCGAAGCGAAGGTGTGCTCGGCCGGGCCGCCGCTGGCCCGGCGCCGGCGGATCATTTCCCGCAGTGCTCCTGCGGACGGCAGGTTGGCGGTGGCTGCGGCGGTGACTTCGTCCACCCACCCTTCCACCAGGGCCAGCGCCGTCTCCAGCCGTTCCAGGGCGGCGTCCTGGGCGGGTGTGCGCTGCGGCTGGAAGACCCCGCCGGAAAGGGCGGACTGGATGGATTCGGGATTCGCGGGATCAATGTCGCGGGCGGCTTCTTCGATCTTGGAAATGTCGATGTGGATGCCGCGGGCGTAGCTTTCAATGGCACCGAAGAGGTGCGAGGCAAGCCACGGAGCATGGGCAAACAGCCGGGCGTGGGCTGCTTCCCGGACGGCGAGGTAAAGCCGGATTTCCGTGTCGGGGACGTCCAGGCCCTCGCCGAAAGCGGCAACGTTGGCCGGCAGCAGTGCCATGGTCCCGGCGGCGAGCGGCAGGCCGATGTCGGTGGAGCTGACCACTTCCTTGGACAGGGCACCCACGGCCTGGCCGAGCTGGATGCCGAACATCGCCCCGCCCATGTTCGCGAGCATGGAGGACGCCCCGCCCATCATGGACTTCATTTCCTCGGGCATCTGGGTGGTGATCGCGTTGGATAGCGCTTCGGAAATGCTGACGGCCACCGGTTCCGTCAGGCGGCGCCATGAGTCCATGGTGGCCTCGACCCATTCGGCGCGGGACCAGGCCCGGCCGAGGGCGGCAGTTGATGCGAAGTCCGTGGCCGGGTCCAGCCAGAGCTCGGCCAGGTGCAGGGCTTCGTCGACCTCGCGGGCCGCGGCGGGGCCGGTGGAGGGATCACTGCCGGTCGCGGCCACCCGGCGTGCATTGTCCTTGGCCAGCTGCCAGTTCACCGGACCGTCGGAGGGGGTGCTGAACATGGCCTGCACCTGCTGGAAAATCATCGCCATGGCATTCGGATCAGAGGGAAGTCCCGCTGCCTTGGCCAGCTCGGAGGGGTCCATGCCGCCGGCACCGCCGCCGCCGAACAGGCGCGCAAGCATTTCGGACAGCGGATCCTGGGGGTTGTCCCCGCGGTCGGAAGGATTGGAACTCATGGGATACCACCGGTCCTGTGGAAGGAGATAAGAGGATAACGCTTACGATGCCCGGCAGCAGCCGACCATATTGCCTTTACGTTACCGGCAGTGCCCGAGGCCTGTCCCGCACGGCCGTATTTCGTTCGCTGTAGGCAAAGCCCGGCTGCACGCCCGGCTTGCGGTGCGGGCGTAGGCTTGCAGGGTGGTGCCCGGCAACACAAGGCGGGTACGCAGACACGTACGGCACACACACATGTCCGGCTATATGCACGGCACAAACGCAGGAAAAGGTTGGACAGTTGCGCCCCACACATGAAGACGGCAGCGGCGCGGGGTACGGGGGAGGCGGAACGGGTAACTCCCGCCCGCAGGGACCGGGCGCCCCGGCACCGCAGCCTGACGGCAGCTACTCCGTCTACCCCTACCAGGGTCTGGGCGACGGAAAGCCGGTGCCGGCCAAGCGCTCGCCCCGGTCCCGCGGCATCCTCGTTTCGGGCGTTCTCGCGTTTGTCCTCGGCGGGGCGGGGCTGCTCCTGCCGGCCCAGTACGTGGTGGAGTCCCCGGGACCCACGTTCAACACGCTCGGAACCGCCGGCGGCAAGGACATCATCCAAATCGAAGGGGAGCGCAGCTACCCGACTGACGGTGAGCTGGACCTGACCACGGTTTACGTGGCCGGCGGTCCCAGCACCAACATCAGCATTTTCCAGGCCCTGGGGGGCTGGGTGAACACCAACGACGTCGTGTACCCCGCCGATTTCCTCTACGCGCCGGGAACTACCGGCGAGCAGGTGGATGAAGAGAACGCCGCTGCCATGACCTCGTCCCAGGAGTCCGCCGTGGCAGCAGCACTGACGCTGTTGGAGATCCCGTATACCCAGGAGCTCTCCGTGGGGTCCGTCGTCGAGGGTGCCCCCGCCGAGGGCGTGCTGCAGGCCGGCGACACTGTGCTGGCAGTGGGGGACACGCCTGTCGACGGCATCGACACCCTCCGGTCCGCGCTGAACGACGCCGGCGGGTCACCGGTGGATGTCACGGTCCGGCGCGGCGGCTCCGAGGTCATGGAGACGCTGACGCCCCGAAAGTCGGACTCCGGCGTCTACCAGCTCGGAATCGAGTTGGCGACGACCTTCGATTTTCCGTTCGAGGTGCGGATCGGTGAGGGAATGGACCGGGTGGGCGGCCCGTCCGCCGGCATGATGTTCGCCTTGGGGATCGTGGACCGGCTCACCCCGGAGCAGCTCACCGGCGGCAGGCACTTTGCCGGTACGGGAACCATCGATGCTGCGGGCAACGTCGGGCCCATCGGCGGAATCCGCCAGAAGCTCATCGGCGCCTCGGACGCGGGTGCGGAATTCTTCCTGGCCCCGGAGGCGAACTGCGCCGAGGTGGTGGACCACATCCCCGAAGGACTGGCAGTGGTCAAGGTGTCCACGCTGGACGAGGCGAGGGACGCCGTCGAAAAACTCGCGGCCGGTACTAACCCGGCCGATCTGCCGCAGTGCAGCTTGTAGCGTAAACGGGTAGCTGACCGGCCCGGCCTCGTTACGATCGGGACAAGCTTGGAATCGGAGTCCGCAGGAAGTGGCAGCCGGGGAACAATCCAAGGCAGAATGAGTAGGGACGGCTTCAGGGCCTTCCGGCGGGGAAAAGGGGTTGAAAATGCCCCCGGAACCACTCCCACCGGTGCAACCCGGCGAGGCCGCGAGCCGACGCACCGAACGATGAGGTAACTGTGACTTCCGGACCAAACGGCCCATTCTCCCGACCCGGCGCAGCAACTGCCACCGGCAGGCGACGGCGGCGCAGCCCGCTGATCGCCACGCTGATTGTTGTGGCCGTGCTCGTCATTGGCTTCGTGTACTTCTCCCAGGTGTATGCCAATGTCCTGTGGTTCAACCAGTTGGGTTACCTGGAAGTCTTCGTCAAGGAGAACCTGACCCGGATCTGCATGTTCCTCGCCGCTTTCCTCGTAATGGCCGCCGGGGTGTTCACCAGTATCCGGGTGGCCTATGTATCGCGGCCCATCTATGCCCCGGACAGCGCCCTGCAGGACAACCTGAACCGGTACCAGGCCCAGCTTGAACCGGTCCGCAAGCTCCTGATGATCGGCATCCCCATTGTGGTGGGCGGGTTCGCCGGCACGGCGGCCATGTCCATGTGGCAGCAGGCACTGCTCTTCTTCAACCGCAAGGACTTCGGGGAAACCGACCCGCAGTTCAACATGGACTACAGCTTCTACCTGAACACCCTGCCCTTCATCGGGTTCCTCGTCGGTTTCCTGATCAGCGTGGTGGTGATTGCCGGCATCGCCGGGCTGTTGACCCATTACCTGTACGGGGGCATCCGGCTGGAGGAAAAGGGTGTCTTCGTGAGCCGCCCGGCGCGCCTGCACCTGGCGATCATTGCCGCAGCGTTCCTGATCCTGCAGGCCGTGAACTTCTGGCTGGACCGCTACGACACCCTGCTGAGCACCTCCGGAACCTGGACCGGCGCGCTCTACACCGACGTCGAAGCCGTTATCCCCACCAAGGCCATCCTGGCCGTCGCCTCGGTCATCGTTGCCGTGCTGTTCATCCTCTCCGCCGTGATCGGCCGGTGGCGGCTGCCGATCATCGGCACCGCCATGCTGATCATCACCGCCATCGTGGCCGGCGGCATCTACCCCTGGATTGTCCAGCGCTACCAGGTCCAGCCCTCGGAGCTGAACCTGGAACGCGAGTACATCCAGCGCAACATCGACCTCACCCGCGAAGCGTACGGATTGACCGACACCGAGGTCATTCCCTATGACGCCACGGTCAATGCCAATGCCGGTGCCCTGGCCCAGGATGCCGGCACCACCTCCAACATCCGGCTGCTCGATCCGAACGTTGTATCCGACGCGTTCAGCCAGCTGCAGCAGTTCCGCCAGTACTACCAGTTCCCGCAGACCCTGAATGTGGATCGCTACGAGATCGACGGCGAAGTCCAGGACACGGTCATCGCGGTCCGTGAGCTCAACGTGGGCGGTGTGCCCACCGGCTGGGTCAATGAACACATCCTTTACACGCACGGTTACGGCGTGGTGGCCGCCAGGGGCTCCACCGTCGAGGCCGACGGCAAGCCCAGCTTCATGGAATCGGGCATACCGTCCACCGGTGTGCTGACGGAAGACGGATCCTACGAACCGCGGATCTACTTCGGTGAGAACTCTCCGCAGTACTCCGTGGTGGGTGCCCCCGAGGGCAGCGACCCGGTGGAGATCGACCGGCCGCAGACCGGCAACTCGGAAGAGGAATCGCAGACCACGTTCAGCGGAGAGGGCGGCCCGAGCGTCGGAAACCTTTTCAACCAGCTGGTCTACGCGATCAAGTTCCAGTCCACCGAGCTGCTGCTATCCGACGCCATCAACGACGAATCACAGATCCTTTACGACCGCGACCCCCGCGAGCGGGTGGAAAAGGTCGCTCCGTACCTGACCGTGGACGGCAATGCCTACCCGGCGGTCATCGACGGCCGCGTGAAGTGGATCGTGGACGGCTACACCACCAGCAAGTACTTCCCGTACTCCACGCAGCAGGAACTGCAGGATGCCACCACCGACTCGCTGACCCCCGGTGCAGCTGCGCTGCCGCAGGAGCAGGTGAACTACATCCGCAACGCCGTCAAGGCCACCGTGGACGCCTACGACGGCTCGGTCACCCTGTACGCATGGGATGACCAGGACCCCCTGCTGCAGTCCTGGCAGAGCGTTTTCCCGTCCACGCTGAAGCCCTACAGCGAGATGTCGGCTGATCTGCTGGCCCACGTCCGCTACCCGGAGGACCAGTTCAAGGTCCAGCGTGAACTGCTGGGCAAATACCACGTGACCGACCCGGACTCGTTCTACAAGAACGACGACGCGTGGAGCGTGCCCTCCGACCCTACCGGCGGCAACTCCAGTGTCAAGCAGCCGCCGTACTACCTGTCCCTGCAGATGCCGGGCCAGGATGAGGCCACGTTCTCGCTGACGACCCCGTTCATTCCGTTCGTGACCGAAAGCGGGGAGGCCCGGAACGTGCTCTACGGTTTCCTCTCCGCGGATGCGGACGCGGGAACAGGCGAAGCCGGCGTGAAGAGCGAGAACTACGGAAAGCTCCGCCTGCTGTCGCTGCCTACGGACACAGCCGTGCCCGGACCGGGCCAGGCGCAGAACACCTTCAACTCCGATCCCACCGTGTCCAATGCACTGAACCTGCTCCGCCAGGGTGCTTCGGAAGTCATCAACGGCAACCTGCTCACCCTGCCGGTCGGCGACGGCATCCTGTACGTCCAGCCGGTCTATGTGCAGTCCTCCGGTGCGTCGTCCTATCCGACACTGCAGCGGGTGCTGGTCAACTTCGGTGAGAAGGTCGGGTTCGCTCCCACCCTGGACGAAGCGCTGAACCAGATCTTCGGGGGAGACTCCGGTGCGGACACCGGCGACTCCGGCAACGTGGGCGCCACCCCGGAAACACCCGGTACCGACGTGACGGCACAGTCGGAGCTCTCAACCGCCCTGTCTGATGCAGGCAAGGCCATCCAGGACGGCCAGTCCGCCCTGGGCCGCGGAGATTTCGCGGCCTACGGCGAGGCGCAGGCAAGGCTGAAGGACGCAATTACCCGGGCCACCGCGGCGCAGGAGCAGATGGAGAGCGGCGGCGAAGCCGGCGGAGCACCCGCTGCTCCCACCGACGGTGCCAGCGCACCGGCTGCAGACAGCGGCAGCGGCGACTAGGCGGGCAGCCATATCCGGCCGGTTTGCACCCGGACCCCGCGGCGGGTAGAGTTAGATATCACGCCGCGGGGTGGAGCAGTTCGGTAGCTCGCTGGGCTCATAACCCAGAGGTCGCAAGTTCAAATCTTGCCCCCGCAACCAAAAGGAAAGTCCCTCGAGGATCCGCAAGGAACCTCGGGGGACTTTCCTTATATCCGCTCCCGCCGCGTTCTAGACTTCCACCTATGGGACAGCGACCCGTGGAGCGTGATCCGGACCGCGGTGAGACCATGCTGCAGAAACTGGACCGCAACTGGACCGATTTGCTGCAGGAACTCCGGGTGCTCCAGACGGGTATCCAGATCCTCACCGGATTCCTGCTGACGCTGCCGTTCCAGCAGCGCTTCGCCGGCCTCAACCGGATCCAGATCGGCCTCTACCTTGCGCTGGTTGTGCTTTCCGTGCTCGTGACGGCGCTGCTGATGTCAACGGTGGTTATGCACCGGACCTTTTTCCAGCAGCGGATCAAGCGCGCCCTGGTCAACAATTCGGACATGCTGCTGCGCTGGACGCTGGTGCTGGTGGGACTGATCCTGGTCGGGACCATCGGTTTGATCTTCGACATCGTGCTGTCGGGAGCCGCCGGTGCCGTGGCGGCGCTGGCAGTGGGGATGGTGGTGGCCCTGCTGTGGCTGGTGCTGCCGCAGGTGCTGCGGCGCCGTGCCCTGCGTGCCCGGACGGCAAAGGGCGGACGCCGGTAGGCGTCCGCCCTTTCTGCCCGCTGCCGCAGCGGCAGGTGCGTGTGGGGCTATTCCTCGATTGCGGACTGCTTGGTGCCCGCGGAGGACTTCAGGGCGGCCAGGCGAGCCTCGACCTCCGTCTGCTCGCCGAGGTCTTCCAGGCTTTCAAACTGGGCGTCCAGACTGGAGGCGGTCAGTTCGTTGGCACCGCGGACCCGGGCTTCTTCTCGGCGGATCTTCTCTTCGAAGCGTCCCACCTCGGAGGTGGAGTCCATAACGTCGATGCTCTTCATGGCGTCGTGCATCTGCGTCTGCGCGGCGGCGTTCCGGGCGCGGGCGATGAGCTCGTCCCGCTTGCTGGTGAGCTGGTCCAGCTTGCCCTTCATCTGGTTCAATCCGGTCTTGAGCCGCTCGACAATCTCTTCCTGGGAAGCGATGGTCGGCTGGGCGCCCTTGGCCTCGTTCTCGGAAGCGATCTGGCGCTGGAGGGCCACCTTGGCAAGGTTGTCGAACTTTTCGGCGTCCACGGTGTTTCCCGCAGCGCGGAATTCGTCCGCCTTGCGGGAGGCGGCCAGGGCCTTGTTGCCCCAGTTCTGCGCGTTCTGGATGTCTTCGTTGTAATCGTCCTGAAGCATCCGCAGGTTGCCGATGGTCTGGGCGACGGCGCTTTCAGCTTCGGCGATGTTGTTGCTGTAGTCCCGCACCATCTGGTCGAGCATTTTCTGCGGGTCCTCGGCCTGGTCGAGGATCGCGTTGATGTTGGCCTTGGCCAACTGGGTGATACGTCCGAAAATTGACTGCTTAACCACGGTGTCTGCCTTTCAATATGCTGTGTTCGGAATTGCCCGCGTTCGCCATGAAACCGTTACGGGTACATCTTGGTGTACTTTCGGGGCTTTGGCCCCTGCAGTGCTAGAAGTTTCCTCCGGAGGAACCGAAGCCTCCGCCGCCGCCAAAACCGCCGCCGCCGAATCCTCCGCCGCCGAAGCCGCCGAATCCGCCGCCGCCCCAGCCGCCCCCGTGGGAGCCGCCGCGCAGGATGGAGTCGATCAGGATGCCGCCGAGGACCGCGCCGCCCAGGCCGCTGCCCCCGCGTCCGCCGTAGCCGCCGCCTAAACCGCCCCCGCCGAACCCGCCGTCAAACCCGTCAACGTCCTGCTGGGCCATATCTGCGGCCTGGGCCGCCAGCGCATTGGCCTGCTGGGCATAGGCGAGGGCGCTGACTGGATCTGACGCCTGCAGGGCTACCGCCTGCTGCAGGTTTCGTTCGGCCTCGGCGAGCCGGGTCCGCGCTTCGCTGCCCACGCCGCCGCGGCGGGCACGGATGTAGTCCGACGTTCCGGAAATCTGGGCCTGCGCGGCCATGAGGGCGTGCTGCAGGGAATCCCGTGCACGGCGCTCCTGCTCCTGGCGGTCCCGGATGCCCTCGAGTGCGGCGTCCAGCTGGCTGTTGGCTGCTTCGAGCCGGCGGAGCAGATCCACGGGATCAACCGGGCCGGCTGCCATGGCCTGGCGGGCTGCATCCACTGCGGCGCGCACGCCTGCGACAGGTCCGGCAAGCCCCGGGTTTCCGCCGCCGGCGGCAAAAGCTTCCGCCTGGGCGAGGTCCTGGTTGGCGTCGGCAATCGCTCGCTGCAGTTCCTGGTGCGCGGCGTCCAGTTCCTGTCCGCGCTTGTCGATGGCGTCGAGCAGCACATTGGCCTGGTGAACGGCTTCTTCGGCGGCCCGCACGGAAACCACCGCGGAGGAGGTGTCGCCCTCGCCGAGCTTTTCGTTGGCCGTGGCTGCAGCACTGGAGACGAAGGCGAGCCGCTCGTTCGCCTGGTCGATGTTGTCGCTGACCTGGTTCACCGCGGAGGCCGCGTAGCGGGCACGCAGCGAGTCCAAAGCTGCCGCAGAGGTGCTGAGGCGGGAAGCGGTCTGGTCTGCCGCGGCCTGTGCTGCGGCCAGCGCTGCGGGCGCGTTCTTCTCCAGTTCACGCAGCTCGTCGAACTCCGCTTTGTGCGCCTGGAGTGAATCGTTGACGGCCTCGCACCGGCGGATGATGTCCTTGAGCCAGGTCCGCTGCTGCTGCTCGGTGTCGGGGATGTGGTCATCCAGCTGCTGCTGCAGCTTGAAGGATTCACCCATGTGGTTCCGTGCGGCCGCCAGGTCTTCGGAGAAGGTGGTGACGGCGTCTTCGCCGTACGCGGCCATCGCAAAGGCCAGTTCCTGCTCACTGGACTTAATCGCGTCGTCGGCCGCGACCAGCAGGCTGCCGGCCCGCTTGCGCAGGTCAGGCACGCTCATGGTGTCCAGTGGATCCACGGGAGCCGCCGGTCCCTGCTGCTGAGCGGGAACGGACGCCGGCGATTTCCGCCGGCGGCTGCGCAGCAGCAGTGCGGTCCCCACGCCGCCGGCCACTACGACGCCGCCCACTACCAGGGGGGCCACGCTGGTGCCGCCGGATTCGGAGGACGAAGCAACTTCTCCGTCGCCGCCGCGGGCTATGTCTGCCAGGGAATCGGTGGCGTTGAGGGCGGCAGTGGCCCACTGGGAGGAGGAAATGTCCCGGGAGCCGAGCAGGGGATCGGTGGCTGCGGCCAGGATCGCGTTGCGCCGGGCTTCGGTCAGGACACTCTGGTCTCCGGTGGAGACCTCGATCTTGCGGTCCTCTGTGGCGATGCTCAGGAGCGCTTCCTTGCTGCCCATCCCCTTGGCGTCCACTACCTGCTGCGCCCAGGCCGTGGGATCAGAGGGGCTGGTGAAGGAGTCCACATACACCACGTACAGCGTGTAGCCGGTGCTGCGCTGCACATCGTTGATGGCCTGTTCAACCTTGGACGCCTCGCCGCCCAGCACATTGGCCGGGTCCACAACAACCTCTCCCGGCGGGATGCGGACGGGGGATTCGGACTGCACCATTGCGGCAGGCGCAACCACGGAGGATACGGACGACGACGCCGGGTCAAGGGCAGAGGACGCCGCCGACGCCGCCGCGGGGGACAGGATCGCAACCGCACTCAGGCCGAACACGGCCCCCAACCTGTTCCGTGACCGCATAAAACATCCTTTGGTTATTGCCCGCTGGTTGCGGGTCGCGCAGGCCGACCGCAGACTGTGTTGTGACTGCTGTTGCGACTGCCTGTTGCCGATTCGACGTTGGTACCGATTCTAGGGGCAGCCCTAACCCCCGTCCACCGCGCTCCGCCCGGCTGCCGTGGCTGCGCACCCCCTCTGACCTGCCGGTTCGTCGGTGCTGCAGTGGAGTTGTGCCGGTGCGGGATGCCGCGGCATATCGGAACCGGCATTCGGGATCTTCACAGCAGATGTCCAGCAATCATGCGCGCAGGTCCCAGAATCCGCTGTCATAGTGGATACGTAAACGTTGTGGCTACACCATGGGTACACCGAATTTGGAAAGGAAACCCACATGACTGAGCAACACGGGGGAACCGACGGCCCTGAGCGCCACCTGCCTCCCCGGCCGCCGGCGCCGCCGTCGTCATACTCAGGATCTGCGCAGCCAGGATCTGCGCAGCCGGGATCTGCACAACCGGGGACCGGGCAGCCGTCCGCCGAACCGGGTACCGGACCGACGTACGGGGCAACGTACGGCTCTTCCCCGTACGGACCGCCTGCCGACGGGTCAGAAGGCACGGCATTCCAGGCGCCGGCCGGAACGGGGCAGGAACACCCGGGACGGGCAAAGAAGTTCGGCGCCGGAGCGCTGGTGACCGGCATGGTGCTGGCGGGCCTCCTGGGCGGCGGCGTCGCCGTAGGTGCCAACAGCCTTATGGATGGCGACTCGAACGGCGCCGGGCAGACCGGCCAGTCCGAAACCGTTGTCGTCAACAACAAGGACAGCGTCAACGCCGTGACCGCCGCAGCGGTCAAGGCCTCACCCAGCGTGGTGACCATCGAGGTTGCCGCATCAGGCAGCACGGGTACGGGCTCCGGGATCATCCTGGACAATGAGGGACACATCCTGACCAACACCCACGTGGTGACCCTCGGCGGTACCGCCGCCGACCCGACGGTGGAAGTGCAGACCTCGGACGGCCGGGTCCTGCAGGCGACCGTCGTCGGAACCGACCCGGTGTCGGACCTGGCAGTCATCAAGGTCGACGCCACGGACCTGACGCCGGCAGCACTGGGGGACTCGGAGAAACTGAACGTCGGGGACACCGTGATCGCCATCGGTGCGCCGCTCGGCCTGGCCGGAACCGTCACCGACGGCATCGTCTCCACGCTCAACCGCACCATCAGCGTCCAGTCCTCCGCGGCTCCGGAGTCGGACTCGGACTCTTCTCAGGTGCCCGAAGATGACGGCAACGGTTTCCGTTTCGCTCCGCCGGATGGTTCCTCGCAGGACCAGAGCTCCGGTGAAAGCTCGATCTTCCTGAACGTGCTCCAGACGGATGCGGCTATTAACCACGGCAACTCGGGAGGCGCACTGGTGAACACCAGCGGCGAGGTGATCGGCGTCAACGTCGCCATCGCCTCGGCGGCCTCGGGCAGCGCAGGGGAGGAGAGCGGCAGCATCGGTGTCGGCTTCGCGATTCCGATCACTTACGCCCAGCGCATCGCGGATGAAATCATCGACAACGGATCGGCCTCCCACGGCTATCTCGGTGTGTCCGTGAAGCCGGCCACGGCGTCGAACTCCTCCTCTACCTTCACGGTAGGCGCAGATGTGGCCGACGTTGTCTCCGGGTCCCCGGGCGCCAAGGCAGGCCTGAAGAAGGGCGACGTGGTCACCTCGGTGAACGGTATGCCGGTCACGGATGCACAGTCACTGACTGCAGCCATCCGCATGCAGCCCGCGGGCGGCAAGGTCACCATTGACTACACCCGCGACGGAATGGCCGCCAGCACCGACGTTACGCTCGGCGACTCCGCCGAGCAGTAACCCGTCACGAGTAATTCCAGGGACGGCTAACCGTTCCAGCGGGCGAAGGGCCGCTTCCGGAAATCCCCGGAGGCGGTCCTTCCTTCGTACCGGGGGCATCCGGGGAGCATGGTGTGATTAGCTTTAATCGCGCCGTCCCACCGGAAGGCGCGCGTCGGCGGGAGCATTCCCGGCCGCCGGGAACCGATTTCCTACCGGAAAGGCGCGGAATGCAGGAAGCAGCCAACCGTCCGCTGAACATTGTTGTTTTGGTAAAGCATGTCCCCGACGCACAGTTTGACCGGCACCTCACCGGCCCGGGACACACCCTGGACCGCTCCGAGAGCATCCTTTCCGAGCTGGACGAATACGCGCTGGAAGCGGCCCTGCAGCTGGCCGAGGCACGAGGCGGCGAAGCGGCAGGAAACCGCGTCACTGCCCTCTCGATGGGGCCGGCGGCAGCCGTCAACGCCGTCAAGAAATCCCTGCAGATCGGTGCCTACTCCGGCGTCCACCTCTCCGACGAAGCCCTGGCCGGCTCCGACGCCGCCGGGACGTCGCTCGCGCTCGCCGCGGCCGTGCGCGCCATCGCCGACGCAGACGGGCCGGTGGACCTGGTCATCAGCGGGATGGCATCCACCGACGGTGAGACTTCCCTGGTGCCGGCGCAGCTGGCCGAACGGCTTCAGCTGGCGCAGGTAACCTTCGCGTCCGAGCTGGAGGTAGCCGACAGCGCTGACGGCCCGCTCGTCAAGGCCCGCCGCGACGGCGACTCCTTTACTGAGACGGTCGAGGCGCCGCTGCCGGCGCTGGTCTCGGTGACGGACCAGGCCAACGATCCGCGCTACCCCAACTTCAAGGGCATCATGGCCGCGAAGAAAAAGACCGTACGGGTGCTCAGCCTCGCAGACTTGGGCATTGAGGCCGGCCAGGTGGGCCGCGACGGGGCCTGGACCACCGTCGCCGCGTCGGCACCCCGGCCGCCCCGTTCACAGGGAACCATCATTACCGACGACGGATCGGCCGGCGTGCAGCTGGTGGACTACCTTGCCGCGCAGAAACTGATCTAGACCCCCCGACCCTTGCACCGGCGCTACCCGCGCGCCGCCGCCCACGTCCCGAAGGAGCGCATCCCATGGCGTCCGTCCTCGTTTTCCTAGATGTCCCTGCCCCGCCCCTGCCGCGGGCCGCCCGCGAATTGCTGACCCTTGCGGGCAGCGTGGGTGAACCGGTGGTTGCCTCCGCCCGACCGCTGGAGACGGAACTGGCGGAAGCGCTGGCTGCGCACGGCGCACGGAAGGTTTACGAGCCTGCCGGAGACCTGGATACCGTCCTGGTTGCCGCCAAGGCGGCCTTCCTTGCCGAAGCGGCCACCGCGGAGCAGCCGGCCGCGATCCTGCTGGGCAATTCCTTCGAAGACCGCGAAATTGCCGCTCGCACCGGGATCAAACTGGGCTCCGGCGTGATTACCGACGCCGTTGCCGTTGCCCCCGATCTCGCCGTCACCAAGTCGGTGCTGGCCGGGTCCTGGACCTCCACGTGCCGGGTGCAGGCCGGAACGCCGATCATCACGGTGAAGGCCAACAGCGTTGAGCCCGCCGACGCCGTCGAAGCCGGTGCACCGGCCCGGATCGAGCTGCCGGTTCCCGAGGCCGGCCCCGCGGCACGGGTGACCGGGCGTACCGGCAAACGTGTCAGCGGGCGGCCCGAACTGGCCGAAGCGCGGGTGATTGTGGCAGGCGGCCGCGGCATGGACGGGAACTTCGGTCCCGTCGAAGAGCTTGCGGATTTGCTGGGCGGGGCCGTGGGAGCGTCCCGCGCTGCCACGGATGCCGGCTGGATAGAGCACTCCGCGCAGGTGGGCCAGACCGGCAAGACCGTGTCTCCGCAGCTGTACATTTCCGCCGGCATTTCCGGGGCGATCCAGCAAAAGGCGGGCATGCAGACAGCGCAGGTAATTGTGGCGGTAAACAAGGACGCCGATGCGCCGGTCTTCGAAATTGCCGACTTCGGCGTGGTGGGCGACGTGTTCTCGGTCCTGCCGCAGGCGGCCGCGGAAATCCGGAAGCGCAGGGCCTAGCGTGGACCAGTTCCCAACGCCCGGCCGGGTCCTGGCCTTCGCCGCCCACCCGGATGACATTGATTTCGGTGCCGCCGGCACGCTGGCCCGCTGGGCGTCCGACGGCGCCCGGATCACGTACTGCATCATGACCTCCGGGGACGCCGGGGGATTCGACCCCGCGGACCGCACCGGGGTCAGTGAGCTGCGCAGCGAGGAACAGCGCGCCGCAGCCCGCGCAGTGGGGGCCCAGGACGTGGTGTTCCTGGGGGAGCGGGACGGCTACCTGGAGGTGAACCACTCGGTGATCGCCCGGGCAGTGGAGCAGATCCGCCGCGTACGGCCGGACGTAGTGCTGGCAATGCACCCGGAACGGAACTGGGACCGCCTGCAGGCCAGCCATCCGGACCACCTCGCCTGCGGCGAAATAGTGACCCGGGCGGTGTATCCCGCGGCGGAGAACCCCTTCGCCTATCCCGAACTGGCCGAGCGGGGACTTCAGGCGTACAAGGTGCCGTGGCTGTGGTTCTACGGTGCGCCGCGTGAGCGGGAGAACCGGGCCGTGGATGTCAGCGCCACCGTGGACACCAAGCTCGCCGCCATCCGGGTGCATGCCAGCCAGCACCCGGACATTGAGGGCATGGACGCCTCGGTGCGCCGGTTCCTGCAGGACAACGCACGCCGCCACGGTATGTCCGAGGGCTCCAGCGCCGAGGTCTTCCACGTGGTGGGCGTCAATACGCCCGAGACGATCGCCGGGTTCTAAACCGGCTGCCGGGCCGGCCAGCCCCCTCCGGGCTGGCCAGCCTCCGGGCCGGCCAGCCCCTCTTAGGGGCGGACGCCGGTGGCGATCAGGGTGTCGGCGTTCAGCTCGAAGTCCTCACCGAGTTCGGCCAGGAAGTTTGTACGCACCCGTTCCACCGCGTCCGGCGCGGAAGGCAGGAGTTCGCGGAAGGTGCTGCCCATGACCAGGGACCACGCCAGCGAACCGCTGAGCTGGACCCGTCCCTGCGTGGGGGTTACCGCCACGTCGGTGAGGCCGAGGGACTCGAGCCAGGCCGAAAGTTTCTCCGGCGTGTTGATCCGCCGGAGGTTGTCCGTCTTCGGCTGCGGGGCATCCGCCAGTTCCGGACGTTCCTGCAGGCAGGCCTTCCACAGCAGTTCGCTGAAGGGGGACCCGGCGCCTTCCTGCCACACGCTGAGGGCAAACCGTCCGCCGGAGCGCAGCTGCGAAACCAGGTGGGCCGCAGCGGCGTCCATCTGGGGCAGGAGGAAAAGCCCGTAGGCGCAGAGGACGGCGTCGTAGGGATCCCCGGACTGCCATCCAGCGGCATCGGCCTTGAAAAGCCGCACGCCGTTCAGGGACAGGGTGTCCGCCTTCGCCTGGTTCAGGGCCAGCAGCTCTCCGCTGAGGTCCACACCGTCAACGGTCGCATCGGGTCCGGCGAACTGGGCGGCAGGGATGGTGGTGGCACCGCTGCCGCAGCACGCATCCAGGACGCGGTCGCCCAGGCTGATGTCCGCAGCCGCCGCAAGCGCATTGCCCATGGGATTCCACAGCGATGGTGCGAGGCGCTCAAAGTCCGCGGCGCCGTCGTCGTAGGCAGTGCCGATGTGGCGTGCAGGCATGGGATATGTCCTTAGCTAGAGCTGGGCACCGGCGAAGCCATGCTGGCGCCAGGCTTCGTAAACGGCAATGGATGCGGAATTTGCCAGGTTCAGGGACCGCAGCGTCGGCAGCATGGGCAACCGTACCCGTGCGGTGACATGCGGGTCCTTCTTTACCTCATCTGATAGTCCCACCGACTCGCGGCCGAACATCAGCACGTCACCGGCACGATACTCGATATCGGTGTAGGACGTATCGCCGTCGGAAGTGAAGGCATAGACCCGCTCCGGTGCGAGGGCTTCCCAGGCGTCCTCGAGGCTTTTGTGCACGTGGAGGACGGCGAGGTCGTGGTAGTCCAGGCCGGCGCGGCGCAGCTTGGAGTCCTCCAGGCTGAAGCCCAGCGGCTCCACCAGGTGGAGTTCGGCGCCGGTAATGGCGGCAAGGCGGATGGCGTTTCCCGTGTTGCCCGGGATTTCAGGGGAGTGGAAAAGGATGCGGAACACAGCTCCATCCTAAGCCCGGCACCGGCCGGGCAGACGCACGGCTCAGCGTGCCGAAGCGTCAATGAGCGGGCCCAGCACGGGCAGCTGGACCGTGTTCGGCGTCGGCCCTTCGGCGAAGAACCGGCGGAGCTCCCGGACCAGGCCGCCCGGGTTGGCTGTGTGCAGGGTGGCGGGCGCGGACCTGCTCAAAGTGGGCGGGTAATCGATGATGGGCTCGAACGGGTTGCCGTTGGGGCTGTGGAGGACCAGCCAGCCGGCGACATTGCAGGTGGGAAAGCGGGCCTGCATGGTCCGCACCGTATCGGCGAGCCGCAGCGTGGACACTTCCCGTCCGCGGTGCAGCAGATGCCGTCCGTCCCACCGGTAGTTCCCGGGAGCGGCCATAAGCGAGCCCAGGACCGCCATCCGGTAGCCGCCCAGCAGCACATGGCCGACGTCGAGGTTCCCGCCCCGCGGCCCGGCGTCGGGAATGTGCAGCCCGTTGACCAGCCGCGCGGCGGGGTACTCGTCCAGCAGCTCCCGGTCCAGCAGCGCAATGGTGAGGTTCTCGGCGTCGAACCGGCTGCCGGTGGAGCCGAGCCGGGAGAAGAAGCCGGGACGGCGGGGAGCGCCGTGGATCTGCTGCCCGGCCATGGTCAGGGGGATGAGCGGCGGATTCTGCGGGGAGAAGTCCGGGACAAACACTGGAGGAAGGTCCAGATCCGCTGCTGCCGTCCTGCCGGCTGCGGCGCCGGGGGCAGCGGCCTCTCCGGCAGCCCGGCCCGTTCGTGCCGCGCTGCTGCGTGCCGGGGCACTGCCGGCACTGCCCAGCTGCCGGTCATAGGCGGCTTTCCGAACCGGATCGGAAAGCACCCGGTATGCACCGGCAACCCGGTCGAAGCGCTCGCTGTCGCCGCCGTGGTCGGGGTGCGTCTGGCGGGCAGCCTTCCGGTAGGCGGACTTGATTTCAGCAGCTGACGCCCCGGGCAGCAGGCCCAAGACCTCATAGAGTGTCCGGCCTGACGGGCTCACGGCGGTTCCTTTCGGCACGGTTCGGGGTCCAGTGCGGCAATTCTACCGACCGCTGCTGTTCACTTTCCCCGACTGTTTCCCCGCCCGGCTGTTTCCCCGCCCGGCTGTTTCCCCGCCCGGTACGTCGCGTTTGCCGGATCAATCACCTGCAGCGTCCTTTCGCAGGAGTTCTCCAGCACCAGAAACGCCCGGGCGGCCGGATCCGCTGCGGCGAAGTACCTTTGCTGCCCGCCCACGTACCGGTCCCGGCCCGGGCGGTGCGGGTGCACTGAGGGTGAACCGTCGCGTACAGCCAGCCGGGCAGCGGTCACCGTGAACGGTACGTCCAGGAACACGGAGCAGTCCCAGAAGTTCCGCAGTTCGTCCCGGTGCAGGAACATCCCGTCAACCAGGACGACGGCGTTGGGTGCTGCCGGCACCGGAGCCGGGTCCAGCACCGCATCAGTCTCGAGGTCATGGCCGCGGTCCCGGAATGCCGGCGCCCCCTTGGTCAAGGGGTCCAGCACGTACTCCTTGAACTGGCCCAGATTGTAGGAATCGAGCCAGAAGCCGTCCGGTGAGCTGCGGCCGAGCCGGTAGCGGACCCCGCGCACGTTGTGGAAATCATCAAGGCCCACCCGCAGGACCTGGCGGGGTTCGGCTGCGCCGGACGCGCGGAGGGCAGAAGCGAGTTCGTCGGCGAAAGTGGTCTTCCCGGCGCCGTCAACGCCGTCAAAGGCCATCAGCAACCGGGAGGAGGGCTGCAGCGCCAGGAGCACCCGGGCCAGGTGAGCAAGGACCGTGTTCCGGTCCGCGGGCGGGCCCGGGGGAACAGTCAGCGGGGGTGTTGGGGTTGGCCGCACGGCAGGATGATATCCCGAAGCCCGCCGCGCGCGGCGGCACCTGTGGGCCAACCCTCAGGAAAATCCCAGCCCGCCGAATGGGTGCTGACCGCTATGGCGGCTAGAATTAGCTGGTGCCTGTGTATCTAGATCACGCGGCGACCACGCCGATTTCGGCTTCGGCCCTCGCCGCACTCACTTCAGAACTCAGCCGCAGCGGCAATCCCTCGTCCCTGCACGGTTCGGGCCGGCGCGCCCGGATGGTGGTGGAGGAATCGCGGGAGATCCTTGCTGCCGCCGCAGGCTGCCACTCCTCCGAAATCATCTTTACGTCCGGCGGCACCGAAGCGGACAACCTGGCCGTGAAGGGCCTGTTCTGGGCCCGCCGCGACGCCGATCCGGCCCGCACCCGGATCCTGGTCTCCGGCATCGAACACCACGCAGTGCTCGACACCGTGGAATGGCTGGAAAAGCACGAAGGTGCCGTCCCGGTATGGATCCCGGTGGACGGTGACGGCGTTATTTCCCTTGACGCAGTCCGCCGGGAGCTCGAAGCCAACGCCGACAGCATCGCCCTGCTCACGCTTATGTGGGCCAACAACGAGGTCGGCACCGTGCAGGATGTGCGGACCGTTGCCGCCTTGGCGCACGAATACGGTGTGCCGGTGCATTCCGACGCGGTCCAGGCCTTCGGCGCCGTGCCCGTGGATTTCCGTGCCTCCGGGCTGGACACCATGGCGCTGAGCGCCCACAAGATTGGCGGACCGGTAGGCACCGGGGCACTGGTGGTGGGCCGGTCGGTCAAGCTCACACCGGTCCTGCACGGGGGAGGACAGGAGCGCGACATTCGCTCGGGCACCCTGGACACGGCCGGCGTCGCGGCGTTCGCGGCGGCAGCCCAAGACGCCGTCGAGCATCTGGGGGACGAGACTGAACGCCTGCGCACCCTGCGGAACTACCTCATCACCGGCGTCGAGCGGGCCATCCCGGACGCCGTGCTGCGCGGTGTGCGCGACGACGACGGCGGGCGCCGGCTGCCGGGCAACGCTCACTTCACCTTCCCTGGATGCGAGGGGGACTCGCTGCTTTTCCTCCTGGACCTGGCCGGCGTGGAATCCTCCACCGGCTCGGCCTGCACTGCCGGGGTGCCGCGGCCTTCGCATGTGTTGCTCGCCATGGGGCTGAGCGAAACCGAGGCCCGCGGAGCGCAGCGGTTCAGCCTCGGGCATACAACCACGGCCGAAGACGTTGACACGTTATTGCAGGTACTGCCCGAAGCATATGAGCGGGCCAAGAAGGCCGGGATGGCCGGACACGTAAGCAGCATCCAGACAGCAGGAACAGGTTTGACTTCATGAAGGTTTTGGCAGCAATGAGCGGCGGAGTGGACTCCGCTGTGGCAGCGGCACGGGCAGTGGAGGCAGGGCACGACGTCGTCGGTGTCCACCTGGCGCTGTCCCGGATGCCGGGAACCCTGCGTACCGGCAGCCGCGGCTGCTGCACCATCGAGGACTCCCGGGACGCGTGGCGGGCCTGCGACATCCTGGGCATCCCCTACTACGTGTGGGACTTCTCGGAGCGGTTCAAGGAAGATGTGGTGGACGACTTCGTGGCCGAATACGCCGCCGGCCGCACACCCAATCCCTGCATGCGCTGCAACGAACGGATCAAGTTCGCCGCGCTGCTGGAGAAGGCACTGGCCCTGGGCTTCGACGCCGTCTGCACCGGCCACTACGCCAAGGTCATCACCAACACGGAGGGCAACCCGGAACTGCACCGCGCCGCGGACTGGGCGAAGGACCAGTCCTATGTGCTCGGCGTGCTGACCGAAGAGCAGCTGCGGCACTGCATGTTCCCCCTGGCGGAAACCCCGTCCAAGGCCGAAGTGCGGGCCGAAGCCGAACGCCGCGGCCTGTCCGTGGCCAACAAGCCGGACAGCCACGACATCTGCTTCATTCCCGACGGCGACACCCGCGGCTGGCTCGAAGAGCGCATCGACATGTCCGAAGGCGACATCGTCGATGAAACGGGCCAGAAGCTCGGCACCCACCCCGGCGCAAACGCCTACACCGTGGGCCAGCGCCGCGGCCTGAAGCTCGGCACTCCGGCGGCGGACGGCAAACCGCGCTTCGTGCTGGAGATCCGGCCCAAGGAAAACAAGGTTGTCGTCGGACCGGAGCAGCTGCTGAACATCGACCAGATGCGCGGGACCAAGATTTCCTGGGCCGGTGTGCCGATCCCCGAGATCGCCGCCCGCACCCGGTTCGACTGCACGGTACAGGTCCGCGCCCACGGCGACCCCGTCGCGGCCACCGGCTGGATGGAAGACGTGGCCGATGAAGCGACCGGCGCGGTACGCGGGGAACTGGTGGTCCGGCTCACCGAACCGATGCGCGGGGTGGCCCCCGGCCAGTCCATGGTTCTGTACCAGGGCACGCGGGTGCTGGGCCAGGCAACCATCGACTCGGCCCGGTCCCTCGAGTGGGATCCGGCCGCGGTTTCCTAGCACGGCCGTACGTAACGTGCCGCGGGGGTTAAGCGTTGCCGCCTAAACTGGTCCAATGAGCCATACAGGACCTGAATCACCGGACGAAGAATTCGATCCGCGGGCAAGCTCCCTCTCCGGGAAAGTCGCCCAGGACGTTATGGACGAACTCCTCGCCATGCGCAGCAGCATCGACAACATCGATGCCACCTTGGTGTATCTGCTGGCCGAGCGGTTCAAGGCCACCCAGCGGGTGGGCCACCTCAAGGCCGAGCACCACCTGCCGCCGGCGGACCCGGGACGCGAAGTGGCGCAGATTGCCCGGCTGCGCCGGCTGGCGGCAGATGCGCACCTGGATCCGGCGTTCGCGGAGAAGTTCCTGAACTTCATCATCCGTGAGGTCATCCGCCACCATCAGGCCATCTCCCAGACGCGCAACGGCGGACCCGCCGGGCCCGCGGCCGGCCCTGAGTCCGGCTCTGCGTCCGCGGGTGCCACCGATGCCTGAGCAGGACAGGACCCCGCAGGGGCAGATTCAGCCGGCGCAGCAAGCTCCAACCCGCAACGGCACCGTCACCGCAAGCGCGGCCGGCGGCTGGCCGGGAACCGATCCGGTGGAATCCAGCCGGGTTATCCGCGGTGAGCTGGGGGATCCGCATCTCCCGTTCCTGATGGAACTGCCCCAGCGGGGCCCGGAAGCGGAGGCCGTGGGGCGTTCCGCCTCCCTGCTGGTTGACCTCTTCGCGGACATCCAGCCGCACGGCTGGCGCCTCGTGGAACGCCCGGGCAAGGAGCACCGGCGTGCGGTCTCACTGCTCGGCCAGGACCTGAATGCGCTGGCCGACGTAGCCGGTGCCGAGGAGTCCCCGGGGCACGCACTGAAAATTTCCCTGCGGGGGCCGCTGTCCCTGGCCGCGAACCTGCACCTGCATAACGGCGAACGGGCCCTTGCCGACGCCGGTGCGCGGCGGGAACTGGCGCAGTCACTTGCGGCCGGAGTCGGGAGCTACATTTCCCGGGCCGCCTCGTCCGTGCCCGGGGCCCGCATCACGGTGCAGGTGGACGAACCGGAGATCGCCGCCATCCTCGCCGGAGGTATCCCCACGGCCAGCGGCTACCGCACGCTGCGCTCCGTGGCGTCGGGGGAGGTTGCCGCCGCCTGGCAGCAGCTGCGCGAGGCGATTGGTGCTGCCGGGGCGGACACCGTGCTGGCGCTGCCGCGTGCCGGGGAGTTGGGCCCGCTGCGTTCCGGTGTCCAGTCCCCGTTCGAGCTGGCCCGCAGCGCCGGAGTGCAGGGTACGGCCCTGGTCACCGACGGGCTCGACGCCCGGGACTGGGAGGGCATCGCCGAGGCGGTGGAAAACGGAGAGCGGGTATGGCTCGGCGTGCTGTCCCTCCCGCCTGCCGGAGCGCCGCTTCCCCAGGTCACGGCCCTGGCGGAAAAGGTGCTGCGCCCCTGGCGCAAGCTCGGACTCTCCGTGAAGGACCTGCCGTCACTGGGGCTGCTGCCGGCAGCGGACCTGGCCGGCCTGTCACCGGACGCTGCCCGCAAGGTCCTGGCCCGGCTGACGCAGACAGCCTCAGCCCTGGACCAGGTGGCAGCAGAGGGCTAACCGGATACCGGATTGCGCAACCCTAGGTGCGGCGCTCCCAGCGGTCCGGTTCCGCGCCGGCCGGCAGCACGCCGTCGAACTCCCGGTAGGCGTAGGTGAAGGCGCCGTCATACTCGAACACCGTACCCACCTGCCGCTGCACCACCCGGGCGCTGATCCGGAAGTGCTGCTGTGCGGGGTCCCACCACTGCTCCACCCGGGCATCCGCTCCGGCAAAGTGCGGCAGGGGCAGGCGCAGCCGGCCGAGGAACAGGCGGCTGCCCGGTGAATCCATGTGCAGGTGTCCGTCTGCGGATACCCGAAGCAGCAGGTCCGTAGCCATATTGCGGCGCCGGCCCAGATAGTCCGTCAGCACCCCCGGCGCCGTCAGCACCGTGGTGTCCTCAAAGATGCGCTGCACGCCCGGAAACCCGAAGGTCCGCACCGCGGTCAGTGCCGGCCGGCCCCAGGGGTCCAGATGCGGGTAGTTGCGGATGGTGAAGGGGATGTCCTCCCCGTAGTCGGGGAAAAAGGCGTTGGCCACCGGGACCAGCGGCAGCAGGGGCCGCAGCCAGCGCCGCGGGCAGCCCGCCCGGCTGAACACGCCGGTGCCCTCACCGAACCACCCGGAGCCTGCGTGCAGGCCGAAATATTCCCGGAGTTCGGGTTGCAGCCGCTCGAAGGAGGAGCCCAGGACGGTGCGGTAGACGGACACCATGCTTAATTCTTACAGCCTCCCGGCGGCCTTGAGCCGAATGTACATATCCGCGAGTTTCGGCGGCAGCTCGTGCGGCGGTTCGTCCACCACTTCGGCGCCCATTGAACGCAGCTGTTCCCCCATGGCAGCCCGGTCCAGCAGCGCGCGTTCGGCGGCAGCGGCGCGGAACACCGACGACGTCGTGCCGCCGGCCCTGCGCAGCTCGTCCAGGCCGGGGTCCCGGACCGAGGCAACCACCACCACGTGCTTCTCCAGCAGCCGGGGCAGTACCGGAAGCAGGCCCTCTTCCAATGCGCCCGAGTCAAGGGCGGTAATCAGCACCACCAGGGAGCGGCGGCCCGAGATCTGCTGCACTGCAGCGGGGAGCAGGGAAAAGTCCGCTTCGATGAGCTCGGGGGTCAACGGGGCGGTGGCCGTGGCCAGCCGGCTCAGCATATTTCCCTTGCCGCCCGAATCCACCCTGGCCCGGATGCGGCGGTCGAAGGCCAGGAAATCCACGCGGTCACCGCTGCTGCCGGCCAGCACGCCGAGCAGGAGCGATGCCTCGATGCCGGTGTCCAGCCGCGGTTCGTCCTCGATCCGGGCCGCCGAAGTCCGGGAGGTATCCAGGGCTATGACCACCCGGCGGTCCCGTTCCGGCCGCCAGGTCCGCACCACGGTTTCCCGCCTGCGGGCGGTGGCGCGCCAGTCGATGGAACGGACATCGTCGCCGCGCACGTATTCGCGCAGGGAATCGAATTCCGTGCCGGCCCCGCGCAGCTGGACGGAGGTGTTGCCGTCCAGTTCGCGCAGCCGCCGCAGCTTGGAGGGCAGGTGCCGTTTGGACCGGAACGGCGGCAGCACCCTCAACTGCGCGGCCACCGGAAGCGTGCGCTGCCGGGCAGCCAGTCCCAGCGGGCCGAAACTGCGCACTGCCACGGAACTGCTGGTCAGCACGCCCCGCCGAGCCGGCTGAAGATGCACGTCCATCCGGCGGGCCTCACCCGCGGGGACCGCCAGCCGCTGCTCGGGGTCCCGCGCCCCGGCGGAGGGCTGCCAGGCATCCCGGATCACCGCCCGCAGCGGCCGTCCTGCGGTGTTGCGCACCACCAGGGTGCCGACCGTCGCCTCGGTCAGGCGCACACTGTCCGGCAGCCGCCGGTCTATCCGCAGGGACTTCACCGGGGCAGCCAGGAGCAGGTCCAGGGTTGCCGCGGCAGCAAGGAAGAGCAGCCACAGGAGAATGGACGCAGTCCCGGGATAAAGGATTACGGCACCGGCGCCAAGAAACGCCAGCAGGACCAACCGTCCGGAAACAGCCATCCGAAGTCCCGGTTACCGGGGTACCGGGACGGTCGCCAGGATGCTTCCCAGCACCTGGTCAACGCTGACGCCGTCCATTTGGGCTTCGGGCCGAAGCGCCACCCGGTGCCGCAGGGCCGGAAGGGTCAGGGCCTTCACATCGTCAGGGGTGACGAATGTACGCTCCGAAAGCCAGGCCCAGGCACGTGCCGTGTTCAGCAGCGCTGTGGCCCCGCGCGGGGAGACGCCCAGCTGGAAGGACGGCGCGGACCGGGTGGCACGCACCACGTCCACTATGTAGGCCAGGACTTCCGGGGCCACGGCCACCCGGGCTACGGCTTCGCGGGCCAGTTCCAAGTCCCGCGCCGATGCGACGGGCCGTACACCAGCGGCCGCAAGGTTGCGCGGATCGAAGCCGCTGCTGTGCCGGCGGATCACTTCGATCTCATCCTCCCGCCCGGGCAGGTCCAACGTCATTTTCAGCAGGAAACGGTCCAGCTGCGCCTCGGGGAGCGGGTAGGTCCCCTCGTACTCCACGGGGTTCTGCGTAGCCGCGACAATGAACGGTTCGGGCAGGGCACGGGTTGTCCCGTCCACCGTTACTTGCCGCTCCTCCATGGCTTCCAGCAGGGAAGCCTGAGTTTTTGGCGGCGTGCGGTTGATTTCGTCTGCCAGCAGGATATTGGTGAAAACGGGTCCTTCCCGGAAGGAGAACCCGGAGGAGCGGTTGTCATAGATCAGCGAGCCGGTGACATCGCCGGGCATCAGGTCAGGAGTGAACTGCACCCGTTTCGTGTCCAGGCTCAACGCTTCGGACAGGGCCCGGACCAGGAGTGTCTTGGCCACGCCGGGCACACCCTCCAGCAGCACGTGGCCCCGAGCCAGCAGGGCAATGATCAGGCCGGTCACGGCAGCGTCCTGCCCCACCACCGCCTTGCCCACTTCACGGCGGACCTGGGCCAGGGCGGCCCGGACGGGGTCGCCGCCCGGAGGCAGGGGCGGCGCGGCTGCGGCTCCGTTTGAGGACCGGGATGGTGCGGGCGCCGCCGGGTAGGGCTCGTACTGCTGGCTCATAATGACGTTGCTTCTTCCTCTAGGTCTTGCAGGTCCCAGGTCCAGCGCACCAGTTCGGCGCTTGTCCCCGGCATCGATTGGTTGAGCAGGTGGTCGACCGCGGTATAACTGCGGCCGGTGGCGGAGGCTGCGGCCATTGTTACTGCGTCGGCGTCAGCCCCCGGTCCCAGCCGCAGATGCGCTGCCATCCGCGTCATGGCTGCTGCCCGCAGGTTTGCCGCTGCATGGCTCACGGCGTTGCTGCCCCTATAGAGGCGGGCACGGCCCTCAACCGTCTCCGCAGCGGGCACCACCACGGGCAGCGGTTCCTCGGCCAGCGGCCCGAGCCTGCGCCCGCGCCAGAAGGCGGCCAATCCGGCAACCAGCACCAGCCAGGCCCCCAGCGGATAAACCCAGGGAGGCAGATAGTCGAAGGGGTCCGCGGGCCGCTCTGCGGCAGCGATGTCCTGCGGCCCGGCCTGATACCACACCAGGGTTTCGTCCGCGCCCAGCGAGCGCAGGGCAAGGGCAGCGTTGCCCTCGTCCGTCACAGTGGCGTTGGCGATCAGGTCCGGGCTGCCCAGGACGACGGCGCTCCCGCCCTTGGTAGCGGCGTAGGACCCCGCCGGGTCGGTTCCCTCCGCGCCCGGCGAGGGGAAACAGGTCACCGGGCCGCGGTAGCTTTGGCCTCCGGCGCTGACTGTGCCGGCAGCCTGGGCGTCTTCGTCGGAACAGCGCGCTTCGGCACTTTGCCCGGCGGCGTCGTCGGGTACGACACCGGCGGGACGGATGTCGGGTGCGAAATCCGACAGTTGCGCAAAGGACGGCGCCACCAGGACCACCCGCCCCGCCTCGTCAGCAAGTTCTTCGCGCTGCTCGCTGTTGAGGAACTCCCGGGGGTCCAGGAACAGCAGCGTGGCACCGGGGTTCGCGTCCAGGGCGGCATAGGCCTCGGCCAGGTCCTGCGGATGCTGCACTTTTACGCCTTGGCCGGCCAGGACCTCCGCGACTGCCATGGCACCGTCCGGAGCCGCGTTGTCCGGCGACAGGGGCTCACTGTCCTGCCGGGGGCGGGCAAAGACCGAGAGGGCCGCCACAACGGCCAGGACCAGGACCAGTGCCAGCAGGACCCGGTGCCGGCGGAACCAGCCAAGCACTCGGCCCGGGCCGGCAGCACGGACTGCGGGTGATCCCCCGGGGCTCCCGCCGGTATCCGTTGTGGGCAGGCCGGGCAGGCCGGGCAGGCCGGGCAGGCCGGGCAGGCCGGGCAGGCCGGCGGGGACCGGGGGAGAGGGGGTGCGCGTACCAGTCACCGGGGTGCCGCCATGGCAGGTTCGGGGGACAAGGCAGGACGGGCGGATTCCAATGCCCCGTCCAGCGCGGCGGCCCGCCGGCAGTCGTCGGAGGCAGCGTGCTCTGTACCGTACATGACCTCATCAAAGCGCCGGCCAAGCCACAGGAGTTCCGTACGGGCTTCGGGGAACGCCGACGCCAGGGCGGCGCCTGCTTCGGCAGCGGTCCGCGAAGGGCGCGCCTCGAAGACGACCCGCTCCTCGGCGGACCGGACCATAGCGCGGAACCGTTCCGCGAGTGCCTCGTCCCAGCGCTGCGCAGCCTCGGCCTGTTCGGCGCGTGCACGGTGCTGCTGCGCAGCTTCGATCAGGTCTTGCGCGAAGACTTTCCCGGGTTTTTTCGCGGCGGAGGAGAAGCGGGGCCGGAATATGAGGACAACAATGACGGCAACCGCCGCGGCGGCCAGCGCCAGGACCAGCGTCCCCGGCCCGGCGTCGAGGCCCTCCAGTCCGTCAAGCAAATCGCCCAGCCACTCGGTCACGGCCTTCCACGCACGCTGAAGCAGCCCTGGTTCGGCGTCTGCATAGATGTCCCGGGACAGTTCATCGCTTAGCCACTCCCGTGCCTGGTCCGACTCGGGATCCACCGGCACGTCACCGGGAACCCGGGTGGGAATCATGGCATTCCCGGGCCGTGGTAGGTGCCGCCGGGCGCGGCCGGCGCGGCCCTGCCCGGCAGGAAATCGGGGTCCTGGATGCGGGGATTCTCCTGCTCCCTCATCAGGGCGATATCGAACCCTTCACGCCGCATCCGCAGGTCCACGTAAAGCAGGGCAGTCACGGCACCCTGGAAGGTATAGGCGATGCCGGCAACCAGCAGCGAAAGCGCTGTCATGAGCAGCGCGAACGTGCCGCTGTTTGCCGGGTCCGCGCCGAGTGACAGGGACGTGATGAGGCCGAGCGGGACACTCAGGACCTGCATCAGCACCGAAGTGATCAGTCCGGTCAGCAACAGCACCCCGAAGACGCGCCACCAGTTTGTCCGTGTCACCTGCCAGGCCCGGGCCAGGGAACGAAACACGCCGGTTCCTTCCAGGACCAGTACCGCAGGGGCCACCATGAGTTTTACCGATACCCACGCGAGGAGGGCTATCGAAGCCAGCGAACCGAGGACCGTGACGACGATTCCCGCGTCGCCCAGCATGTAGATGACCAGGCTGAAAAGCAGGACCAGCAGGGTGAAGGCGGCAAGGAACGCGGCCATCAGCAACAGTATGAGTCCGGCCAGGCGGAGCAGGACCGGACCCAGGATCCGCCACGTTTGGCCGAAACCGGTCTTGAGGTTCAGCACGGCGCGGGCCACCGGGATCACCATAAGGCCCTGGATCAGCAGGGCTCCGGCCGTGTTTCCCAACGCCACCCAGCCGAACAGGGACAGGATGCTGAGCGTGGACCCAAGCACCTCGTCGTCGGACATGCCGGCATCTGACAAGTCACCCGTCACGGGGTCGATGACGATCTGGTCACCGAAAATGAAACCGAGGATAACCGTGACGAGCGCTATGAAAGCCTGGATCAGCAGCGCGCTGCCGAACGTCGCCGCGGCACTGCGACGGCAGGCACGGAAGGCGCCGTCCAGGATTTCGCCCACGCCCAGCCGGCGCAGCGGGACGATGCCCGGCTTGGGCGGGGGGATGTACGCACCAGGAGGCATGGGCCCGCCTGCGGGCTGTCCCCACGGGTTCGGCTGTCCCCACGGGTTCGGCTGTCCCCACGGGTTCGGCTGGCCCCACGGGTTGGGCTGCTGGCCCCACTGGTTGGGGGCGGGTTGCTGCTGGCCCCACTGGTTGGGGGCGGGTTGCTGCTGGCCCCACTGGTTAGGGGCAGGCTGCTGCCACGCACCGGGGGTACCATCTGCTGCCCCTGGAGCAGCCGGCGGACCCGGTGTACCCGGACCGGCGTCCGGTCCGTTGCCCGGCCCAGTGTGTTCCTGCTCGCTCATTTGACCCGTTTCCCCCGCAGCCAGTCGTGATAATTACCTCGACTATAGTTATCCGGCCCCGAATCGGCACAGGAGGCGAGCCGCGGCCGTATTTGTGTCCTCTAGGATGATAGGGATTAACTTGGGCGGCAACGCACGCCTTGGGGGAGCGGCAGCCGCCAGGACTGCTGGCCCCAGCGCGCAACTGCGCGCGGACGGACGCAAGCAGCGAAACAGGGAGCTATGAAGTCACGCATACTGGTCGTAGACGACGACGAGGCATTGGCCGAAATGATCGGCATTGTGCTGCGCAACGACGGGTTCGAACCGGTGTTCTGCGCAGACGGCTCCTCGGCACTGGAAATCTTCCGGAACAGCAAGCCCGACCTCGTGCTGCTGGACCTGATGCTGCCCGGTATCGACGGTATCGAAGTATGCCGGCAGATCCGCAGCGAAGCCGATACCCCCATCGTGATGCTCACCGCGAAATCCGACACGGCCGACGTCGTACGCGGCTTGGAATCGGGAGCCGACGACTACGTGCCCAAGCCGTTCAAGCCCGCCGAGCTGGTGGCCCGGGTCCGGGCGCGGCTGCGCCCGGGCGACCAGAAGTCCCCGGAAACGCTGCGTATCGGCGAAGTGTCCATCGACGTGGCGGGCCACTCCGTCTCCCGTGGAGGAGACAGCATTTCGCTGACTCCGCTTGAGTTCGACCTGCTCGTGGCGCTGGCACGCAAGCCGTGGCAGGTTTTCACCCGGGAAATGCTCCTGGAACAGGTTTGGGGATACCGCCACGCTGCGGACACGCGGTTGGTGAATGTGCATGTGCAGAGGCTCCGCTCCAAGATTGAACGCGACCCCGAAGCACCCGAGATTGTACTGACGGTGCGCGGTGTCGGATACAAAGCGGGCCAGAGCTAAGTTGCCGGGATTCCTGGCCGGGGCGGCCGGGAAATCCCCGATCCTCAACAAGTCACTGCAGGCCGCCCGGCGCCTGCGCGAAACCGTCCGCCGAGCGACGCTGCACCGGATCGCGCGGCAGTGGCGGCGGTCCCTGCAGTTCAAGACCGTCGTGTCCACCCTGCTGCTGGTGGCACTCGCCGGTGCGGGCATCGGCGCCTTCCTCTCGCACCAGATAGCCGGTTCCCTCTACGAGGAACGCCTGGCCCAGTTCCAGACCGAAGCCACCACCGGCCTGTCCAACGTGAAGAACAACTTCCGGGACACCACGGCCAGCGACCGGGAGAGCACCGACCGACTGGTCATGGACACGCTTCCACTGCTGCAGGGGCAGGGGGCGGACGCCCAGCGGACCTATCTCCTGACCCCGCTGCCCACCAACGACCCGCTGTTTGTGAACTACTCCATTAACAGCGGCAACATTACTGCCGGCGGAATCCCGGTGGCCCTGAGCGACGCCGTCGCCGCGGGCAAAGCCGGCGACGCCGACGCCGGCAACGTCTACTGGTCCCCGCTTGAGCTGGCCCACGGCGAACCCGGTATCGCCTTTGGCACCAAGGTCACGCTGCCGCCGAACAATGCGGAGTACGCGCTCTACCTGATCTATGACCTGTCCTCCATGCAGGAGACGCTCAACAAAATCCACCGCATCCTCTGGATCGCCGGGTTCCTGCTGCTGGCCATCAGCGGCACTATTGCCTGGATTGTGGCCAAGGCCGGCCTGGGCGCAGTCAGCGACGCGGCGGCAGTGTCGGAGAAGCTGGCCGCCGGCGAGCTGCAGGAGCGCATGGAAGTCAAGGGAGAGGACGAAGTGGCGCGCCTCGCGGCGTCCTTCAACCACATGGCCGGAACCCTGCAGGACCAGATCACCCAGCTCGCTACACTCTCCCGTATGCAGCAGGTTTTCGTCTCGGATGTTTCGCACGAACTGCGGACCCCGCTCACCACCGTACGCATGGCTGCCGAGGTCCTCTACGATGCCCGCGAAAGCTTCGACCCCATGTACCGGCGCTCCACGGAACTGCTCTACCACCAGGTGGAACGCTTCCAGGCGCTGCTGGCCGACCTGCTGGAGATCTCCCGGTTCGACGCCGGCGCCGCAGCTTTGGACCTTGAACCCACCGATGTCTTCCACATTGTGCGCGACGTCATGGACGCCACCGAACCGCTGGCGAATAACTCCGGCTCGGAAGTCACGGTTGTTTCCAAGGAGTCCAGTTGCGTGGTGGACGCCGATCCGCGGCGCATCGAACGCATCCTGCGCAACCTCCTGGTCAACGCACTGGAACACGGGGAGGGCGAGCCCATCGAGATAGCGGTGGCCGCAAATGCCGACGCCGTCGGCATTGCCGTGCGCGACCACGGGATCGGCATGACCGAGGAAGATGCCGGGCACGTGTTCGACCGCTTCTGGCGGGCGGATCCGGCCCGGGCACGCACTACGGGCGGCAGCGGCCTGGGCCTGTCCATTGCGGCCGAAGACACCAGGCTGCACGGCGGATGGCTCGAGGCGTGGGGCGAGCCCGGCAACGGTTCCTGCTTCCGGCTTACGCTTCCGCGGCGCCACGGAGGGGACTTCGAAGCCTCGCCAGTGCCGCTGTCACCCCGCAAGGCGGCTGCCGGACCGTTGGCACTGACCGCGGCAGTTTCCTCGGAGGAGACCGATGTCCTTTAGCCCAATGCCGTCCGCCGAGCCGGCCCCGTCCCCACACGCTTCCATTGGGCTAACCGCTGTCCGGGGACCCGGGCAGTTCGCCCGCCTGCTGGCCCTGGTGCTCGGTGCTGCCTTGGCGCTGGCAGGATGCTCCTCCATACCCACCGTCGGCCCGGTGGGCACCGCCTCCGCCCAGCGCGGAGACGAGCAGCAGGAGGAAGCGGTCTTTTCGCCTGAAGGCCCGGCTGCCGGCGCTACGGCACAGGAAACCATCCGCGGCTTCATGGAGGCAGGCAAGGGGGCCGCCGACGACTACAGCGTGGCCCGCCAGTTCTTGTCCCCGGGGATGGCCGAAACGTGGTCTCCGGCCCAGCGGGCCACTGTTTACCGCTCTTCACGGGTTGTCGCTACTCCGGATCCGAATCTGTTCCAGATCCAGCTGGAGGTACAGAGCACCGTTGACATCCAGGGGATCCGGATCGAAGCACCGGCGGGAAGCACCGAGAGCATTCCGGTGCAGGCGGAAAAGGTAGACGGCGAGTGGCGGCTCACCGCCGTTCCGGACGGCATCATGCTGTCCCTGGCCAGCTTCCCGGCCGTCTTTATGGCCCACAACCTGTACTTCTACTCAAGCGACTACGAGTACTGGGTGCCGGACACCCGGTGGTTCATCCGGCGCGCAGGCATAGCTGCGAACATCGTCAACGCGGTCCTGGTGGGGCCGGCACCCCACCTGCAGGGCGCCGTCGTCAGCGCTTTCCCGTCCGGTACCGAACTTGCCCGCGACGCCGTGCCCGTGGCCTCCGGAGAAGCCACCGTGGATTTGGCCGCAGATTCGCTGAGCGACGCCACCGACCTGAACCGGCAGCAGATGACCGCACAGCTGCAACAGAATCTCCGGAGCCTGAACAACATCACTTCGGTTGCCATGACCGAAGGCGGGCATTCCGTGGACCTCGGCAAGGGCAACGGCGAAGTACGGTCCGCCATTGCCGATCCGTCAGCCGGCGCCACCCAGATTGTGGTCTATCAGGGCGAACTGGCCTTTTACGGCGACGGTCCGACCGCCGTCGAGGGTGTGCCGTCGGTGGCCGGATACGGACCCAGGAGCCCCGCGACGTCTGCCGACGGGGCCACCATCGCCTTCCTGGACAGCCAGGAAGACACCCTCCTGGTTACCGGAAAGGGTCAGGAGGTCCGGGTAGCGGCCGAGGGCGCCCGGTTCACCGCGCCCAGCGTGGATCCGAAACAGTGGGTCTGGACCACTCAGCCCTCCGGTTCCGGCACCGCGGTCCTGGCCATTCCCCCCGGCGGCAACCGTGACGCGGCAGCAGTTCTGTCAGCGCCTTGGCTCGAAGGGCTGGGCGTCACCGAGCTCAGGGTTTCCCGTGACGGCACGCGGGTACTGGTTGCGGCCGCCCAGGGCGGGAACAGCAGTGTGATGATTGCCGGGATCGTCCGTTCGGCAGAAGGCGTTCCGGTATCGCTGACGACGCCGGCAACGCTGCAGGTGCCGGCGGAAGCGGGTGCAGTGGACCGGGTGAAGTGGGCAAGCGAGGATACGGTTGTCGCTGTCCGGACCGGGGCGCAGGAGTCCGTCCCGGTGATCCTTGGTCCCGGGCGGGAAGCACAGCTGCTCGCGCCGAAGGAAGGGATCCTGGGGCTCAGCGCCGGCAACGGTACCGAGGACGTCTTTATCCAGACCGACGCCGGCATCTTCAACAAGGTCGGCAGCAGCTGGGCGCTTCGGTCCGAAGGGGTGCGGGACCCGGCCTTCCCGGGCTGACGCTTCCGCACCGCTCCTCCACAGCCGGCGGCCGGTGCTCCCGCGGGCCGTAGCGGTGCACCTTGCCGTCCACGGTGCGGACGGCGCCGCCCGGGCGGGGTCAGCATGGCAGCATGCGTATTTCCTTACCGGCACTTTTCTTCCCGGCACCGAGCCGGGCACTTGACCGGTTGGTCTTCTCACCGGCAGGGCAGGCGGCAGCTGCGGCTCTGTCCGGACTTGCCGCAGGGCTCGTTCCTGTCACGTGTGCAGCCTGCGGTGCTCCGGACCGTTCCTTGTGCAGCAGTTGCGCGGCGAAGGCGCGCCGCGGGACCATACGGCCATGTTTCGTCCAGGAAGGCGCCGCCGCGCTCCCGGCCGCCCAAGCTGCCGAATCTGCAGCGTTTGCACCGCTGCCGGTCCTGGCCGCCGGAACTTACCGCGGGGACTTGGCCCGAGTCTTGCTCGCTTTCAAGAACCGCGGACACACGGACCTGGCCGGTTTCCTTGTCCCGGTGCTGGCCGGGGTGCTGCAGGAGGCAGCGCAGGAGGCGTTCCGGTTGTCCGGCTCCCGCACACTGGTGCTGGTCCCGGTCCCTGGATCCGCCCGTTCCATGCGCCGGCGCGGTTACGCCCCGTTGGCCCTGCTGATCAGGCGGCTAGAGCGCGCAGGGCTGTTGCCGCCCGGGTGTTCCGCCGCACCCCTGGTGTCCTACGTGCGCGGGTACGGGAGCGCCGTGCCGTTCCTCCCCGGCAGGGCGGGCAGCCCGGCAGCGGACGGCCGGCGCCTGGCACAAAAGGGGCTGGGCAGTGGGAATCGGCGCCGTAACGTCCGCAACACCATGACCGCGGCGCCGTCCCGCAGCAGCCGCGGAACCGGAGGTGCCGGGGAGGGCAGCCTCGTGGGGGTCAGCTGTGTGGTGGTTGATGATGTTCTCACCACCGGGGCCACCATCGGCGAAACCGTCCGGGCGCTGCGCGCCGAAGGTGCGGGGGTCTTCTGCGCGGCGGTTATGGCTGCCACACCAGCCCCGGGACGTAACACTTCTCCCGGATCCGGTGCCGCTGCGGGGGCGCATCCGCAAGAGTATGGAAACGGAATAGGGGGACGTGAATAAAGGTCGGCAGTGTTCTAACGTGTTGGTATGGATAGCTTCAAGAAGCGGGGTTATCCTGCGGCAACGGCCGTGAAGGAAACTGGCAGCGGCCGTTGTTGTGTCACCGAAATATATTGGAGGGCACCATGGAATTCATGATCAGCGGACGCAACGTTGCAGTATCTGACCGGTTCCGCGAGTACGCCGAAGAGAAGATCGGCAAGGTCGAAGCGCTCGGCGACAAAGTCCAGCGGGTGGAAGCCAGGGTCACGAAGCAAGGGAACGTCCGGGACGCAGACAGCGCCCTGACCGTGGAAATCACGGTGACCGGGCGGGGACCGGTGGTTCGCGCCGAAGCAACGTCCGGAGACAAGTTCGCTGCCTTCGACATCGCGTACGGAAAGCTGCTGGAACGCCTCCGCAGGGCGAGCGACAGGCGCAAGGTGCACCACGGACGCCACGCACCGGTACCGGTCCGGGTAGCCACCGCTGATTTGGGTCCCGTGAGCACCTCCGAACCGCTTTACGCCCAGATGGGTTCAACCGCAGAGGAAGAGTCCGCTGAGCCGACCGGCAATGACGCCGCAGCGGAAGAGGCCAACGGTGAATGCCCCGTTTTGATCCGTCGCAAGGTTTTCCCGGGTGCCCCCATGAGCCTTGACGACGCCGTGGACAACATGGAACTGGTAGGCCACGATTTCTACCTGTTCGTCGATTCAGCCACGGGAGCCCCCTCGGTGGTCTACCGCCGCCGGGGCTGGACCTACGGTGTGATTACCCTGGACTCCAAGTGCGCTGAAGGCTCCGAAGAGCCGCGTGAGGAAACACGGGGTTACCGGGTCACTGAAACGCCCGTCGATGAACGGGCCACCGCGTGAGGGTTTCCCCGCCCTAAGATGAGTGGATGAAACCCAAGCTCTCGCTCCGCCAGGCCCGCCGCACGGCACTGTCGGCGCAGGGATTGGCCCGTGCGCGGCCCACCGGCCTTGTTGGTTCAAGGCAGGTGGGCCGCACCTTTGAGCGGCTGGCGCTGCTGCAGATCGATTCCGTAAACGTTCTGACCCGCAGCCATTATCTGCCGCTGTTTTCCCGGCTTGGGCCCTACGGGCAGCCGGATCTGGACCGGATGGCCAACCGCCGTCCGCGCCGGATGGTGGAGTACTGGGCGCACGAAGCAAGCTATGTGCGGCCCGACCTTTTCGCCGACCTCCGGGCCGTTCAGCGGCGGACCTGGATGACAGCCCATTCCATGCCGGCGGCGCTGGCCGAGGACCTGCGCCGGCGCATCCTGGAAATCCTGGAGTCGGCAGCCCGGCCCCTCACGTCCCGCCAGACCGCGGAACTGTTGGGCCACAGCACGGAACGGGCCACCGCAAACTGGGGATGGAACTGGAATGCCGGCAAGCGGGTGCTGGAAGACCTGTTTGCCGCGGGCTTGGTCAGCTCTGCAGGACGGACGCCCCAGTTCGAACGTCTCTACGCGCCCACCGCCCGGATCCACCCGGCCGGGGCTGCAGCCTTGGAACCGTCTGACCCGCAGCAGGCCGTACTGAGGCTGGCCGAGGCCGCTGCCCGGGCACACGGCGTCGCCACCGTCCGCGGACTGGCCGACTACTTCCGGCTGCCGGTGCGGGAAACCGCCGACGCCGCGGCGGAACTGGTCCGCAAGGGAATCCTCGAACAGGTGGAGGTGGCCGGGTGGAAGCAGCCGGCGTTCCTGCACGCGGAGGCCGTGGTTCCCCTGGCAGCGGCCGGACAGGCCCTGCTCAGCCCGTTCGATTCGCTGGTCTTTGAACGGCGCCGGCTCGAGGAGCTGTTCGGCTTCCACTACCGGATTGAAATTTACACTCCTGCTCCCGCCCGCAGATACGGCTACTACGTCCTGCCGTTCCTTCTGGGAGAGGACCTGGTTGCCCGGGTGGACATCAAAGCAGACCGTGCCGGCGGTAAGCTGCTGGTTCAAGGCGCCTATGCGGAACCGGATGCCCCGGGCCACACGGCGCGTCAACTGGCTGCCGAGCTTGCGCTCATGGCACAGTGGCTTGGGCTTGGGGAGATTGAGGTACGTCCGGCGGGGGACCTTGCTGCGGCCCTGAAGCTGGCAGTATGCAGGGAATAACCGTCAACCGGGAACCGCGGCCGTCCGCCGCACGTCTCTCACGTAGACTGGGGACGCCAGATTTCGGCAACTAGATTGGGAGCAAATCAGTGGCATCACTACTCGAACGAGTTCTTCGTACCGGCGATAAGAAAACGCTGAAGACACTGCGTAACTACGCCGACGCGATCAACGTGCTCGAGGATGAGTTCAAAGGCATGACCGATGCCGAACTCAGGGGTGAAACGGACCGCCTCAAGGCACGCTACGCCGACGGCGAGTCCCTCGACGACCTCCTGCCCGAAGCCTTCGCGGCGGTCCGCGAAGCTGCCGGCCGGACCCTTGGCATGCGGCACTTCGATGTCCAGCTGATGGGCGGCGCCGCCCTGCACCTGGGCAACATCGCCGAAATGAAAACCGGTGAAGGCAAGACCCTCGTTGCCACCGCCCCGGCCTACCTGAACGCGCTGACCGGCCGCGGCGTGCACATTGTGACCGTCAATGACTACCTGGCCGAGTACCAGTCGGACCTGATGGGGCGGGTTTTCCGCTTCCTCGGCATGACCAGCGGCTGCATCCTGTCCAACCAGGATCCCGCGACCCGGCGCGAGCAGTACGCCGCCGACATCACATACGGCACCAACAACGAGTTCGGCTTCGACTACCTGCGCGACAACATGGCGTGGAGTGCAGCCGAACTGGTCCAGCGCGGGCACCACTTCGCCATCGTTGATGAAGTGGACTCCATCCTGATCGATGAGGCCCGTACGCCGCTGATCATTTCCGGCGCCGCCAGCGGCGATGTGAACCGCTGGTACACCGAGTTCTCCAAGGTGGTCCAGCGGCTGACGCTGGAAACCGATTACGAGGTAGACGAGAAGAAGCGCACGGTCGGCATCCTGGAGCCGGGTATCGAAAAGGTCGAGGACTACCTCGGCATCTCCAACCTGTACGAAGCGGCCAACACCCCGCTGATCGGCTTCCTGAACAACGCGATCAAGGCCAAGGAACTCTTCAAGCGGGACAAGGACTACGTGGTCCTCAACGGCGAAGTCATGATTGTCGACGAGCACACCGGACGCATCCTGGCCGGGCGCCGTTACAACGAAGGCATGCACCAGGCGATCGAGGCCAAGGAAGGGGTGACCATCAAGGCCGAGAACCAGACGCTGGCCACGGTCACCCTGCAGAACTACTTCCGCCTCTACGAAAAGCTCGCCGGCATGACCGGTACGGCCGAAACCGAGGCCGCCGAGTTCATGAGCACCTACAAACTCGGTGTGGTCCCCATCCCCACCAACAAGCCGATGGCCCGCATTGACCAGTCGGACCTGATCTACAAGAACGAAGTGGCGAAGTTCGACGCCGTCGTCAAGGACATAGCCGAACGGCATGCTTCGGGCCAGCCCGTCCTCGTGGGCACCACCAGCGTCGAGAAGAGCGAATACCTCTCGAAACAGCTGGCCAAGGCCGGTATCCGGCACGAGGTCCTCAATGCCAAGAACCACGCGCGTGAAGCCGCCATCGTGGCCCAGGCCGGGCGCAAGGGCGCCGTCACCGTGGCAACCAACATGGCCGGCCGCGGTACCGACATCATGCTCGGCGGCAACGCCGAGTTCAACGCCATCGCGGAGCTGGAACGCCGAGGGCTGGACCCGAACGAAAGCCCCGAGGACTACGAAGCGGCCTGGCCCGAAGCGCTGGAGAAGGCACGCCACGCCGTAGCCGCCGAGCAGCAGGAAGTCATTGACCTCGGCGGGCTGTACGTCCTGGGTACGGAGCGCCACGAATCCCGCCGCATCGACAACCAGCTGCGCGGCCGCTCCGGCCGGCAGGGCGATCCGGGTGAATCCCGCTTCTACCTGTCGCTGACCGATGACCTGATGCGCCTGTTCAACTCCGGTGCCGCCGAGCGGATCATGAACAGCTCCTCCATGCCCGACGACGTCGCGCTGGAATCCAAGCTGGTATCCAAGGCCATCCAGAACGCCCAGGGACAGGTGGAGGGACGCAACGCCGAACAGCGCAAGAACGTCCTGAAGTACGACGACGTCCTGAACCGCCAGCGCGAGGCCATCTACGGCGACCGCCGCCGCATCCTTGAGGGCGGTGACCTGCAGGAGAAGATCGGTTTCTTCCTGGAAGACGTTGTGACCGCGGTGGTGAACGAAGCTACTGCCGAGGGCCACGGCGACGACTGGGACCTCGAGCAGCTGTGGACGAACCTCAAGACCCTGTACCCGATCGGTCTCACCATCGACGAAGTGGTGGAGGAAGCCGGCGGCCGGTCCAGGCTGACCCGCGACTTCCTCCACAACGAGATCCTCTCCGATGCCAAATTGGCCTACCAGGCCCGCGAGGAAGCCCTGGGCTCGGCCACCATGCGCGAACTGGAGCGCCGCGTGGTGCTCTCGGTAATCGGCCGCAAGTGGCAGGAACACCTGTACGAGATGGACTATCTGAAGGAAGGCATCGGCCTGCGCGCCATGGCGCAGCGCGACCCGCTGGTTGAGTACCAGCGCGAGGGCTTCGTGATGTTCCAGACCATGATGGAAGCCATCCGCGAGGAGAGCATCGGCTACCTCTTCAACGCCGACGTGCAGGTCAGCGAGCCGGCCGCCACGGCACCCAGCGCCCTGTCAGGCGTCAAGGATGCACGCGGCGTCGTTGGCGCTCCGGTGATCAAGGCTGCCGGCCTGGATGCGCCCCGGCAGCCCGCCAGCCTGCAGTTCACTGCCCCCGACAGCCAGGGCGGCGTGGAGACCAGGGTGGAACGCACCACGGCAGGCGACAGCGCCAAGGCGGCCAAGCAGGCAGCACAGGCAGCACCGGCAGCGCGGAAGGCAGCACAGCCCGCCGGCAAGGCCGGAGCCAAGAAGGGAAAACGCCGCAAGTAAGCGCGAGGCAGGCCTGCTAAGAACAGGTCGGCCTAGCCGATTTCCAACGCGGTAACCCGCCAGAGCCCGCGCCGCAGCTGAACCCTCAGCGCAACGGCGCGGGCTCTGTCGTTTTCCAGCGCCACTACTGCGCCCTCGTAGATTCCTTCCGCTACGGGGCAGATCCGGCAGGACCTGATACGGACGCCGCGGTGCAGCTGCTGCGGATCCGGAGCCGTTCGGGACCGCCCCGCAGGGTTTTGCCGCAGTCCGCGCACCAGGTTGGCGCGCAGCTGCATCCGCTCGTAGTTTTCGGGATCCAGCCAGCGGGACATTTGCTGCAGTGGACGAACCCCGCCCAGCACCTCCAGGGCAGCCAGTGCTACGGACTGGCAGATGGCCTTCACCCGGGCATCGTCGGCCGGCTCGGACTGCCAATGGGCGGCGGTTCCCTGTGCACCTTCCGTGCCCGGCCCGGCCATGCTGCCGGGACCGGCCGGGGGTTCCCCGGCAGCAGGTGCCGGCGGTACTGCGGTTTCCCTGGGCGAGGCAGGTACGGGCGCCGGGAGCAGGTCCTGCAGGGGAGCACGGTAAACGGCTATGGGCGGGGCGCTGTTTCCGGCCTCGGATGCAACCGGAGCTTCGGGGGCCGGAAGATAAATCACGCTGGTCATGGTGTGGTCCTTAGCGGGGAGATGGAACACCAAAGTGCGGGGATGAAGGATGGCTGCAGGGGAAGCGGTCACTAAAGCGGTGGTGCCGTGAGTATCTGACCGGGGTGGATCAGGCCCGGATCAAGTCCGATGGTTTCCCGGTTCAGCTCGTACCACCGCGGCCAGAGCGCTGCTATCTCGGCATCGCCGGCGCCCGGACCGAGTTGCTGCCCGGCCAAAGACCAGAGGGTATCTCCAGCCGCTACAACCACCTGACCCGTTTCTTGCCGGGGTGTCCCGGTTAGGAGGCCGCCACCCGGAGGCTGCGGGGGAAGCGGCCGCCAGAGGGGGGACACCGCGTCTGCAGTACCGCCCGCTCCCGGCTCCGTGCCGGCAGCAGGCCCAGCCGCGCCGGCTGGGTCAGCAGCAGCCCCTGTGGAGGCGGCGGCCGGGGCGGCCGGGGCGGCGGCCTCCGGAACCGCTAGGGCCGCGGCCGGCACGGACCCGGCGGCGAGGGAGAACCCCAGCAGGGCAGCGGCCAGGCGGCGCAGCGGCCCCGGGGCCAGGAACAGTGCGCGGGTGCCGGCGGCAGGAAAGCCTGCCCGATGCAGCAGGCAGCCGACCAGCGCACAAAGCGATCCGAGCACCCACCACAACGTCAGCAGGATGCCTGCGGCAGCGGCACCGAAACCCGCGAGGAAGGCAAAAACGGAGGATGGCGCGGCTGCGCGTGAAAACAAGGCGTGACCGGCCGCCGCTGCGGAGGGCAGCAGCACGGCCCCGCACCACAGGAGGAACGCGCCCAGCAGAGCAACACCGCCGGCAATGAATGCGTCCGGCCCCGGGCCGGAACGGACAATCGATGCTGCCATTGCACCCTCCGTAAATGTTCGTTTTGCTTTGCCCTGCAACGAGTCCCGGTCAAGGCCGCTTTGGTCCTTGTTGGTCCTTTGCTGCTGTTTGGGTGATTTGTTGCCGTTTGGGTCGATTTTGTTCGTGTGTTGCATGTTGTTGCCGTTGACGAGTGGTGGTGCATCTACGCCGGGAATAGACGCTCTTGTTGTCGTCTGGCCCGTGTGATGGTCGTGTCTACACTTCGCTTCCATCAGTGTCCAGAGTGGTCACCATGGGCCGCTGGAGGCTAGCCTTGGCCGATGCGATGGGATGCCCTGTTCAGGGACATGGAGGCACAGATGGCCGCGTCTGCCGCGCTTGAAGCCGAGGACGAGATCGCCGAGCGCGTCCGCATCGAAGTGCAGGGCGTGAGTCTTCAGGACAGGCTCCGCAGCCAGTCCGGAAAACACCTGGTTTTTGATCTGGGATTGGCCGGCAGGGCGGAGGGAACCCTGCGGCAGACGGGGACCGGATGGGCGGTGCTGGAACAGCAGCGCGGCGGCCAGGTGCTGGTGGTCCTGTCACACGTGGCCTGGATTCGGGGCATGGACCGCTATGCCGCTCTGCAGGCGGGGGCCGTGCACCTAGGTCTGGGTTCGGCGCTGCGCGGGATAGCACGGGACCGCAGTACCGTCACTGTCCGCTGCGCGGGAACAGCCGCCGAAACAGCATTGCACGGCACCATCGACCGGGTCGGCGGCGATTTCCTGGAACTGGCAGCGGTTCCGGGCGGCGGCGCCAGGCGCAGCAGCAACGTCACGGGCATGTACGTCCTGCCGACGGCGTCTGTTGCCGCGGTCCTGTCCCGGGACTCCGGGTGGGAATAGCTCCGGTGTTGGAATGATGCGTGCTGGAAAGACGCGATGGCGGCAGGTGGCCCCAAGGGACGCTGGCGGCTAGGCCCCGGGGGTGCTGTTCTCCTCCACGGGTATGCCCTGGCGGACCGCTGCCGCCGACTTGCGGTAGGCCCGGGAGATGTACTCCTCCAACTGCTGGGCTTCCACCCTCCACTGGCCACGGCCGCCGATCTGGATGGCCGGCAGCTCCCCGCTGCGTACAAGGGCGTAGGTCTGCGAGGAGGAAATGTTCAGTACCTCGGCGACATCGGCCAGCGTCAGGAATCTCTTCTCGCCCACGGCACTCACCTTTCACACCGCACCACTGCGGCTTCCACCCGTTGTACATCAGCAGCACCAGTCTGGCATCAGCGAAAACCGGCTCCGTGGTTATCCACAGATACCGCTTCCCGCGGGGACCACCGTTTCAATCCGGGTGCAGGTACCCCACAATGGCTCCAGCAGGGCCCGGGCGGGTAAAGAGCATGGTCCGCAGGGGTAAAGAGCATCACCGGCGGGGGCTATCGGGACTGCCCGGAAGGGCAAGGGGAATCGGGGGAGCATGAGCCAGAGGTTGGGCGAGGGCGGCAGCAGTGCGGGCACGGAGACTGGCCTGAGAACGGCGTACCGTCCCGCCGCCGGCCGCACCATCCGTCCCGCGCCGGCCGCAGCCCGGCTGCGGAAACCCTCTTGGCGCGACCCCAGGCTCTTGCTGGGCGTGCTCCTGGTGCTGGGATCCGTGGCCGGCGTGGTCGCCCTGGTCGACGGCGCGGACAGGACCACGCAGGTGTACGCCGTCCGGCACGACATAGCCCCCGGCAGCCCGGTCCGCGGCGAGGACCTCGTGGCCGTACCGGTCCGGCTGGGCGGAGCGGAAAAGCGATACCTGACCGTTTCCGAAGGAGTACCCCCTGACGTGGTGGCGGGAACAGTCCTCCGCGAAGGTGAGCTGGTGGCCCTGTCGGCTCTGGCTGAACCGGCTACGCTGGACCGCAAACCGGTTGGCCTGCGCGTGGAGGACCCGTTGCCGGCCAGTACGGAAACCGGTTCGCGGGTGGATATCTGGGCTTCCATGCCCAACGCGCAGAACGGCTTTGAGGAACCGGAGCGGTTGATTGAAGCGGCGGAAATATCGGAGCTGACGGTTACCGAGTCAGCGCTGGGGGCCAACCGCAGTACTGAACTGCTGGTGCTGGTGGATGACTCGGACCTGCCCCTGCTGCTCAGCGCGCTCTCCAACCAGGCAAAGGTCACTGTGGTGTCCAATCCTGCCGCGGGCAAGTGAACATCCCCGTAGCCACCGTCGGGGCCGCCACCGCCGGTGTCCTGGACGGGCTGGAACGCCTGCAGGGACCGGTGACGGTGGTGCGCCGGTGCGCGGAACTGACTGAACTGGTAGCGCTCTCGCAGACCGGTATCGTCCGTGCTGCCGTCGTCGCGGGCGACACCGCAGAACTGACTGCTGCCCTCGCGGAACGGCTGGGGGCAGCGGGCGTGGCCTTGGTCGCGCTCGCTGACGATTTCCTCCTCCGCCAGCGGCTGGAGGCCATGGGCATCACCAACGCGCCCGGCACTGTGCAGGCCGAAACGCTGGCCGGACTGATCTCGACGGCGGTGCAGGCGCTGGAACACTCCGGTGCGGGGCGCGGCCTGGCGGCCGGCATTGCCCTTGCCGACCCGGCGGCCTCCTTTGGCACCGGGATTGAGGCACCCGACGGCGGTGCACCGGCAGCAGAGGAGCCGGACGTCCGTGCCGGCACCGTCACCGCTGTCTGGGGCCCCACGGGCGCACCGGGACGCACCACGCTGGCGGTAAACCTGGCCGCGGAAGCCGCAGCGGCGGGGCGGAGCGTGCTGCTGGTCGACGCCGACACCTACGGGTCCAGCGTGGCGGTTAGCCTGGGGCTTTTGGATGAGTCTGCCGGCCTTGCGCAGGCCTGCCGGCTCGCGGACCAGGGCATGCTGGATGCTGCTGCCCTTGCCCGGATCTGCGCGGACGTCTCCCTGCGGGGGCACCGCTTGCCGGTGCTGACCGGCGTTACCCGGGCCGACCGCTGGATTGAGCTGCGCCCGGCAGCGCTCGCAGGTGTCCTGGCCGCCGCACGCAGGATGGTGGACGAGATCATTATCGACTGTGGATTCTCACTGGAAAGTGATGAGGAACTGAGCTTCGACACCATGGCGCCGCGGCGCAACGCCGCAACGCTGCTGGTGCTCGAAGCGGCGGACACCCTCTACGCGGTCGGCGCGGCCGATTCGGTGGGCGTGCCCCGCCTGGTCCGGGCGCTGTCGGACCTGGCCGCCGCCGTTCCCGCTGCCCGGCCGCAGATTGTGCTCAACAAAGTCCGCGCCTCCGCCGTGGGCAGGAACCCGGAAAACCAGCTTCAGGGGGCCTGGGAACGGTTCGGCCCCGGGCAGGAGATCATTGCCTTCCTGCCGGCGGATTACGACGCCGCCGACGCCGCCCTGCTGTCCGGAACAGCCCTGCTGGAAACCGCTCCGGCATCGGCGCTGCGGGCTGCTGTTGCAGAGCTGGCGGGTGTGCAGGCTTCCCGGCGGCGGCCCCGGCGGCGCGGCAGGAGCGCAAAGTGACCTTTCACCCATTCAGAGCTAGGCTCAATACGAGGAGGCTGCAAAGGGGCAGCCTGACGTAAGTACTATCGGAGGCGTATTACATGTCGTCAGGATCCAGCATGGCGGATCTTTTAAGTTCGGACACTTCCCTGGATGAATTCATCGGGAACTACTACGAGCATCTGGCGCGTGAAGATGCCCAGGCGTACCCGCCGTCGGTACTGCGGGAGCGGGCCCAGAAGCATATGGAGCTGGCCCTGACCCGGGCGGAGGGAACCGCTGCCGTAGACGTCGTGGACCAGGGGGATACCAGCGTCATCCTTATCGTCACGGACGACATGCCCTTCCTCGTTGACTCCGTCACGGCGGAAGTGGTCCGCCGCAACGCCGCCATCCGGTTGGTGGTCCACCCCATTTTCCTTGCCACCCGCGATGCGGTCACCGGCGGACTGCAGCAGGTGCGGCGCGTACCTGCTGCCGCCGGCGTGTCCAGCGGGGACACCGCAGCCCTCCCCAATCTGGCCGACCTGCTGGGCGGGGACGGCGGCACCACCCGGGTGGAGTCCTGGATCGCCGTCGAGGTGGCCCGGATTGCCGATGAAGAAAAGCGGACCCAGCTGGTTGAGGGCCTTCGGAAAGTCCTGGACGACGTCCGCGTAGCGGTGTCCGACTGGCCCGCCATGCGGACCAAGGTGCACGAGATTGCCCGCTCACTGGAGACCATTCCGGGCGCCCGCGATATTCCCGACCTGCAGCAGGCCCGGGAACTGCTGACCTGGCTGGACAACGGCAACTTCACCTTCCTGGGTTACCGGGAATATGACCTGATCACCGAAGACGGCGAAGACGCACTCCGGCCCACCGAGGGCAGCGGCCTGGGCCTGCTGGGTCGGCAGTCCTCCTCCCGCCGGATCCACCGGCTGACCGGGGCGGGCCGGGCCAAAGCCCGCGAGAAACGTGCCCTGGTGATCACCAAGGCCAATTCGCGCTCCACCGTGCACCGCCCCGCTTACCTCGACTACTTGGGCGTGAAGCGCTTTGACGAGCAGGGCAACGTCAACGGTGAGCGCCGCTTCATCGGTTTGTTCTCCACCGGTGCCTACACCGGATCCGTCCGCAGCATCCCCATTGTCCGTGACAAGGTCCGCGACGTTATGCGCAGCTGCGGATTCCCTGCAGACTCCCACTCGGGCAAGGACCTGCTCTCCATCCTGGAGACCTACCCGCGCGACGAACTGTTCCAGATCGATCCGGCCGCACTGCTGGATACCTCCCTGGCCATCCTGCGGCTGCAGGAACGGCGCCGCACGCGGCTGTTCCTGCGCCCGGACATCTACGGCCGGTTTATGTCCGCACTGGTGTTCCTGCCGCGCGACCGCTACACGACGCCGGTCCGGCTGCGCATCCAGGACGAGCTGCGTGCCACCTTCAACGCCGAGTCCATCGACTACGAGGCCCGGATGACCGAGTCCGCGCTGGCCCGGCTGTTCTTCCGCATCCGGCTCCCGCGCGGCGGGGAGATCACCGACGTCGATACCGCGGCACTGGAGGCACGGCTGGTCACGGCCACCCGGTCCTGGTCCGAGGGCATCGAAGAAGTGGTCCGCACCAAATTCGCGCGGCCTGAGGCGGAAAAGCTTTCCGCCCTGTGGGCAGATGCCTTCCCCGCCGCCTACCGGGTGGCGTACGAAGTCGAAGACGCCATGGAGGACATTGCCCGGTTCGAGGCACGGGTTGCCCGGCCCGACACGGCCCCGGAGCTCTTCGTCTATGTTCCCGAGGACAGGGACGGCGAGGGACAGGCGGACGCCCGGCTGAAGCTGTACCTCACCGAGCCGAAGTCGCTGACCCAGATCCTGCCGTTCCTGCACAATCTCGGCCTCGAAGTCCTGGACGAGCGGCCGTTCGAGATCCGGCGCGGCGACGGGACCACCTTCTACCTGTATGACCTGGGCCTGGTGTACCCGGCGGGCATCGACCCGCTGAAGACCGGTACGCTGCTGGCCGAAGCCTTCCGTGCCGGTATGTCGGGCACCGCCGAGTCCGACGCCTTTGACCGGCTGATCCTGCAGCAGGGCATGCACTGGCGCCAGGTGGTGATCCTGCGTGCGTACGCCAAATACATGCGCCAGGTCGGCACCGCCAACTCCTACGGTTTCGTTGCCGGCACGCTCCTGGCGAATCCCGACGTCGCACACACCCTGATCGCGCTGTTCGAAGGCCGCTTTAACCCGGACCTGACCGAAGAAGAGCGCCGTGACGCCGTCGAGCAGGCGGGCGCTGCACTGGAGGCCGGCCTTGAGCAGGTTCCCACGCTCGACGCCGACCGGGTGCTGCGGACCTTCGCCACCCTGATCAACGCCACCCTGCGCACGAACTTCTACCAGGACAAGGCATACGTCAGTTTCAAGCTGAACACCGGCGCCATTGACGGTGCGCCGTTCCCGCGCCCGAAGTATGAAATCTGGGTTTACTCCCCGCGGGTTGAAGGCGTGCACCTGCGCTTCGGTGAAGTGGCCCGCGGCGGACTGCGCTGGTCTGACCGGCGCGAGGACTTCCGCACTGAAATCCTTGGCCTGGTGAAGGCGCAGACCGTCAAGAATGCCGTGATCGTGCCCACCGGCGCCAAGGGCGGTTTTTACGCCAAGAAGCTGCCTGATCCCGCCGTGGACCGCGGAGCGTGGATGGAAGAAGGCAAAAACAGCTACCGCACCTTCATCCGCGGCCTGCTGGACCTGACCGACAACCTCGTGGTCACGAAAACCGGCGAGGAAGTGGTTCCGCCGTCCCGCGTGGTCCGCCACGACGGGGACGACAGCTACCTTGTGGTCGCTGCCGACAAGGGCACGGCGTCGTTCTCCGACATCGCCAACTCCATCTCGGCGGAGTACGGTTTCTGGCTGGGCGACGCCTTCGCCTCCGGCGGCTCGGTCGGATACGACCACAAGGCCATGGGCATCACCGCCCGCGGGGCCTGGGAATCGGTCAAGCGGCACTTCAGCGAACTGGACATCGACACCCAAACCGAGGACTTCACGGTGGTGGGCGTGGGCGACATGAGCGGTGACGTGTTCGGCAACGGCATGCTGCTGTCCGAACACATCAAGCTCGTGGCCGCGTTCGACCACCGGCACATTTTCCTGGACCCCAACCCGGACCCGGCCGCATCGCACGCCGAACGCCGCCGGCTCTTCGAACTGCCCCGTTCCTCCTGGGCGGACTACGACGAGACGCTGATCAGTGCCGGCGGCGGGATCTTCCCGCGGCAGTCCAAGAGCATCCCGCTCTCGCCCGAGGTCCGCGCGGTGCTTGGGCTCGCCGATTCGGTAACCAAGATGAGCCCGCCGGAACTCCTGAAGGCCATCCTGAAGGCACCCGTAGACCTGCTCTACAACGGCGGCATCGGTACCTATGTGAAGGCCTCCGGCGAAACCTCGGCCGACGTCGGCGACAAAGCCAATGATCCGATCCGCGTGGACGGACGGGACCTGCGGGTCAAGGTGGTGGGCGAAGGCGGCAACCTGGGCATGACCCAGCGCGGCCGCATAGAAGCCGCCCGCGCCGGCGTCATCCTTAACACCGACGCCATCGACAACTCCGCCGGCGTCGACTGCTCCGACCACGAAGTGAACATCAAGATCTTCGTCGACCGGATGGTCGCAGCCGGACGGCTGGACCCGGCGGAACGCGCCGCGTTCCTGCACTCCATGACCGACGAGGTGGGACAGCTGGTCCTGCAGGACAACATCGACCAGAACATGCTGCTGCTCAATGACCGGCAGCGGGTCCTGGAATGGAGCCCGAGCTTTGAGCGGCTGATGGACTGGCTCGAAGAGCACGCAGACCTCGACCGGCAACTGGAGGCACTGCCCACCAACGAGGAACTGCATGCGCGCATCGCCGCCGGCGAGGGACTGACCTCGCCGGAACTGGCTGTGCTGGCTGCCTACGCCAAGATCGAACTGACCAAGGCACTCACACGCTCCAACCTGGCCGACGACCCCTACTTTGCGGGCACCCTGCGCCGGTACTTCCCGAAGCAGATCGTGGAGCGTTTCGGGGACCAGCTGGACACCCACCCGCTGCGCCGCGAGATCATCTCCACCATGGTCGCCAATGACATGATCAACATAGGCGGCATCACCTTCGCCTTCCGGATCATCGAGGAAACGTCCGCGACCGAAGCCGAAGCAGCACGCGCCTTCACCGCGCTGCGGGAGATTTACGGCGTGGACAGCGTCCTTGCGGAACTCGGCGCCCTGCCGGCCGGGTTCTCCACCCAGACCTGGTCCATGATGCACCTGGACCTGCGCCGGCTCCTGGACCGCGCGGTGCGCTGGTTCGTGAACCATGTGAGCCGGGGCACCACCATTGCCGAGGACATCGAGGCGTACAAGCCGGTGGTGCGGCCGCTGCTTTCGGATCTGACCCGCTATCTGCGCGGCGGCGACGCAGCGCGGGTGCAGGAGCTGGAGGACAAGGCCCGGGAGCTGGACGTTCCCGCTGCCCTGGGCAGCTACTGGGCCGAGCAGTTCGAATCCTTCGGGCTCCTCGACGTCGCCCGCGTCAGCCGGACTGCCGGGGAACCCGCGGCGGACGTGGCAGCCGTGTATTACGCGGTCTATGACCGCTACGGCATCGATGACCTGCTCGAGCGGATCACCAAGCTGCCCCGGGATGACCGGTGGCAGGCCCTGGCCCGCGCTGCCCTGCGTGACGACCTCTACTCGACTGTCGCGGACATGACCACGGCTGCCCTGGAAGCAACGCCTGAGCTCGACGCGGCCGATCCGGTACAGCGCATGGAAACCTGGGAAGAGGAAAACGCAGACCACCTGCAGCGTGCCACGAAGATGTTCAACGAGGTGAACCGCCTGGAGCAGGACGACATGGCCTCACTGTCCGTGGCGCTGCGCCTGCTGCGTTCCATCGTCCGCCGCTAGTCCGGAGTACACGTGGCAATCTTTACCGACCCGATCAAGGACCACGCCGACTTCGGTCCGGGGGACGCCGAATGGCTCCACCTGCTGGTGGGGGACTGGCAGATGGTGGCAGACCTCGCCTTCGCCGACCTGGCGTTGTGGTTCCCGGTGCCCGAGGGCGGGTACGTGGCCCTGGCCCATGCCCGCCCCTCGACGTCGCACACCGTGTTCCACAGCGACTTCGTGGGGGAGCGCATCCGGGCCGACCTGCAGCCGCTGGTGGACACAGCATGGCGCAGCCAGCACATCGAGCGGTCCAGTGAAACGAGCTGGACCGCCGAGACGGCCATGCGTGTGGAAGCCATCCCGTTTGTACGGAACGGACGGACCCTGGCAGTGGTGACCTCACACATGGATCTGTCCAGCTCGCGGATGCCCTCCCGGCTGGAGCTGACGTACCGGCAGTGTGCCTATGACCTGCTGCGGATGGGAACCCTGGGGCTGTGGCCGGACTTCGCCACGCCCACCGGATCGCGCCGGGGAGCTCCGCGGGTAGGCGACGGCCTGATCCGGCTGGATGCCGAGGGGATTGTGCAGTATGCCAGCCCCAACGGTGTGTCCGCGTTCCGCCGGTTGGGGGACATGGAAACGCTGGAAGGCCGTTCCCTGGCAGAAATCACTACGGCCCTGCTCAAGGACCGGCGCATGGTGGACGAAACGCTGCCGCTGGTAGTCACGGGCCGGATGCCGTGGCGCACCGAGATCGAGTCCCGGGGCGTCAGCCTGTCCCTGCGGGCCATTCCGCTGCGGGACGAAAAGGAACGCTTCGGTGCCCTGGTGCTGTGCCGGGACGTTTCGGAGCTGCGCCGCCGGGAGATGGAACTGGTTTCCAAGGACGCCACCATCCGCGAGATTCACCACCGGGTGAAGAACAACCTGCAGACCGTGGCCGCCTTGCTGCGGATGCAGTCCCGCCGGATGGAGAGTGAGGAAGGCAAGCAGGGGCTGGCCCAGGCCATGCGCCGCGTCTCCACCATCGCCCTGGTGCACGAGACACTGTCCCAGGGACTGACGCAAAACGTGGACTTTGACGAGCTGATCGACCGCCAGTTCCGGATGTCCGCCGAGGTGGCTTCCCCTACGCAGGAAGTGCGCACCCGCCGGGAAGGATCATTCGGTGAACTGCCCAGCGACCTCGCTACGCCGCTGGCCCTGGTGATTAACGAACTGGTGACCAACGCCGTCGAGCACGGACTGGCAGGCCGCCGCGGAACCGTGGGCCTGTCTGCCCGTCGCCACGGCCCGGCGGGGCGCGAGGAAAGGCTCACCGTCACTGTGTCCGACGACGGCGTGGGCCTGCCGCCGGGACCGCGGAGGGAGGGTCTGGGGCTGCAGATTGTCCGGACCCTGGTCCAGAGCGAACTCGACGGGACCATCGAGTGGTCCGCCGGCGAAAACAGCGGCACCCAGGTCACCATCGAAATGGGGCTCGATACCGAGTACCGGCGCACCTGAGCAGTTCCAACCGGACCCGGCAGCAAAGACACCGGGTACGCAAAAGGGCCGTTGCTGCGAGGCAACGGCCCTTTGACGTACCCGGCGTTCCGGAAAGTCCTGCTATGAGGCCCGGCGTGCGCGGGCGGCGCGGCGCTTCAGTGCGCGGCGCTCGTCTTCGCTCATGCCGCCCCAGACACCTGCATCCTGGCCTGTTTCGATGGCCCACTGCAGGCACGTATCGATGACCGGGCACCGCCGGCATACACTCTTGGCTTCTTCGATTTGAAGAAGAGCCGGGCCTGTGTTGCCCACGGGAAAGAAAAGCTCCGGATCTTTATCCAGGCAAGCTGCGCGGCTCCGCCAATCCATGTTGATCACTATCTCCTCTGAAGAGTTGACTCCTACGTGTTTGTGAAAACATTCACGAGCAACTACAAACTAAAGGGGCCGGTCTCGGCCCCTGATTTCCCTGTATCTAGCGTGGCACGTCAGGCCAAAGCAAACAAGGGGTAAGCAGCGTAAATTATGGCCACAGTGCTGAGGGATGCATCACAGTACGGGTGTTTTGTACCGGGGCCCTGCCGGGACGGCGCGGTCCCTCCGACGGCCACGGTGCTGCGGCTTACTGCGGGCTGCACGGTCCGCCACTAACCGGCGGAGGGAGCGCCGGCGGCGCCTGTCTCCGGTATTCTGCCTATGTGTCAACACCCCCAAACGCACCAAAACGCACCCCGGCCGTCCTGGTGATCTCTGCCGTTCTCGTACTGGAAGCGCTTTGCCTCCTCGCCTTCGCCGGTTGGTACGGCTATGAGCTTGCGACTTCAACGCCGCTGTCCATGGGCGGGGCTATCTTCACCCTGGTCTTCGCTGTAGCACTTGCGGTGTGGCTGCTCGCCGTGGGCCACTTCTTTTTCCGCGGATACCGGTGGACCCGCTCGGCAGCGGTGGTCTGGCAGCTCTTTGTGGTCATCATCGCCGTTCCCACGCTTCAGGCGGGACTGGTCCTCGCCGGCCTGGCGATGCTCCTGCCGGCCGCGGCCGTGCTGGTGCTGCTGTTCACCAAGCCCGTACTTGCCCACACAAGCCGGCTGACCGACGGCGCCAAAACCTTCTGAGCCGTGTGAAGGTCCTCATTCGTCCCGATAGGCCGTCTGGGCTTCCACGGACTGTGTTCCTTCCACGAGGAAGCATCTGCCCGGAGGACGCCTGACCGCGGTATCAATCCGGATGCCGAAGATATCCCCGTCCACGGGCGACGCGGGACACAGGAGTGCTCCCCGCGGTGCCGAACGGACCTGCAGGGCCAGCGGCACCCGGGCCGTCAGCTGCGGTCCGGATGCGGCTGCCAGTACGAGCCGCGCGCCCTGGGACTGCAGCTCGGCAAGCCTGCGGTGGACCGGAGCCGGCAGCAGATCAGCGTCATCGACCAGCAGCAGCAGGCGGTGGACCAGGCCGGTTCCGGGCGCCGCCAGGAACACGTCGAGGTTTTCCTGGAAGTCCTCGGCACTGTTTCCGGAAAAAATATCCAATGAGGGATGTGCCGCCCGCTGCATCTGGCGCAGGAAAGACGTGCGCCCCGACCCGGGCGGGCCGGCCACTAGGAAAACCGACCCCCGGGGGACCTGCGCCGCGGCCGTGCCCAGCTCATCTCCGCATAGACCCACTGCCACGGAATCGGTGCCGGTCTGCGCTGTCAGGCGCTCCGGTGCAACGAACGCGGGCAGGGGCTCTATCCGGTGCGGGGGAGGGACCCCGTCAGGCAACCCGGGCAGCCCGGAGTGCGGCTCCGGTCCGAGGAGCTGCGCGGCAAGGCCTTCCGCCGTTCCGATCCGTCCCTGGACCAGGGCGCGGCCGATGATGCGGTCCATGGCCGGAAGCCGCGGCCACAGCAGCAGCGTCTCTGCGCTTGCATCTGCGGGAAAAAACAACCGGTTGGGGATGAGCGGGAAACACCGGGAATTGAGCAGTTCCCGCTCACCGGCGATGACTACGCATATACCCGCCCGTTCTCCGTCCCGGACGAGGTCCGCCAGGTCATCTTCGCCCGCCAGGCCCCGCCCCGAACGGAAGGCTGTGCTCCAGCGTGCCCATCCGGAAACTACGAGGGTAATCTCGGCTGCCCGGGAAGTGTGGCTTCCGCCGGCGGTGGCGCCTCCGGCGGAAGCCATCCGGGCCACTGCTTCACCGGCCAAAAAGGCGAGCACGCGTGCTGCGCGTTTCGTGTCCTGCGGGCCCACATAGGCGCCTGTCTGCCCGGCACCTGCCAACCAGGCGAGGCTGCCGTCAGCGTCGAGGATATACAGGTGCCGGCCTGGTTGGGCCGCCACCAGTCCGGAGGTGACCAGTTGCAGGCAGTCGGATGTTCCGGCCCGCGGCGAACCGAGTACCGCCAGATGGGAGTCGGTGCCCGGATGCCAGGACAGTTCCCGTTGATTCTGGTTTTCAGGGTCGTCCAGCAGCCCGAGCAGGACTGTCCCGGTTGAGGAAGCACCGCACCCAGCCGATGCCGCGGCTGCTTGTGCGCTGAGCTCGCGGGTGAGGGTCCGGGGGAGCGGCGGCCGAACCGGGCGGAAGGGCGACGGATAGGTTCCCCTTTCCGCAGCACGCCGGACTGCCGAGCAGTAGGCCTGCAGGGCATCCGGGGCGGCGGCGGACGGTTCCCGGGGGCCCTCTTGTTGAGCGAGGAGATACTCTGCCAGATCCGTCACGGCAATGCCGCTGCCGCCGGGGTGCTGCGCGGTGGAAAGACACTGGAAGGCCAGCGGCTGCCCACCGCCTCTGGCAATGAAGGCCCGGCCCGGCAGGGCGGAAGGGATGCCGGCAGCACAGTCGGAATTGAGGACATCGCGGGATTCGGCAGCGGACGAGACCCGCAAGGCAATGGTGGTGGCAATGTTCGCCCGGATGTCGCTGGTCACTGCTCCCTGCGGCCGCTGGGTTGCCAGCAGCAGATGCAGGCCAAGGGACCGTCCGACGGCGGCGATGCGCAGGAGTTCCGGCAGGGCGGAGGGCACCTCGTCAGCCAGCATCCGGAATTCGTCAACCACCACGAGCAGGCGGGGAAGAGTGCCTGCAGGCCCGGGGCGGACGTTGTAGGCGGCGATACTGTCAGCTCCGGTTCCGGCGAAGAGCGCTTCGCGCCGCCGGACTTCGGCCCGCAGGGACGTAAGTGCGCGGGATACGTTCCCGGCCGACAAATCCGTCAGCAGGCCCACGGAGTGCGGCAGGCCTGCCAGTGGTGCCAGGCCTGAACCGCCCTTGAAATCGATGAGCAGGAACGTTACGCCGCTGGGCGGCTCCCGGGCCGCCAGGGATGCGACGAAGCTGCGCAGCAATTCGGATTTGCCCGAGCCGGTGGTTCCGGCCACGAGGAAGTGCGGGCCGTCCTTTTCCAGGTCCAGGGTGACTGGTCCGGCGGCAGATACTCCGACAACTGCCCCGGCGCCGCCGGGAGGGAGTTTCCAGCCGCGCAGGAGCTTGTCGGGGGAGGAGGGATGATACTCACCAAAGGCGGCCGTCGACGGAATCCGGCCGGTATCTTCCCGCCCTGCGTCAGCATGGCCGCCGGCTGCCGGGGCCGCGTGCCGGGAAAGTGCCGCTGCCCGGCTGAGGCGTTCGAAGCCGGCGGCCTGCACCAGGTCCGGTATGAACTCCAGCGTGTCCGGGCCGTCGCTCCGGGTTCCCCGCCCGGATGACACAGTCACCGTTGACGCCGCGGGACCGCCGCCGAGCCGGATGACGCATATCCGGGCCCGCAGGGGGCCGGGAAGGGCGGCAGCCAGGTCCTGGGCGTACAGTGCCCAAGCGCCGGGGATGCACAGCACAATAACGGCAGCTTCCGCCTCGGGCGCTGCTTGCTCCAGATGCGACCGCAAAAGTGCCGCGGCAGGCGGCAGTGCGGGCGGGCCTGGATCGGGAAGCGCTGCAAGAGTAACGCCGGGGAGGAAGCGTGCGGCCGGCTCCAGGTCCGGCGGACGGCCGGCGCATACAACGCGCAGGGCTGAGCCGGCAGCCGCATTAGATGCGGCGTTCAGGAGGATAGTCCGGCACAGCGCGCCAGCCTCCGGTCCCTGAAGGCAGATGTCGCGGTCCTTGCCCAGCCGGAGGATTACGGGGGCGTCGGGGATCACCGGAGCAGAAAAACGCTGTGCGGTAGGGGAAGGCACCACATTTGCGGGCTGGGGTGCCATGCCGATGCGGACCGGGTATTCGGCTGCCGGGCCCTGCGGCGCAGCAGGAGCGGGCGCAGCAACCGGAGCCGGCACCCCGCTGATGAAGCGGCCCGTTGATCCGAGCACGGCGGCCAGGGCCATGGTTCCCGGGTCCGGAGCTGCCAGGTGCCGCCCGCGGGCATCCTTTGCGGCAGCCAGGGCGATGGCAGCAGCTTGTTCCCGGCGCCTGCGCCGTGCCCCGGCAGCCCCTGCCATAGCAGTCACGGCGGACAGCGCGCTGAAGGCCAGGAACATCCACATCCCGGTGGCCAAGGCGAGGACCACGCCCAGGACCAGCGGCAGGAGCGCCCCCAAGAGCAGGAGGCCGGTTTTTTGTGCGTGTTCGGAAAGCTGTACGGTCTGCGGCTCAAAGGGATCAGCGGGGGCCGCTTCGGGGTCCGGAACAGCGGCAGGCAGCACCAACCGGCAGGAACTGTAGCCGAACCGCAGCACGGAGCCGGTGTCCACGACAGCCTCGCGTATGCGCCTGCCATCGACCCAGGTGCCGTTGGCGGAACCAAGGTCTCGCACCTGAACAGAATCGGTGCCGACCACCAGCAGGGCATGGTCCCGGGAAAGTGCCGGGTCACAGATGCCTATCCGCCGCTCGGCCCGGGCTTCGGAAGAACCGAGGCGCCCGATCCGGTAGGTGCCCCGCTGCAGGGGCGTGATGCCCCCGGCGTCGGGTCCGCTGCACACAACCATCAGCAGGGAGGCCGTCCCCGTTTCCGAGGTCCCGCGTGCAGTGCGGCCGCCCGGCGGTCCGGAGCTGCCGGCGGAGCACACAATGACGGCCCCGTTTACAAAAGGAGCGCGGCCGGGGCTCAGCGTGTGCAGCGGTAATCCCCCGATGCTGAAGCAGGACGCGCCGTAGCGCTCAGCGAGCCGGGCCTGAACATCGTGGCTGCCGGCAGCACCTGTTAACTCGATCACCACCTCACGTCGGCTCCATCTCCCACCCACAGGCCCAGGGGGGCTGCCCGGCGCAGCGGCAAGGGTTACATGAAGCAGCAAGGGGCCCTCCTCGACTCGTTGAGCGGATGGAGAAAGGCTAGGGCTGCAGGCCTCCCCGTACCCCGGCCGCACAGCTGCCCGGGACAGGGGTCGCGCAGAATGCGGCAGTGGAGGACAGGACGGCCCCTGACAGACGGCAATGCCGGGCGCAGTAAACTGCAGTACGGGGAACAGATCCGGTTCGGCCGCGTCACTTTGCCTCTTGGGGCAATAACCAACGTCCCGGCCGTACTGCCAAAACGCCGGTGCTACGGCGGCAGGACGCTCCGAGAGGCGCCGTCTGACGGCGGCCGCGCCCCGTCGAAAATGCCTGAAGCCGAAATCTCGGATAACCTTGACCGTCGGGTGCCTGCCCGGTTGGGGCGTACCGGAAATATACAGGAGTAAATGTGAACGTTGACCTCGTCGTCGTAGGGTCGGGCTTTTTCGGCCTGACCGTAGCCGAGCGTGCCGCTAAGGAACTGGGACTGAAAGTCGCTGTCCTGGACCGGCGCCACCACATTGGCGGCAACGCCTATAGCGAGAACGAAGCGCAGACAGGGATTGAAGTGCACCGTTACGGTGCGCACCTGTTCCATACCTCCAACGAGCGGGTCTGGGAATACGTCAACCGCTTCACCGGCTTCACTAACTACGTGCACAAGGTCTACACCAGCCATAAGGGCGAGGTGTACTCCATGCCCATCAACCTGGGCACGATCAACCAGTTCTTCCGGTCCTCCATGGGCCCGGTCGAGGCCCGGGCACTGATCCAGGAGCAGGCCGGGGAACTTGCCGGAACCGACCCGGCCAACCTCAACGACAAGGGCATCTCGTTGATCGGCCGCCCGCTGTACGAGGCCTTCATCAAGTACTACACCGGCAAGCAGTGGCAGACGGACCCCAAGGACCTGCCGGCGGAAATCATCAGCCGGCTGCCCGTGCGCTACAACTACGACAACCGGTACTTCAACGACAAGTACGAGGGCCTGCCGGTAGACGGCTACACCGCATGGATTGAACGGATGGCCGATCATCCCAACATTCAGGTGCACCTGGAGACGGACTTCTTCGGTGACCACGAGTTCTCCCGCGACGCTACGCGCGGCCAGGTGCCGGTCGTCTACACCGGCGCCGTCGACCGCTACTTCGACTACGCCGAAGGTGACCTGTCCTGGCGCACCATCGATCTGGAGCAGGAAGTCCTTCCGATTGAGGACTTCCAGGGAACCTCGGTCATGAACTACCCCGACGAGGACGTTCCCTACACCCGGATCCATGAGTTCCGGCACTTCCACCCCGAGCGCGACTACACCAAGGACGCCACCGTAATCATGCGGGAGTTCTCCCGCTTTGCGGAAAAGGGCGACGAGCCGTACTACCCCGTGAACACGGCGGAGGACCGGAAAAAGCTGCTTGCATACCGGGACCTCGCAAAGGGCGAAACGGACGTCCTCTTCGGCGGACGGCTCGGCACCTACAAGTATCTGGACATGCACATGGCGATCGGCTCGGCATTGTCGATGTACGACAATAAGATCAAGCCCCACTTCACCGGTGGAGCGAAACTTGAAAGCGGAGGAGTTGACGCGTGAGCACAGCAACGCAGACCAAAACTGAGGTGGCCGAGACGGCTGCCGACACCCAGTGGCAAACGGTCCACCGGATCGTCCTGCCGGTTGACGGCGACATGGACACCCTGCCGCTCTACGTGGACTTCAACTCCGCCCAGCGCGTCGTAGAAGAAAGCTCACGCAACTCACGCAGCGGCGCGGCTGTAAGCGCCGTCACCGGCAACGCATCCAGCCGGTCCGACTTCATCACGGGCCGCCGCGAGGTCCGGCTTTCGGAGCACAGCCGCGTATCCTTCGGGACCTACTTCAACGCATTTCCGGCGAGCTATTGGCGTGCGCACAACGATGTCGAGCAGGTCCGGCTGACGGTGGAGACCGATGCCGAAGCAACGGTCGTTGTGTACCGTTCCTCGGCGCGGGGCACGTCCAACCGCGTGGAGAGCCTCACCACGGAAACCGGCGGCGTCCTGTCCATCGATTTGCCGCTCAAGCAGTTCGGCGACGGCGGCTGGTACTGGTTTGACCTGGTCTCGCACGCTTCCAGCGTCAATCTCCTGAACGCCCAGTGGTCGGTACCGAAGCCGGAAGGCTTTGTACCGGGATCTGTTTCGATTGCCGTCACAACGTTCAACAGGCCGGACTTCTGTGTCCGCCACCTCAGCACCTTCGCCGAGTCCGAAGAGCTCCTGGCGGTCATGGACCGCTTGATCATCACGGACCAGGGCACCAAGAAGGTCCGCGATGAGGAAGGCTATGAGGAAGCCGCGGCAGTACTGGGAGACAAATTCCGGTTGGTGGAGCAGGGCAACCTGGGCGGTTCCGGCGGATTTGCGCGCGGCATGTACGAAACCATCAACGACGGCACGAGCACCTACTGCCTGTTGCTGGACGACGACGTGATGGTCGAGACGGAGGGCGTCCTGAGGGCCGTCCAGTTCGCCGACTTCACCCGCACCCCGACCATCGTCGGCGGGCACATGTTCAACCTCTACGAGCGCTCGGTGCTGCATACCTTCGGCGAGAGCATCAACGAGTGGCGCTTCTACTGGGGTCCGAACCAGGAGACCAAGGAAGGCCACGACTTCAGCGCAAGCAACCTCCGCACCACGCCGTGGATGCACCGCCGCGCGGATGTTGACTTCAACGGATGGTGGATGTGCCTGATTCCCACCCAGATCATCCGGGACATCGGCCTTCCCCTTCCTGTTTTCATCAAGTGGGACGACGCAGAGTTCGGCATCCGTGCCAAGGCATGCGGTTACAAGACGGTCTCCCTCCCGGGCGCCGCTGTGTGGCACATGCCCTGGACGGAGAAGGACGACACCATCGACTGGCAGGCGTACTTCCACCAGCGCAACCGGTGGGTCGCGGCAATGATCTACTCGCCGTACAAAAAGGGCGGAAACCTCATGAAGGAGAGCTTCGCCGTCGACGTGCGGCATCTGCTTTCCATGCAGTACTCAGCGGTGGAGCTCCGGCTTGAAGCGCTGGAGGATGTGCTGAAGGGTCCCGGGCACCTGCACGACACCATTAAGACCAAGCTGCCGGAGATCCGGAAGCGCCGAAGCGAATTCTCCGACGCGCAGGTCTCCACCGACGTGGGAGCATTCCCGTCCACGCAGCGGGTCCGGCCCCCCAAGCGGGGCATCATGCCTTCGGCACCGCGCAGCATGCCGGCAGCCTTCACCAAGGCGGTAACCGGTGCGGCGCGGCAGATCATGCCCGTGCGGGACAAGGCCCTGGAACATCCGGAAGCAGTTGTGCCGGCAATGGATGCCCGGTGGTGGAGGCTGTCGCAGCTGGACTCTGCCCTGGTATCTTCAGCCGACGGAACCGGAGCATCCTGGTACAAGCGGGACAATGAGAAGTTCCGGGCAATGATTGCCCGCAGCCTGAAGCTGCACAAGGAGCTTCTGCAGAAGTGGGACCGGTTGTCTGTTGAATACCGCAACGAGCTGCCCGAATACACTTCCCCCGCGGCATGGAGCGAGACATTCGCTGCCATGGCTGTGGACCCGGGAACGGACAAGAATGCTTAGGCGGGGCACCCATGAGTGACTCTGGGGCCGGGTCATCGTCGACGGCGATGACCCGGCCGGGGATGGGCCGAGGCCTTCTTGACGTAGTCCGGTCGCGATTCCTGCTCAAGCTCCTGGTGGCAAAAGAGCTGCAGGTCCGGTACCGGGGATCAGTCCTCGGCATCTTATGGTCCTACGTCAAGCCCGGAGTGCAGTTTGTCGTCTTCTACATCGCGCTTGGGGTGTTCCTGGGTCTTGAACAGAGCCCTGGCAATCCCAGGGGGCTGCCCAATTATGCCATTTACCTGTTTTCCGGCATTGTGCTGATCAACTTCTTTACCGAGGCGCTGGGAAATGCATCCCGTTCCATTGTCGGTAACGGAGGCCTGATCAAGAAGATCTATCTTCCGCGGCAATTGTTCCCGGTGGCTTCCGTCTGGGTCTCAGCCGTGCATTTCGTGCCGCAGATTGTGATCCTCATAGTCGCCTGCTTCTTCAACGGCTGGCGGCCGTCCCTGCTGCAGCTGGCTTCGGCCGTGGTTGGGTTCGTCGTCGTCGCTCTCCTCGCGACAGGGCTGGGCCTTCTGTTCGGCGCGGTCAACGTGTACTTCCGGGACGCGGAAAACCTCGTGGACATGCTGCTGATGATCGCGACCTGGGCTTCTCCGGTTCTGTATTCCTGGATGATGGTTCGGGACAAGCTCGGCGATGTCGCCTTCACGATCTATCAGTTCAATCCGCTGACCGTCGCCGTGGAATCCTTCCACTTTGCTTTCTGGCTTCCCACCACCGATGGAGCAGAACCGATACCGCCGCATCTGTTGTCCCAATGGCTGCCGATCGGGCTGGCAGTATCGTTGCTGGTGCTGATAATCGGCCAGTTTGTCTTCCGCCGCCTTGAAGGCCGTTTTGCCCAGGAGCTCTAAAAATGGCTAATGCCATCGAAATCCGCAACGTCAACAAGCAGTTTGTGCTGCGGCATACCCGTTCCATGAAGGAAGCCTTTGTATGGCTGATCAAGGGCCGGAAAGGCGATCTGTCGGAGAAATTCCATGCGCTCAAGGATGTTTCCCTTGAAGTTGAGCAGGGCGAGACCGTTGCTTTGCTGGGGCTGAACGGGTCCGGCAAGTCGACACTGCTCAAGCACATCTCTGGCGTTATGCACCCGGACAGCGGGACTGTGGGGACGCGTGGACGCGTAGCGGGGCTGATCGAAGTGGGCGCCGGTTTCCACCATGACCTGAGCGGACGCGACAACGTCTACCTGAACGGTGCCATCCTGGGTATGACCGAGCAGGAGATCGACGAGAAGTTCGACTCCATCGTCGCGTTCTCCGAGATCGGCCAGTTCATCGACACCGAGGTGAAGTTCTATTCCTCCGGTATGTACCTTCGCCTGGCGTTCTCCGTGGCGGTCCACACCGACCCTGAGGTCTTCCTCGTGGACGAAATTCTGGCCGTGGGCGACGAGCCTTTCCAGAAGAAGTGCATCGACAAGATCAAGGAACTGGCGGGGGAGGGCAAGACCCTCGTTGTGGTCAGCCACGACCTGGACCTGGTTTCCCGGATCTGCAAGCGGGGTGTCCTGCTGGAGCACGGCAGGGTCATTATGGACGGACCTGTGGACGACGTCGTCGCCCGCATGCGCGCCTGACGCACCCTTAAACGCCGCCGGCCCGGTACCCCCTGCAGGGAGTACCGGGCCGGCGGCGTTAAGGCTCAGGTTCCAGGAACGGCCTACCCGCAGCCGCTTACGCGGTACAGCTTGGCACTGCCTTCCTGGTCCACGAGCTCGAACCCGCTCGCGGCGCCGACATCATCCAGCCCGGCGTAAGGGTGGTCGCCGCCGTGAACCTCTTTTGGTCCGAAGTCGAGAACGTAGTAGGCGTTCAGGTCCTCGACGGCCTGGCAGACGGCGGGATCCGTGAGCATCTCGTCCAGGCGGTCGACCACGGTCTGGCCCTCGGGGGAGAGCGTATAGAAGATGTGCGGCATCAGTGTCCGGCGCCCGGACAGGGCATAAACCAGCGAGGCGCCGGTCCAGGGGCTGCCGACGACGACGGCGTCCTCCGGGACTTCCTCCGGAACCCGTTCCAGCAGCTCGGACTCATCAGCGGAAAGCAGCGGCGAATCGTCCGTCAGGGCAAAGTTCGCTGCGCCGGACGCCTGCGCCGTGTCGATGCTCTTCCCCTGGGTGGTCAAGGCCAGAACCACCAGCAGGACAACCGCAACGGTCGGCAAAACGTAGCGGCCGCGTGGTGTCTTGACGGACTCGATTGCCTCGGCGCCGTCCGTCGTCCCCGGAGCTGCAGCCGCATGCCTGGTCCCAAAACGGCCGGCGAATGCGCCGCGGAGAGCCTCAACCACCGACCAGGCGCCGACGGCGGCCACGGGGAGGCCCAGGACGGGCAGCAGGGCCGCCAGGCGGTACGGGTCGTTGTACCACACGCCGGCAAAGGCTGTGCGGAGATCCCCCCAGGGGAAGCCGGCCACAATAACGAACAGCATGCAGCTGACCGCGAAGGAGGCCAGCAGCCACCAGAGCCGCTGGAAGTTGCGTGCGCAGTACACGACGCCTACAAAGGTCAGGACTGCCACCATAAGCGGCACCGGTCGGCCGAGCGGAGCGCTCAGGAAGGCTTCACCGGCCGCCTGCGCCGCCGATTCGACCGGATACCATGTTGCCGCCGTGGGATCAGGACGGATCCTGCTCCACAGCACCACGGTCAGCACACCGTAGAGGGCGGTTCCGGCGAGTGGCAGGACCCGCAGCCAGCCCCTGCCCTGCAGGCCTTGCCATGACCGGGCGGCGGCCAGTGCAGCCAAGGGAAGGGTCAGGGCAATAAATGAAATCAGCGTGCTGGGATGCGCCAGGAGCATGCCGGGGAGGGCCAGCACAAGTGCAGCCAGGGCTGTCCACCGGCCAAGGTCCTTGCGGACGGAGGCACCTGCGGCCGACACGGCCAGGCCCAGGCAGGCGGGCATGAGGGCAATCGCCAGCAGGTTCGGGTACAGGACACCGAAATCGATCATCAGGTAGGGGAAAGCGGCAAAGGCTGCGGACAGGACACCCGTCACCAGCAGCGGCATGGGCCGGGTGCCGAGAATGCGGCTGACCAGGAAAACGCATCCGGTGGTCCAGGCCAGGCCTGCGATCAGTATGTTCCCGACACTGATGGCTTCGGGAACGGAAATGCTGCCGGTGGATGCCAGCAGGGAGATGTAGTCGTGCCAGGCGGCCGGGTAGAAGGAGATGTCCGCGCCTTCATTGACCATCCGCCCGATGGTCAGCGACGACGCCGTACCGGTCTCCAGGATGTATTCGGTGGCGTTGAGGTGGAAGACTCCGTCGAATGTCTGGGAGATGTATTCCGGACGGTGAATCATGTGGATGAAGCGCCACGCGATGATCAGCGCACCGGCGGCAATGCCAGCCAGGGCAGGTGCCGTACCCTGCCACGGGAACCCCGCCTGAACGTCGACGGCGGCGGCCCTGCGGCCGGTCGGGCGGCTGCGGGCGGCGAACCGGTCAGCCAGGAGGCGGACAAGGAACACAACGACGGCGGCAGCCGCGGTGGCGGCCGCGACGAGGGGCCAGCCCCACGGCAGTCCGAGGATTCCGCTGGCCACGGCCGTGCAGGAGATGACCGAGATGGACAGCGGCGCTGCGAGCCCGATGAGCGGGACGCCCCGGAGCCCCAGGGCCAGACCCACCGCAACCCCCGGTACGAACAGGAAGGCGAAGCCGGAGAAGAAATAGGGGAGAACGTATACCCAGTTCACCGACGGCGGCCCTGCTCGGAATCCACCAGCTTCTGCAGGTACGCGCCGTACCCGCTCTTCACCAGGGGCGCGGCCAGCCGCAGCAGTTCCTCATCGCTGAGGTAACCCAGCCGCCAGGCGATCTCTTCCGGGCAGCCGATGGACAGTCCCTGGCGCTTCTGCACGGTCTTGATGAAGTCGGTGGCTTCGCTCAGGGAATCGAACGTGCCCGTGTCCAGCCAGGCCGTGCCGCGGGGCAGGATATCGACCTTGAGGCGTCCTTCCGCGAGATACGTGGAGTTGACGTCGGTGATCTCCAGTTCTCCCCGGGGGGAGGGGCGGAGGTTGCGGGCAATTTCAATGACGTCGTTGTCATAGAAATACAGTCCCGGGACCGCATAGCTGCTCTTGGGGTCGGACGGCTTTTCCTCAAGGGAGAGGACCTTGCCGTCGTCCGCGAACTCCACCACACCGTAGGCAGTGGGATCGGCCACCTGGTAGCCGAAGATCACGGCGCCGTCCGGGGAAGTGAACCGGCGCAGCTGCGTACCCATGCCCGGACCGTAGAAAATGTTGTCACCCAGTACCAGGCCCACGGGGCCGTTGCCGATGTGATCCGCACCGAGGATGAATGCCTGGGCGAGGCCGTCGGGCGACTTCTGCTCCACATAGGACAGGGAAACGCCGAAGCGGGAACCGTCGCCCAGCAGCCGCTGGAACTGCTCGGAATCCGCAGGAGTCGTGACGATCAGGATGTCGCGGATGCCGGCCAGCATCAGGGTCGACAACGGGTAGTAGATCATCGGCTTGTCGTAGACCGGAACCAGCTGTTTGCTGACGCCCATGGTGATTGGATGTAGCCGGGATCCTGTGCCGCCGGCGAGAATTATTCCACGCATGCGTCCATCATCGCGTGCCAAAGGTAGCCTCACCAAACTAGTAGGCTTGAATCATGCGAAACATTCTTGTGACCGGCGGAGCCGGATTCATTGGTTCCAACTTCGTCCACCATCTGGTTCGGCATACCGACTACGTGGTGACGGTCCTGGATAAGCTGACCTACGCTGCCAATCCCCGCTCCCTGGAATCGCTGCCGCAGGACCGCGTCCGGCTGGTGGTCGGTGATATCTGCGACGCCGCCGCCGTCGACCCCCTGGTGGAAGCCGCCGACGTCGTCGTCCACTTCGCCGCTGAATCGCACAACGACAATTCGCTCCATGATCCGCGTCCGTTCCTGGATACCAATATCATCGGCACCTACACGCTGATCGAATCCGCCCGGCGCCACGGCACCAGGTTCCACCACATATCAACCGATGAAGTGTACGGGGACCTGGAGCTGGATGACCCGGAGCGCTTCACCGAGGACACGCCGTACAACCCCTCGAGCCCCTATTCCTCCACAAAGGCCGGTTCCGACCTGCTCGTCAAGGCGTGGATGCGCTCCTTCGGACTGCAGGCGACCATCAGCAACTGTTCCAACAACTACGGCCCCTACCAGCACGTGGAGAAGTTCATTCCGCGGCAGATCACCAACGTCCTCGACGGCGTCCGACCGAAGCTCTACGGCTCCGGCGCCAACGTCCGGGACTGGATCCACGCAGACGACCATTCCTCCGCCGTCCTGCGGATCATTGAGCAGGGCCGGATCGGAGAAACGTACTTGATCGGCGCCGACGGGGAGATGTCCAACCGCGACGTCGTGGCCCTGATCCTCAAGGCGCTGGACCAGCCCCAGGACGCCTTCGACCTGGTAGCGGACCGCCCCGGCCACGACCTTCGCTACGCGATCGACTCGTCGAAGCTCCGGTCCGAACTGGGCTGGACTCCCGCCTACGGGCGTTTCGAGGACGGACTGGAAGCAACCGTGGACTGGTACCGGCGCAATGAGCAGTGGTGGCGCCCGCAGAAACAGGCCACCGAAGCGAAGTACCAGGAGCAGGGACAGTGACCGGCGCGTCCGGCCCAAAGCCGCTGTCCGTCACGGAGACACCCATTCCCGGCCTCCTGGTATGTGAACTGCCGGTAATGAGCGATAACCGCGGTTGGTTCAAGGAGAACTGGCAGCGCGAAAAGATGGTTGCGCTTGGCCTGCCGGACTTCAACCCGGTCCAGAACAACGTCTCCTTCAATACCAAGAAGGGTGCCACACGGGGTATCCACGCCGAGCCCTGGGACAAGTACGTCTCCGTGGCCTCGGGACGGATTTTTGGGGCCTGGGTGGATCTGCGCGAGGGCCGCACGTTCGGCCGCACGTTCTTCACCGAACTGGACCCGTCCCGCGCCGTTTACGTTCCGCGCGGCGTGGGTAATGCCTTCCAGACCCTGGAAGACTCCACCGCGTACACCTACCTGGTCAATGACCACTGGTCAGCGGAAGCCCAGTCGCAGTATGTGTTCCTGAACCTGGCCGACGAGACGGCCGGGATCCCGTGGCCGCTGGACCTGGCCGGTGCCGAAATCTCCGCCAAGGACCGTGTCCATCCCCGGCTTTCGGATGTTCCGCCCATGCCGCCGCGCCGGACCCTGGTGCTCGGCGCCAACGGCCAGCTGGGGAAGGCGCTGCGGAAGGCGCTGGCCGGCCGCACCGACGTGGAATTCGCGGGGCGGGGCGAGCTGGACCTCAGTGATCCATCGGCCCTGGCGCAGGTGGACTGGAAGAACTACTCGACCGTCATCAACGCTGCGGCCTATACGGCGGTTGACGACGCCGAGGGCAGCGGCCGCGCGGACGCCTGGCAGGTCAACGGTGCGGCAGTGGCTGAACTGGCCCGGCTGGCGCAGGAGCACCACCTTACACTCGTGCATGTTTCGACCGATTATGTCTTTGACGGAGCCCGGGCGGGCCACCCGGAGGATGAACCGTTCGCGCCGCTGGGTGTTTACGGCCAAACAAAGGCGGCCGGCGACCTCGCCGTCGCCACCGTTCCCCGGCACTATATCCTGCGTACCAGCTGGGTTATCGGTGAGGGGCACAACTTCGTGCGGACCATGGCGGCTTTGGCGGAGCGCGGTGTTTCCCCCAGCGTTGTTGATGACCAGATCGGCAGGCTGACCTTCGCCGAGGACCTCGCCGGCGCCATCGTGCACCTCCTGGACGCGGGCGCCCCCTACGGCACGTATAACGTCAGCAATGAAGGCCCGTCCATGGCCTGGGCGGATGTGGCCCGGGAAGTCTTTGTCCTCCTGGGTAAGCCCGGTGACAGGGTTACGGGCGTAAGCACAGCAGAATACTTTGCCGGCCGCAGCGCGGCTCCGCGGCCCTTGAACAGCGTGTTGGACCTGGACAAGCTGCGTGCCACGGGCTTCACGCCCCCGCCGGCGCAGGAACGGCTTGCAGCGTACGTCGCCGGGCTCGCGGACCGGGAGCGTGCCGAATGAGCGGCGTGCACAACCTGACCACGGTGGCCAGTTACGGACGCAAAGGCAGCAGTGCCCGGGTCCGCATCTACGAATGGCTGGACTTCCTGGGCCTGGACGCCCGGAAGTACACCTACACGGACCAAGGCGACAACAGCATCGCCACCCTTGCCCGGAACGTGGACAAGGCGCTGGGCGCAGAAACAGCCCTTCGCCGGCTGGCGATGAAAACCATTCCGGGTGTGCTGCTGATGAGCCGGGAAGCTTCCCCGCTCAGCAACGGCCGGCTGGAGGCGAAGCTGCTGCAGCGCGCCGAGACGTCCGTCTACGACTTCGACGACGCCATCTTCCACTCGGCCGCGCCGTTTCCCTACAGCCTCTGGCCCAAGGACAAAGTATGGCGGCGGTCCGTCGAGGCGGCTGACCGGATTATCGCGGGCAACGACTATCTCGCTGAAGAAGCATCGAAGTTTTCACGCAACGTCACGATGATCCCCAGCTGCGTGAACCCCGACCTGTACCCGAAGAAAACGGACTACTCGCTGAACGAGGTCCCGACTCTGGTGTGGCTTGGGTCCCCGGCCACGGAACAGTTCCTGCCGCCTATCGCCGATGCCCTGCTCCGCGTCAACCGGGTCAGGCCGATCCGGCTTCGGGTCATCAGTGCGGGGGAGCGTTCCCTCGGACCCCTGGACGCGATCGTTGACCGCGTGCAGTGGAGCGAAAGCGGTTTCGCCCAGGAGCTGCACAACGCAGACCTGGGTATCATGCCGCTGGCGGATGACCCGTTTGCCCGCGGTAAGTGCGCCTACAAGCTGCTCCAGTACGGCGCCGCAGCGCTTCCAGCGCTCGGCAGCCCGGTGGGAACCAACCGCTCGGTCCTCGCAGCCATGGGCGCCGAGGCGCCCTCCACGGCAGACGAATGGGAAGCGTCCATTCATGACATGCTTGCCGCCGGTGACGCGGAACGCGCCGCCCTGGGAGACCGTGCCTACAAGACGGTCACGGAGCAGTTCAGCTTCCAGGCATGGCGCAGCGAATGGCTGCAGGTCATCGGAGGCTAGCGCGGAGCCGCGGCGGCGGAGGCAGCCGTCGTGGCCTGCTGGCGGAGCAGCACGAACCACACAACCGAAGAGGCCACGCTGGCCAGCGTGAAGCCCCAAATGGCGCCGGACAGCCCGTAGGCCAGCAGCCCCGCCGTCGGACCCAGGACGCTGAGCACCGTTTGCACAACACGTCCCAGATACAGCCTCCGGGCCACGAGCTGGCCCCGCGAGCAGACGTAGTAGAAATGGCCGAAGAGGTTGGAGGCCACAAACACCGAGGCAGGCAGTGCGTAGCCGGCAACGCTGCCCAGCACGGTGTCCTGGAGGAAAGTGCGCGGCACGGCCGCAACCAGGACCGCGTAGCAGGCGAGGGACAGGAAAACGGCGGCACCCAGTACGCCTGCCAGGATCTTGGGCCCGCTGGAAGTCTTGGGCTCGACGTGGGAGAGGACCGGACGCAGGGGATCGAGGATCAACTGCACGGGCGTGGCAACGCTGGCTATGCCCCGGTAGATGCCGAAGTTGGCCGGCCCCAGGGACGGAGCGAAGAGGGTGGGCACCGCAATGGCCCCCACATCCATCAGCACCGAGTCAGTGAGCAGCGGCTTGATGGTTTTGCGGTGGGAGCTGATCCAGCCGCCGATGCCGTAGGGACGGCCGCCCCATACAGGCATAAAGACCAGGGCTCCGACCAGGTTGGACAAGCCCCAGACCACGGCAAAGGGCAGCAGTCCCGTGAAGCCCAGCAGCAATCCGGCTACCCAGCCGGCCACGAAGACCAGCACCGTCAGGGCATCGGAGACGGCTGCACGGCCTGAATTGGCAGAGGCGGCGTTGAAAAAGCGGCCGCCCAGCCGGTAAAGGTTGAAGAGCACGGCAAGGCCCATGGCCACCGCGTTTGCGCCCTCGCCGAAGAAAACGAACACCAGCACGCCGCCCAGCACTCCGGCCAGCGTGCACAGCTGGATCAGGGCGTGACTCACTTCCCGCCAGCCGTTGGGACCGGTTTTCTGCCGGACGGATCTGGCCCAGGTGTCGCAGATAATCGACAGCTCCAAGGACCAGCCGAAGGCAAACATCAGGTACGCCAGTGAGAAAGTTCCGTACTCTGCGGCATCAAGGGTGAGCAGTGCCAGCACCGGAACCAGGGCTGAAGCCATGGCGCCGAACACGGTTTGCACCAAGAGGCGCAGGCGCGGGCTCATCACCGGCTCCCCGGGAATCCGGGGGCGGTCACTGCTCGTCCAGGACGGCGAGGTATTCCAGGCCGCGCTCGGCCCAGTCGAAGGATGCTATGAACTCGGCGGGAGCCGGTGCCCAGCCGTCCGCCAGGAGGCGCCCGGTGGCGCGGATCCAGGGGGCGTCGTCGTCGTCATCGACGACGACCACTGATGGTGCACGTTCGGCAAGGTATTTTGCGGCGGTTACCGGTGTGCTGACAACGGCCGCTCCGGCAGCCACGGCCTCGAGCAGGGTGGTTTGGAACCCCTCGGCCAGGCGGGTGGGGTTCAGCAGGATGGCTCCGCTGAGGATCCGGCATATTTCGGGGGAGCGCAGGTAGCCATGCACATGGATCCGGTCCCTGAAGGGGAGCGGCGCGATTGCAGCTTCGAGGGACGCGCGTTCGGCGCCGTCGCCGATGAAGTGCATGCTCGCGCCGGGACGCTCGGGAAGGACCTTCGACGCCACGGCCAGGGCCCGCTCCCAGCCCTTGCCCGGAACGATCCTGCCCAGGAAAACCAGCTTCTCTGCGGGAAGTTCCGGCTCGACACCGGTGAAGGCGGCAACGTCGATGGCGTTGTGGAAGACGGCGGCGCGGCGGCCGGAGAGCTGCTGCACGAAGGCCTGGGCGGATTCGGAGATCGCGAGGACCTTGGTTGCGGTCCGTAGTACGTACCGGCCGAGCGTCCGGTCCACGGTGTTGCTTGCCATTCCCACCAGCGGAGAGACGCCGCGGACGTAGTCCGAGCCGTGTTCGGTGTGGATGGACGGTACCTTCAGGCGCCGTGCCGCACGTACACCCACCACGGACATGGGGAAGAAGCGGGTGTGCGTGGAGACGTGCGTGACGCCGATGGAACGCAGGTAGCGCGTGAGCCGCATAGTGGTTCCCGGCAACGGCCAGGAAATGACGCCGGCCACCATGGGTGTTGCGCGGAGCCGGACGACGTTGAGTCCGTCATCGTCCCAATCGCCGATGTCCCTGCCGAGGGCAACCACCGTCACTTTGACGCCCAGCTTTACAAGGCTTTTGGCCAGGGCGAAGACGTGCTGTTCGAGGCCGCCCACCTTGGGCGGGTAGTTGTTGACGATGAAGGCAATGTGGTGCTGGCGCTCGGGCACTTAGTTCCTTTGGTCCGTTCGTCCGGCCTCGTCCGTGGGCTGCTCAAGCAGGTGCCCGCGGGCCAGGCTGTCGAGGGTGTCCTCCATACGGGACACGGTGGTGCGGAGGATGCCCACTTCCTCGGCGAGGACCCGGGCTTCCTCCTCAACCGTGGAAAGTTCCCAGGACAGGTGAAGGGTAACGCCCACGAGAAGGGTCAGCGCGACGGCGAAAATAAGGTTCGCGGGAACCTGAACTCCCAGCAGCTGGCTGGTCCAGAGGAGGATCTGGGGGAACGCCGTGAGTACCAGGGTCACCACGCCCAGGGACAGCCACAGGATGGCGTATTTCTCCCTGAGCTGTCCGCGCCGGAGCATGCGGAACACCAGCGCGACCGTCAGGAAGGCAATAGCGAATGTGATGATGCTGCCGGGGGACATTAGGACATGCTTTCTGCGGTGGGGAGCGTTGAGCGCTTCCGCGTCAATGCCAGCAGCAGTGCGAGCCCCGACCGTGCAAGGTAGATGGTGGATTTGAACGGGTTGTGGCTCGGCACGCCCGCCTGGCGGGGACGCATTTCCACCGGCACCTGGGTGACGGAGCAACCGCTGCGGATGGCCACGACAAGCGAATCTATGGTGTCACCGAGGTATTCGGCGGGGTAGTGCTCCAGGTACTGCCGGATGGCCCGGCGGTTGCCGGCGCGGAATCCGGAGGTGACGTCCGTCAGCTTGGTGCCGGCGAGCCTGGACACGACGCCGGCCAGGAACTGCATGGCCCACTTGCGGGGGCCGCGAACCTCGTAGCTGCCGCGGTCCGCGAACCGTGCACCAATGGAAATGTCGGAGTGTTCAAGTCCGGCGAGGACCCGCCGGATGTCCCGCGGATCATGCTGCCCGTCGGCGTCCACCTGGATGACGGCGTCATAGTCCCGCCAGTAGGCGTACTTGAAGCCGGCACGCATGGCGCCGCCTACCCCCAGGTTGAAGGGGAGGGTCAGTACGTCTACCCGGGCGGACAGGGCGCTTCGCCTGGTGCCGTCGGTGGAACCGTCATCGACTACCAGGACATCGCAGTCGGGGGCGGAAACCTTGATTTCACGGATGGTCTCCGGGAGGGCGGCTTCTTCATTCCAGGCAGGAATAATCACTAGGGTGCGGGTTGAGGAAGGCATCGAGGCCATCATACCAATGACTGCATCGTGCTCCGCGCCGGGGGCCGTTCCCCGGCGCGGGAAACGGCGGAGGGGGGACTCACTCATTTCTTGATGGTGCCCTTCTCGAAGTCCTGTACGCAGATTCTGTCTGATGCGCAGACCTGGTCGGAGACCGGGTAGCCGTAGACGCCACCCTGGCCGCCCGCTGCCCACCATGCAGAGCGGATGGCGCCGGTGACCGCGCGGGTGCCGTTGGCCGGGGTGATGTAGTAGGTGCCGTTTTGGAAGTCCTGGAGGCAGCCGCCGTCCTTGAGCCCGCAGACCTGCTCGGAGATGGGGTAGCCCTGGGGGCCGCCCTGGCCGCCCGCTGCCCACCATGCAGAGCGGATGGTGCCGCTGACGGCGCGGGTGCCGTTGGCCGGGGTGATGTAGTAGGTGCCGTTTTGGAAGTCCTGGAGGCAGCCGCCGTCCTTGAGGCCGCAGACCTGGTCGGAGACGGGGTAGCCCTGGGGGCCGCCCTGGCCACCTGCTGCCCACCACGATTTCCTGATGGTGCCGGTGACGGCGCGGGTGCCGTTGGCCGGGGTGATGTAGTAGGTGCCGTTTTGGAAGTCCTGGAGGCAGCCGCCGTCCTTGAGGCCGCAGACCTGGTCGGAGACGGGGTAGCCCTGGGGGCCGCCCTGGCCACCTGCTGCCCACCACGATTTCCTGATGGTGCCGGTGACGGCGCGGGTGCCGTTGGCCGGGGTGATGTAGTAGGTGCCGTTTTGGAAGTCCTGGAGGCAGCCGCCGTCCTTGAGGCCGCAGACCTGGTCGGAGATGGGGTAGCCGTAGGAGCTGTTCTGGCCGCCCGCCGCCCACCACGCGGCACGGATGGCTCCGGTGACCGGGCGGGCGGCGGATACGGCACTGGCGTAGAAGGTGCCGTTTTGGAAGTCCTGGAGGCAGCCGCCGTCCTTCAGGCCGCAGACGAGGTCGGAGATGGGGTAGCCCTGGGGGCCGCCCTGGCCGCCTGCTGCCCACCAGACGGACCGGATGCTTCCACTGACGCCGTGGGTGCCGTTAGAAGGCGTGGCGTAGAACGTGCCGTGCTGGAAGTCCTGGAGGCACCCGCCGTCCTTGAGCCCGCAGACCTGCTCGGAGATGGGGTAGCCATAGGCACCGCCCTGGCCGCCGGTGGCCCACCAAGCTGACCTGATTGAGCCACTGACGGCGTGGGTGCCCGTGGACGGCGTGGAGTAGATGCTGCCGGATTGGAAGTCCTGGAGGCAACCGCCGGCCTGCAGCCCGCACACCAGCCTGGACAGGGGAATCCCGACGCCGCTGGCCCTGCGGACGTTCTCGTAGGAGGACGGGACCTCGTAACGGGTGGCAGCTTCGAGGCTGGCCTCATTGCCGTTCCACACGTTGGAATCGCCGACGTAGGGGCCGGCGCTGCTGTACTGCCAAATAGCGTAGGTGGACCAGCCGTTGGGCAGGGTGCCCGCGCCTACCGTGTTGTAGTTGGCGATGTGCAGCCGGTGATTGGCGAACTGGGCCGAGTTGCCGGTACAGGTGCGCCACCAGTCGGTGGTCGTGTAGATCAGCGGAAAGGTGCCGGTCCGGGCATAAACGGCGTCAGAGAAGGACGCAATCCAGGAAACCATTTGTCCGGCGGAAAGGTTGTAGCAGGTGTTGCCCATGGATGCGTAAGGGTTGTACTCGATATCCAGCAGCGGCGGCAGCGTTCCGGTGTTGGAAGCCCAATTGCCGCCGTGGTCCAGGAAATAGTTGGCCTGTGCTGCACCACTTTCCTGAAGGTTGGGAAGGGCGAAGTGATAAGCACCGCGGTACATTCCAACGTTTGCAGACCCGTTGTATTGCTGCCCGAAATACGGGTTCGTGTAAGACGTTCCTTCGGTTGCCTTGACGTACGCGAAACGTGCGCCCTGGTTCCACGCTGCGGCCCAGTCAACGTTTTCCTGATGGCTGCTTACATCGAGGCCTTGGAGTCCCTGCGGCCGCCAATCAGCGGCGGGGGAAACCCCAGCCGTATCAGAGGCGGTGAAAGCCGCCTCGATCCGGAGCGTGCCGGGGGCTTTTGCCGAGCGGGAGGCGGCGGGATCCACAGCTGCGGCAGGCCCGGCAATCGGGTTGGGCGTTACGGCTTCCGGAGCCGGCAGGGCCCCCGCATCGGCGGCTTCGCGCAACGCCGTCTCCTCGGGCGTGGGCACCTGGGGGTCTCCGGTGGTCAGCAGGCGTTCCAGGCCCTGCCCCATGCGGGCACCAAGCGGCCCAACCTCATCCAATAGATCCGTGTCCTCCGCGGGAGCCCCATCGGCTGGGACCGTGGGTGCGGAGGACGGTGAGGGAGTGCTCCCGGGGGTCTGTGCGGCATCGGCCGGGGCCTGGGCAGGTCCGTCGGCCGCGGACTCCGGCGGAGCTGACGGAACTGTTTCACCTTCGCGCACAGCCGGGTCCGCCGGCTCCGTTGTCTGGGCGGCGGGGGTATTGCCGGGAACGGCTTCCACAGCCTGCTCACCGGCCTGGTTTTGCGCCCAGCCGGCAGCCGGCTGTACTACGCTGAAACTAAGTGCGAGGGCCAGGGCCGCGCCGGCCATCCGGAAAACGTAACGGTTCTTCAAGAGTTTCTCCAGACAGTGCGCGGAACCAAATGCCAGCGAATTCGCTGTAAGACGAGCTAAAGCGTACCTGACGGTTTCGCAGGATCCGGGGCAGGCACGCCACGCTGGAAGTAACAGTTCGCCCGGCCACCAAGCCGGTAAAGGGTAGCGGGGAAAGTTGCCGGTGACACCTAACGAATAGGGTTCCTGCTGCCGATAATGCACTGAGGAACTGCGTTTAAAAGGAGGAACATGCGTCTGACACGAAGCTCGTTGGCGGTGGCCAATGCCGTGGTCCTCCTTGCTGCCTTCGCCGGTGTTTCCGGTGCGACCGCGGGCCAGGAGACGGCCATCGATTCCGCGCATGCTTCCTTTGGCGGTTCCTCCGGCGGCCTCGGTGCCCCCACCGGGCGGGAAACCTGCGGCCAGCGCGACAACGGCTGCATACGGACCTACCAGCACGGTGCCATTGTATGGACCCCGGCAACCGGCGCCATGCCGGTTTGGGGCGCCATCCGTGCGGCCTGGGAAGCAGAGGCTGCCGAGGAGGGGCCGCTGGGTTATCCCGTTGAGGCTCCGGTCTGCGGCGACGGCAGCTGCCGCCAGCACTTCCAACGTGGGCTGATCACCTGGTCCCCTTCCACCGGGGCAGCAGTGCAGCGCGATATTGACGACCCCGCCTCGGTGGGCGCGGTGGTCAACAAGCAGCGGCCGTTTGGGCCCGCGGACTATGCTCCGGCAGATCTGGTTCCGGCGGGCGGCAGCACACTGCGGGCAGAGGCGGCTGACGCTTTCAGCCGGATGCAGGCTGACGCGGCAGCAGCAGGTGTGGATCTGGCGCTGGTCAGCGCCTACCGCTCCTACTCCGCCCAGTCGGCTGTTTACGACTCTTATGTGGCCCGCTACGGCGTGGAGGCAGCGGACCGGATCTCTGCCCGTCCCGGCCACAGCGAGCACCAAAGCGGTTTGGCTGCCGACGTCGGCGCAGCCGACGGTTCCTGCCAGCTGCAGGCGTGTTTTGCACAAACCCCTGCCGGCCAGTGGGTCGAAGCGAATGCACACCGCTTCGGGTTTATTGTCCGCTACCCGGAGGGCGCCGAACCCGTGACCGGCTACGCGTACGAGCCGTGGCACCTTCGCTATGTCGGCGACTCCATGGCTGCCGGCCTGCGGGCCTCAGGAGCAGGGACCCTGGAAACCTATCTTGGATTGGCGCCCGCCCCGGGCTATTAGCAGTCAGGTCAGGACGTGCCGTCCCAGCACAACGGTGCCCTGAACTGTTGGCCTGCGCACGCTCCTTAACAGCACCAGCAGCGCGTGCAGCCGCGAGGTCCAGTGGAGGTCCGCTGCCAGTGCCGCCTTCTTCCAGCCCAGCCCCCGGAACCTGGCCGCCTCCTCACGGAAGAACCGCCTTTCCTCCGCAAACCTCCGTCCGTCTATGGCCCGTACGGACGAGTCTGAGCTGCTGTGCCGCCGGTACTGGAAGACGGGATCGCTGATCAGGAGCATGGAACCGCCGGCGGCCGCGATGTCCAGCAGGAGTGCGAGGTCCTGGACGACGTCGTACCCCGGCCGGAAGCCGAACCGCTGCATCTCTTCGGTCCGCCAGGCCAGGGACGGAAAGTAATGCCAGCCGGCATGCAGCAGGCTGGCGGCCATGTCCTCGCCGCCGATGGTCAACTCGGGCCGCGGCCGGGGTGAGGCAAGCCGCTTGACCATGTCGGTGATGGTCCGGCTCCGGGCACCGTATTCGTCAATGACCACCACTCCCGGCTGGACCACGGACGTATCCGGGTGGGCGGTAAGCGCGGTTGCCACGGCACTCAGATAGGACGGCAGCATCAGGTCGTCAGCGCCCATCATCACCACAATGGGTGCTTCCGCGAGAGCCAGCGCCTTGCGGTAGTTCCCGCTGGCACCAAGGTTCGCAGGGTTCTGGATGTAAGTTACCCGCGGATCGGCGAGTGCCGCGAACCAGCGGGCGGGTTCGTCGTCGGGATACGCATCGTCAAGGACCACCAGCCGCCAGTCAGGGTAGTCCTGGTCGAGTACGCTCTGCGCTGCCGCCTTCAGGAAGCCCACGTCGCCGTAGTAGGGCAGGAGCACATCGATTGTTTCCATTGCCGCTTTCCTTCCGTCGGGACAACGGGGACGAGGAAATACAGAGCGTGCAGCGCCGCCCCGGCTGTGGCGTTGAAACCCGTCCGGCGCGTAGTGTGGGCGGGATTTACTTCCTCCCGGCCCGCACATGGAGCAGGTTGATGCTATGGGACGGACCGGCAGCTAACAATAGGAGAACCGAGTGCCCGGCATCGATTCGCGACAGGCCACCGGCGTGGGTGCGGTGTCGGTGTTCGCGGCGTTGTCCGGGTTCCTGATCCTGGTGGTGGCAGCGCGGAGCCTCACTGCCTCGGCCAATGCAGATTTCCTCGCTTTCTGGGGAGCACTCTTTGCCGTGTACGGGATCCTGAACGGAATCGCGGCCGAGTCCACTCGGGCGGTGGGCCGCAGCCTGCTCGCTCCGGCGGGTACGCCGAGGGGCGGGTCCATCACGGCAAGTGCGCTGATCACAGGCACGGTGCTGGCCGTAGCCGTGGCGGCGGTGACCGTGCCGTTCAGCATCGGCGGCTCGGGCCAGCAGTGGACCATCGTGGGCATCCTCCTGGCCACAAGCCTCGTGTTCGCCGTTCATGCTGCGTTGTCGGGCGCGCTGCAGGCGATGGACCAGTGGCATCCCTATTCCAAGCTGGTGCTGCTGGAAGCCGGGCTGCGCCTGGCTGCTGTCACAGGGGCTGCCGGCCTGGGGCTGGGCCTGCAGGGCCTGGAAGCTGCCTGCCTGGCTGCGCTGCTGGCGTGGCCTGCGCTGGTCCTGTTCTCGCCTGCCGCCCGCGCCGGGCTGCGCGCCCACGGTGATGTCCGGCTGGGACTACTGCTGCGCGGTACGGCCCAGGCGTGTGTATCCGCTGCCGCCTCGGCCGCCCTGGTGGTGTCCTATCCGCTGCTGGTGAAGGTCACGACGCCGCCGGAGGACTTCGCCACTGCAGCCCCGGTGCTGTTGGCCATTTCCCTGACGCGGGCACCCATCATGCTGCCCCTGGTGGCTTTCCAGGGGCTGGCAATCAATGCGGTGCTGCGGGCCGAAGACGGCAAAGGCTGGAAAGCACTGTCCCGGCCAATCCTGGCAGTGCTTGCCCTGGGCGGCGCCGGCGCCGTGCTGGCCTGGTGGGCGGGACCGTGGCTGATGACCTTCTTCGGCGACGACTACCGGATCCAGGGATGGGTCCTGGCGGCGCTGACCGTGGCAACGGCGGGAATTGCCGTGCTGACCCTGTCGGGTATGGCGCTGCTGGCCACCGGACGCCACCGGGCCTACACGGCCGGCTGGCTGACCGCATCCGTCCTTGCCTTCCTGATCCTGCTCCTGCCGTTTTCCACCGAGGTGCGCTGCGTACTGAGCCTGCTGATCGGCCCGCTGGCCGGCGTCGCGATCCATTTCCGCGCACTGACCAAGGTGCGGAAGCCGGCCCTCTGAGCGTCACGGCGGAGCTTATCCACAGGGTCCGTCCGTACCCTCGCGCCTGTGTGCGCGCAGCCTTAGTGTGTCGCCCGTGGCCCCGGTGAGGGGCCGGGCACAGTAAACCGGGCCGCCGGCCCGGTCAGCGGGGGGCGGGGGAGAAGCATGGACGCCATGCGGATCGTCGAGGACGAGGTGCGCGAGCTCATCCGCGTGCGCGGCCTGGATCCGCAGGAACAGGTCAATGAAGTACGGCGTTTGGTGGACGCGGCCGTGTCGGACTACGACGAACGTTCCCTGCTTGGATCGCTGCCCCCGCTGGGCCGGCTGGACAGCGTCCGGCAGCAGGTGTTTGATTCGGTGGCTGGCTTCGGCGTGCTGCAGCCGCTGCTCGATGACCCGGGCGTGGAAGAAATCTGGATCAACTCGCCCGCGGAAATCTACCTGGCCCGGGACGGCCGGTCCGAACTGACCTCACTGTCGCTTACACCCGAGCAGGTGCGGCTGCTGGTGGAGCGCATGCTGAAGTCCTCCGGGCGCCGCCTGGACCTTTCCTCGCCTTTCGTGGACGCCGCCCTGCCGGACGGCTCCCGCCTGCACGTGGCCATTCCGGATGTCACCAGGCGCCACTGGGCAGTGAACATCCGCAAATTCGTGGCCCGGGCGCGGCGTCTGGAGCATCTGGTGGAGCTTGGCACATTGTCCGCGCCGGCGGCCCGCTTCCTCGGCGCCGCCGTCGGCGCCGGACTGAACATCCTCGTCTCCGGGGCCACGCAGGCCGGCAAAACCACCATGCTCAACTGTCTCGGTGCCTCCATCGGGCCAAGGGAACGGATAGTGACGGTGGAGGAGATCTTCGAGCTGCAGCTGCCGCTGCGCGACGTAGTGGGCCTGCAGTGCCGGCAGGCAAACCTGGAAGGCGAGGGCGAGATTCCGCTGCGCCGGCTGGTGAAAGAGGCACTTCGCATGCGTCCGGACCGCCTGATCGTGGGGGAAGTCCGGGAAGCGGAGAGCCTGGACATGCTGATTGCGTTGAATGCCGGCCTCCCCGGCATGTGCACCATCCACGCCAACAGTGCCCGGGACGCCGTTACCAAGCTATGCACGCTTCCCCTTCTGGCCGGCAGCAATATTTCCAGCGCCTTCGTGGTTCCCACGGTTGCCGCCTGCATCGACCTGGTGGTCCACTGCGCACGGACACCGTCGGGACGTCGGGAAGTCACGGAAGTGGTTGCGCTGGGCCGCCGGGTGGAAAACGGGGTCATCGAAACGTCGTCGGTATTCTCCCGCACCGGCGGCGGGCAACTGGCCGCGACCGCGTCGTCCATGCCGGCTGCGGAGAAGTTCGCCCAAGCAGGGATCGATGTGGCCGCATTACTGGAGGCCCGGGCATGAGCGCTGCTGCCGGGCTGTGCCTCGGGCTGGGGCTGCTGCTTTTGTGGCAGTCCTGCTGGAACCGTGGACCGGCTCCAGCGCGGCGCCGAACCGCGCGCGTTGAGGAACTCCTGCGCCAGGCAGGTATTGAACGGGTCAGTGCGGCAGGGCTGCTGGCCACCTGCGCGGGCACGGGAGCGCTGGTGCTGGCCGGGTTCTTCATCGTTACCCTGTCCCTGCCGATTGCCGCCTGTTTCGGTCTCTTTGGGGCCGGGCTGCCTTACACACTGGTACGGATGCAGGCCCGGCGCAGGCGGGCTTCGCTGGCCGAGCTGTGGCCCGACGTCGTTGACCACCTCCGCTCGGCGATCCGGGCCGGGTTGCCGCTTCCGGAGGCACTCATCCAGTTGGCGGACAACGGGCCCGGCGAATTGCGCGGCTACTTCCGTGCCTTCGCGGCCGATTACCGCTCCGCAGGGGATTTCGAGGATGCGCTGAACCGGCTGAAGGACGCGCTGGCTGATCCGGTGGCAGACCGTATTGTCGAGGCCCTGCGGATCACCCGTCAGGTGGGCGGCACGGATCTGGGACGGTTGCTCGGTACCCTGGCCGGTTTCCTGCGGGAGAACGCCCGCACGCGGAGCGAGCTGCTGGCGCGGCAGTCGTGGACGGTCAACGCGGCCCGTCTGGCAGTGGCGGCGCCGTGGGCCGTGCTGCTGCTGCTGGCCGCCCGGCCGGAAACAGCGGCCGCCTACAACACCGGTGCCGGGGCTGCGGTGTTGGCGGCGGGTATGGCGGTCTCGATCCTTTGCTACCGGCTGATGCTGCGGATCGGCGCCCTGCCTGAAGATGTAAGGGTGCTGCGGTGATGCCCGCCGGCCCCTTGGCCGTACTTGCCGGTGTCCTCCTGGGGTTCGGACTCCTGCTGCTGGCCGCCAGGCTGCCGGCGGCGCGGGGCACCTCCTTTGCCGAGCGGGTGGAACCGCACCTGCGCTCAGTCACGCCGGCCTCCCGCTTGCTGTCGCAGGGGGACATCACCCCTTTCGGCACCCTGGAACGTATTCTGCGGCCGGTGCTGCGGGACACGGTCCGGCGCCTGAACCGGCTTTCCCCGGCCAACGGCCCCCTGGCCGTGCGTCTGGAACAGGCCGGCGGCCAAAAGTCGGTCCTGGACTTCCGGGCGGAACAGGTTCTGTGGGCCGGGGCAGGGTTGCTGGCCGGAGGGACGGCCGGTGTGCTGCTGGCGGGGAGCGGGCGTATCGGAGCGTTTTCCGTGGTGGCGGGCACGGCAGCGTGTGCCGCTGCCGGTTTCCTGCTGCGTGATTACGTGCTGACTCAGCGGATCAAACTCCGCAATGCCCGGATCCTGGCGGAGTTTCCGAGCCTGGCCGAAATGATGGCGCTCGCAGTGGGCGCGGGGGAGAGTGCGGTTGGTGCACTTGAACGGGTCTCTGCTGCGGCCCGGGGCGAACTGGCCGGGGAGTTCCGCAAAGTCCTCGCCCAAACCAGGTCTGGGATCCCCCTCACCGAAGCGCTGCAGGACTTTTCGAACCGGATCCGGCTGGCGCCGCTGAGCCGGTTCGCGGACGGCGTGAGCGTGGCGGTGGACCGGGGCACCCCGCTAGCCGACGTTATGCGTGCCCAGGCCCAGGATGTGCGGGACGCAGCCAAGCGCGAACTGATGGAAACGGCCGGCAAAAAAGAGATCGGCATGATGGCGCCGGTGATTTTCGGCATTCTTCCCCTGACCATCCTGTTTGCCGTGTTCCCCGGGCTCGCGCTGCTGCGCCTGGGGCTATAGGCAGCTGGTGAGGGAAGTACAAGAGGCAGACGGATTCGAGCAAAGGACTCAACATGGCACAACGCCAGAGCAGGCACCGGGACAGCACGCGCGAACCGGTGGAAGCGTGGAAGACGGTAGTAGCCGTTGCGGCGGGATGGTGGTACCGGTTGGTGCAGCAGTTCAAGGCGGCCGCTGCTCCCGCCGACCGGGAGCGCGGAGACGTACCGGGCTGGGTGATGATCACATTGATGTCCGCCATCCTGGTCGCCGGACTCCTCGTGGTAGTCCAGCCTGCCCTGGAACGGCTCTTCGACTCCGCCATGGAACAGGTGCAGCCATAGCCCGGCAGGCAGCCCGGGAAGCGACGTCCGGAGCGCGGGAGCAGGGTTCTGCCGTGGTGGACTTCGTGATGGTGGGGGCGCTGGTAAGCCTCATGTTCATGGCGGTCATCCAGCTGGCACTGGTACTGCACGTGCGCAACACCCTTATCGACGCAGCTGCCAGCGGGGCGCGCTACGGCGCCCTCGCGGACCGTTCCCCGGCCGATGGGGCAGAACGGACATCCGGGCTGATTGAAGGTGCCCTGGGCGGGGAGTATGCCGCGGACGTGAGAAGCAGCGAGACGGTGGTGGACGGTGTTCGGATGCTGGAAATCACGGTGCGGGCACCCCTGCCGGTGATCGGGTTGATCGGTCCGCAGGACGGGATAGAGGTCTCCGGCCATGCGCCTTCACGCTGACCGCGGGCCGGCGCCTGCGCCAACGCCGGCGGACACCGAAGCCGGCAGCGCCGTCGTTGAATTCATCTTCCTCGGCCTGCTCCTGATGGTTCCGGTGGTCTATTTGGTGATGGCCGCGGGGCAGGTCCAAGCCGCTTCCTTTGCCGCCGTCGGCGCGGCGGACGCCGCCGCGAAGGTGTATGCCTCAGCGCCCGGGACCTCAGCGGCAGAGCAGCGTGCCGGGGATGCTGCCGAACTGGCACTGGGCGACTTCGGCCTGCCGGCGGAAGCGATGCGGATGGAGATCAGCTGCCCGGCCCAGTGCCTGCAGCCCGGCTCGACAGTCACCGTCCGTGTGCAGGTGGATGTTCCGATGCCCGGGCTGCCCTGGCCCGGCGCCTCGGCAGTGACCGTGGACTCCGAATCCACCCAGGTCGTGGAGCGCTTCGGATGAAGCATGCCGCCCGCCGGGGGAGCGGAGACGAGCTGGGGCAGGTAGGAGTACTGATCATCGGGTATGCCCTGCTCACCCTGCTGACCGTCACAGTGGTGATGGCAGCGTCCTCCGTGTATATCGGACAGAAGAAGCTGCTCTCCGCCGCCGACGGAGCAGCTGTAGCGGCAGCGGACACCTTCTCGCTGGGGGAACCTTCGGCCGGAGCAGGGCCTGCAACGGTGCTGGATCCCGATGCCGTACGCGCCGCGGCCCGCAGCTACCTGACCGACACACGGGCGCACGAACGGCTCCCCGGCCTGGCCGTAGAGGAGGAAACCGGCACTGCGGACGGCCGGACCGCACACGTGGTTCTGACCGCACGGGTGCATCCGCCGGTCGTGAATTTCCTGGTGCCGGAAGGAATTACCGTCACAGCGGTCAGTGAGGCGCGGGCCCGCCTGCTGCAGTAGCTGTCAGGCCCGCCGTCCAGCGTCGTCGTGGTGGCCGTAGCCGCCCTCATAGGGGGCGGCTTCAACGGAAAGGATGTCAGCGACCAGGGGCCTCCGGTCAGGGGAGGCGGCAGGGAAAATCCAATACTTGTAAATAAAGTAGTTCCAGACCATGGTGGCGACGGTCGAAACCACCTTTCCGGTCGAATAGCCTAGGCCGGCCCCGGCGAACCAATTCACAATAATGTCCGTCGCCGCAACGTTGAGCGCAACTAAGAGCAAGTACTTCAGAAGGCTCATAAGCGGCTTGTGCGTGGAGCGGAAGGTGAAACTCCGCTGCATTAGGAAGTTGAAAACCAGGCTGACGATAAATGCGATGGGCGTTGCGACCCACAGATCAAGGTTGCCCACCTCGTGCAACAGAACCAGCAGGCCGAGATCGATAATGAAGGAAAATCCGCCCACGGCAAGAAACTTGACTGTTCGATGACGCAGGATCCTAAGGGACAGATGCTGCTCATTTCTTGGTGCCTGCGGCATCGTATCCTTCAAATAGCCTGAACGTTGTATTCTCCTGCGGCCGCCCGGGAACAGCGGCAGCCTTCCAAACATAGCCGCAACATCAACAGTTGTGGAACCGCGGTTCCATGCGCCCTGCCGCTACACTTGACAAAGCATAGCCCCGGCTGAGGCCGGCCGAGCAATTTTTACTCCCGACCCTACATCCAGGAACACACCTAAGAATGCACCAGAAGAGACCCCACGCAAGCCGTCCCAAACTGTCCTTTCCGGTTGTATTCGCGATTCTTGGACTTTTGACGACCATATGGTCCCTTGCTTCCCCTTTGCTGTCAGTGCCGGACGAAGACGCGCACGTGGTGCGGGCGGCCTCTGTGGCCCGGGGTCAGCTCATCGGCATCTTCAACGGGCAGCAATCCGAAAAGACCGTGGTTAACGTTCCGCGGTACTTGGCGCATCTCGATGACGGAAAATGTTATGAGTTCAAGGCATGGGTAACTGCAGACTGCGCGCCACCCCTCGATGCAACTGACAACGGGCTGGAAGCGGCAGGCACCAGTGCGGGTAACTACAACCCGATCTACTACCTTGTAGCCGGCCTGCCGACCTTGTTTCTTAGCGGTGCTCCGGCCGTCTACGGCATGCGGATACTCAGCGGGCTGCTATGCGCTGCCCTGCTCGCCTCCACAATGTGTGCCGCCGGGCAGCTACGAAAACCCAAATGGCCTTTCGCGGCCGCTTTGGTGGCGTTGACCCCCATGGTCTTGTTCCTGAGTGGTTCAGTGAACCCGAACGCCCTTGAGATTGCGGCCGCGGCGGCGGTTTTCATGAATCTCTGTGTCGTTCTCGAAAACCATCCGGGACTAACTGCGGTTCGGCTGAACATTCTCATGGTGGCCGTTTCCGGTGCTCTCCTTGCCAATACGAGACCGGTCTCTCTTATGTGGCTCCTTTTGGCAGTTGCAGCCGCCGTATTCAGCTATGGGTACCGTCCGCTGGGGAGGGTGCTGGCGGATAGGTTCAGCCAAGCAATGATCGCGGTCCTGGGGGCCGGATGTTTGCTGAGCCTGCTGTGGCTTGTGAAAGCGCAAAGCTTTAAGAGTCTGGTGGGAGAACCGCTGGATATTGATCCCAGTACAGCAGCGGCAATTATGCTGGATCGCACCTTTGATTACGCTACCGGTTACATCGGTTTTATGGGCTGGCTGGACACCCGTCTGCCATCCGGCATCTACATTTTCTGGTACTTCACCATGGCGGTCGTTCTCCTGGCCGGTATCACATCACGTCCCGTGCGCGGCCGGTGGGGTATCTATTTGCTCATCATCGCGGCTGTTGCAGTTCCGCCCCTAATGCAGGCGAAGGTTGTGCAGGAACTCGGGTGGATATGGCAGGGACGCTATCTGCTGGCACTCATAGTGGTGCTGCTGCTGGCCTGCGGTGTGGCCCTCAGGTTCAAGCCCTTCCCGAAATCATTGTGGGCGCGGAGCGCAGCGAAGTGGCTGCTGGCCACAGCGGTCGCGGTCCACACGTATGCCTTCGTTTATGTTCTTCGACGGTACACGGTAGGTCTAGACGAGATGGTCCGCTGGAAGGAAATGCTTGATCCGGCGTGGCAGCCTCCGGGCACCTGGCAAGGGTTGACCCTGGCCTATCTCATGGTGATGGCGGCGGGTGCGGTCCTGGCGTACAGGTATCTTTTTTTGACGGCAAAGCAGCCGGTGCTGACAGCGCAACCTGCATCTCCGGGAAGGCACGCCGCCGTCAGCCAGTGACCTGCTCGCCGGGAGCGTCCCTTTCCGGAGCTAGGACGCGCGGCGTTCGCTCTCTGCCGCAGCTTTGTCCCGGGCCGGCCCGTGGCCCCAGCCCCCGTGGTCGATGTCCAGGATCTGGCCGTCCTCGCCGTAACAGATGGTCACGCGCTCACCGAACTGGTCGCAGTCCTCGTCAGGGCACCGGTCTGTCATGGAACCGGCGAACTCGTTGGCAAAGTGCTGTTCCCACTCATCCACCTTGCCCATGGCCCAGGGGTCGCCCTCCTCCGCCAGGTCGTTGAGCTCATCGAGGGTGTACATGCGTCCGCGCTGCGGGTGTCCCTGCTGATCGGCCAAAACAGGCTCCTTCCGGAAGGCAAATTGTCCGTTCCTTTAATCTAGCGCGGGCTGCCGGGACAGCCTTGCGGGCGGCCCGGCGCGTCACGGATCGGCTGCGGCGGAAGTACGACGGCGGATCAGCAGCGGCACAGGGACATGGCGTAGTCTGTTAGCACCATGGCAGAAATAGATTTTCCCGCAGAAATCCGCGCCCTCCGCTCCACCTTCGCCTCCATTGAAGAGGTCTCGGACGTGGCAAAGATCAAAGAGGACATCGAAGAGCTCAGCGAGATGGCCGGCGTTCCGGACCTCTGGGATGACCCTGCCGAAGGGCAGAAAATCACCTCCAAGCTCTCGCACCGCCAGTCCGAACTGGAACGGCTCCGGACTATCCAGTCCCGCATCGATGACCTTGAGGTCCTCGTGGAACTGGCACAGGATGAGTCCGACGCAGACTCCAAGGCCGAGGCCGCGGCGGAGCTCGAATCCCTGCGCAAATCCCTGTCCCAGCTGGAAGTTGTCACCCTGCTCTCCGGCGAATACGACGCCCGCGAGGCCGTGGTGACCATCCGCTCAGGAGCCGGGGGAGTGGACGCCGCCGACTTCGCCGAAATGCTGCTGCGCATGTACCTGCGCTGGGCCGAACGCCACGGTTACCCCACACAGGTGCTGGACACTTCCTATGCCGAAGAAGCAGGACTGAAATCTGCCACCTTCGAGGTGAAGGCCCCCTACGCCTTCGGCACCCTGGTGGTGGAGGCCGGTACGCACCGGCTGGTCCGCATCAGCCCGTTCGATAACCAGGGCCGCCGGCAGACTTCCTTTGCCGCCGTCGAAGTTATTCCGCTCATTGAGGCGACAGACCACATCGACATCCCGGACAACGAGATCCGTGTGGACGTTTTCCGTTCCTCCGGCCCCGGCGGCCAGTCCGTGAACACCACCGACTCCGCGGTGCGCCTGACCCACCTTCCCACCGGCACCGTGGTGTCCATGCAGAACGAAAAGTCGCAGCTGCAGAACCGTGCCGCCGCCATGCGCGTGCTCCAGTCCCGCCTGCTGCTGCTGAAGAAGGAGCAGGAGGACGCCGAGAAGAAGGCGTTCGCCGGTGACGTGAAGGCCTCCTGGGGAGACCAGATGCGTTCCTACGTGCTCAACCCTTACCAGATGGTCAAGGACCTGCGGACCGAACACGAGGTGGGCAACACCTCCGCAGTGTTCGACGGCGAGATCGACGACTTCATTGACGCCGGCATCCGCTGGCGCGCCACCGGCAGCATCCCGGCCACGAAGTAGGACCGGCCGGGCGCAGGCTCGGAACTGCACGCCTGGTCGACACGCGGTGCCCGGTTATGGCTGATCGCCTTCGAAGCTGGCTATAGTCGAGGGGCCGGTGCCCATATCCCGAACCAAGGCCCGTGTCTCCGGCTGCTCCATGGGCACTAAGTAGTCATGATTACCTTCGACAATGTCACCAAGCTCTATGACCGGAATTCCCGGCCGGCGCTCAACTCGGTCAGCCTTGACGTGGACCGCGGCGAGTTCGTCTTTTTGGTCGGTGCGTCCGGATCGGGCAAGTCCACCTTCATCCGGCTGATCATGAAGGAAGAGCACGCCACTCGGGGAACGGTGTACGTGGCAGGCGCCAACGTCGCCAAGATCCCCAGCTGGCGCGTACCGCGGCTGCGACGGGGGATCGGCGTCGTTTTCCAGGACTTCCGCCTGCTGCCCAATAAAACCGTTTTCGCCAACGTGGCGTTCGCCATGCAGGTGATCGGACGCAGCCGCGCCGTCATCCGCGACTCCGTCCCGGAAGTGCTCAAGACCGTGGGTCTGGAGGGCAAGGAAGACCGCATGCCGCATGAACTTTCCGGCGGCGAGCAGCAGCGCGTTGCCATTGCCCGGGCCATCGTCAACAAGCCCGGCATCCTGCTGGCGGATGAGCCCACCGGAAACCTGGACCCCGCAACGTCCCTGGGCATCATGAAGGTGCTGGACCGGGTGAACCAGAACGGCACCACCGTAGTGATGGCCACCCACGACGATGACATTGTTAATGCCATGCGCAAGCGCGTGGTGGAACTGCGCAACGGCAACATCATCCGTGACGAGCACGAGGGCATCTACCTGGGTGAACCTGCGGCGGAAACGCGCACCGCGCCCGATGTTCCGGCGCGGCGCGAGAGCGGGGTTGCCGAATGAGGCTCGCATTTGTCCTGGGGGAAATCGGTTCCGGGCTTCGCCGCAACCTGTCCATGGTCATCTCGGTTGTCCTGGTGACCTTTGTATCGCTGACCTTCGTGGGTGCGGCCGGGCTGCTGCAGCTGCAGATCGGGCAGATGAAGGGCTACTGGTACGACCGCGTGCAGGTGGCTGTCTACCTGTGCACCGACAATGATGTCTCTGCCTCCTGCGCCTCCGGTGCCGTCACGGACGAACAGCGTGACGCGATTGAAGCGGATCTGCGGGCCGACAAGTACGTCGAATCCGTGGAGTACGAAGACCAGGAAACGGCGCTGTCGCATTTCCGTGAGCAGTTCGCCAATTCGCCGATCGTGGACAGCATAACGGCCGACATGCTGCCCGAATCCTTCCGGGTGTCCCTGGTGGATCCCGAAAAGTACGAGGTCATCAACGAGGCTTTCTCCTCGAAACCGGGGGTTGAGTCCATCAGTGACCAGCGCGAGCTCTTCGAGAAGATGTTCACCTACCTGAACCTCGCCTCCGTGGCTGCCCTGGGCGTGGCCGCAGTCATGCTGATCTGCGCCATCCTGCTGATAGCCACCACCATCCGGCTATCGGCTTTCAGCCGCCGGCGGGAAACCGGCATCATGCGCCTGGTCGGCGCGTCCAAGGCCGTCATCCAGCTGCCCTTCGTGCTCGAAGGCGTGATTGCCGCCGTCATCGGGGCAATCCTGGCCTCCGTGGCACTGTGGAGCACCGCCCACTTCTTCATCGGCGCACTGGCCCGGCAGTACCCCACCACCGCTTTCATCTCCTCGGAGCAGGTGCTGTACCTGACACCCGTCCTACTTGTTCTCGGTGCGCTGTTGGCGGGGGTATCCTCGCTGTTGACGCTCCGCCGGTATCTGAAGGTCTAGAGTCATGAAGCAAGTAAGCGCCGGCACCGAAGGTGCAGGATCGGAAGCCGCAGGAACATGGAGAGTCTCGTCAATGGATAATGCTGTCCCAAAACGTCCCGGGCGTGCTCCCGCAGCACGCGCGGCTGCGGCCGCCGCCGTTCTCCTCACCCTGACCTTTTCGGTGGCCTTCACCGGGCCTGCTGCCAACGCTGATGACTTGGAAAACCGGCTGGCAGGCGTCGAGGCCGAAAAGCAGAAGGTCCAGCAGACCTACGAGTACCTTGGCGAAGACATTGCCGAAACCGTGGCCAAGCTGAACATCTACCAGGGCCAGCTGCCTGCCGCCCAGCAGTCGCTGGCCGACGCCGAGGGACGCGTGGACAGCGCTGCCGGCAAGGTCAGTGCACTGAACGACCGCGTGGCCCTTGCCCAGGAGACACACAAAACCATTACCGCCCAGATCGAGAAGGACCGCGAAGACATCGCGGCCACCGAAAAGGCCATTGGGCAGATCGCTTCCCAGGCCTACAAGAACGGTGGAGTTCCCTCCACCCTTTCCCTGATGTTCGGCGCCAAGGGTGCCGACAGCCTGTCGGACTCCCTGGGCATGGCGGAGCAGGCGCTCAAGGGACAGAACGCCGCAGTGGAGAAGCTCTCCCAGCAGAATGCGAACAACGTCAATTCAGAGGCCCGGCTGGCAGCCGTGGCCGAAGAAATCAGCAAGCTGAAGGCACAGGCAGAGGAAGCGCTGAAGGCCGAGCAGTCGGCCCGGGACGCTGCAGCAGTCGAAAAGGAAAAGGTCGACGGCCTCATCGCACAAACCGCGGCCATGAACCAGGAACTGGAGGCCCAGAAGCCGAAGCTCCAAGCGCAGATGGCCAACCTGGAGCAGGAAAGCGCGCAGATCAACGCCGATATTGCCGAGCGGCAGCGGGTCCTGCTGGAGGAATACCGGCAGCGCGAACAGGCCCGGATTGATGCCGCCAACCGCGCGGCCGCTGCCGGGGGAGGCGGCGGCGCCCCGCAGCAGATGCCGGCACCAAGCGCCCCCTCGGCATCCTTCGGGCTGCGGTATCCGGTGATGAATGCACCCATTTCTTCCGGTTTCGGATGGCGGGCGACCCCTGCCGGAACCATCGACTTCTACGGCAAGGGCGGCTACCTGCATGCGGGCACCGACTTTGCCGGCGGGTGCGGAGCCCCTATCTATGCTGCCGCGGCCGGAGAGGTCTGGCGGGCCGTTCCGTCAACTAATCAGTCGGAAATGATCGGCGCGGGTAACTACGTGGTGCTCAATCACGGAGTGGTGGGCGGCAACGTCCTGGCCACGAATTACTACCATATGACCCAGTACGTTGTTGCCCAGGGCCAGTGGGTCAACGCCGGCCAGCTGATCGGTTACATCGGCCAGACCGGAAACGCCCAGGGCTGCCACCTGCACTTCGAGACCATCCTGAACGGTAACCCGGTTGACCCGATGTCACTCCTGTAGGCCTACAATGGAACTTTCGTTTCAACCTACTAAGGAGTTGCCCCGTGCCTAAGGAAAGTGGCCGGAAGGTAGTGGCCACCAATCGCAAGGCCAGGCATGACTACGAAATCCTCGACACCTACGAGGCCGGAATGGTATTGATGGGCACCGAGGTCAAGTCGCTGCGCGAGGGCAGGGCCTCGCTGGTGGACGGATTTGCCACCTTCTACAACGGCGAACTGTGGCTCGAAGCTGCCTACATTCCGGAGTACCTCAACGGCAGCTGGACGAACCATTCAGCGCGCCGCCGCCGTAAGCTCCTGCTGCACCGGGAGCAGCTGGAAAAGATCATGCGCAAGACCAGCGAGTCGGGTTTCACCATTGTGCCGCTGCAGCTCTATTTCCTGGACGGACGGGCAAAAGTCGAAATAGCCGTCGCCCGCGGTAAGCGCGAGTACGACAAGCGCCAAACCCTGCGGGAAAAGCAGGACAACCGCGAGGCCCTGCGTGCCATGCGGGACAAGAACCGCGGCGCATGAGCGGCACGTTCTGGGAAGCACAGGAAGAAACCGCTGAGGAAGCATCGGCCCGCAAGCCGGTTTGGACCTGGGCGGTTGCCGTCATTGACCTGTTGATCGTGCTGGCCGTAGTGCCGGTGGTCATCTTGGTAGTGGTGCCGTTCTTCGCGGTCTATTACCTCTATCTGGCGCACCTTCTGGTATGGGCGGCGCCGGCGCTGGTCCTGGCCAACGTGGCGCTGTTCCTCTGGGCCTTCCGCCGCAAGGCTGCAGGCATGACGGCGCTGAGCATCCTGTCCGTGTTTTTCGTGGCGCTCTCCTGGGTCCTGCTGATCGTCTGGCGGGCGCCCGTGGTGGTCTTCGGCATCACCTTCTGAGCGCCGCCGGTGCCGCATGCGCTACAATAGGTGTTCCGGCTTCGGCCGGATTGGCAACTCAATAAGGGGATGACCGGTTTCGACGATGTTTTGTTGAGACAGGGGAAGCGGGCCGAGGATACAGGGTTATCTCGTTAACGATCTCTGTAAACCAATAAGTGCCGAATCAAAGCGCACTGACTTCGCTCTTGCTGCCTAAGCAGTAAGGCATAGTCCGTCAGCCCGGGGATGCTCTCGCCCCGGTGCCTGGCGTCATTTAGAGGGCCACTGCTGAACACCTTCGCCGTTGGGGTGTTCGGGACTTTTAGACGGCTGGGTCCGGATCAGCCACTTGTCTGCGTGATGGCAGGGACCGAGAAAATCCGCTGCAGACTGCGCCCGGAGAAGCCCTGACAAAGCGACATCGGACGGGGGTTCGATTCCCCCCATCTCCACTGAAGGTCCCAATGGGCAGAAATGCTGCACTGGGAGTTGCCTCAGAGCGGGAAGCGTCTCCGGACGCTTCCCGCTCTGTGTTTAAGGGTTTACGCGCTGCCTTGGGGAGTCATTTCTCACACCCGAGGGTTTTAGCCTGCCGACGGGCTTTTTCCCGCCGGGCAAGCGGGGCTGCATTGGTAAACTTGCACTAACGCACTACCCGCGCCGGCAGGACCCGGGGCGGGCGATATAACCGGTCGGAAGACCTTGTAGGAGACGCACCACCTTATGCAAAGCCCGGCAGTTGAATCCCAGCATGATGACCTTTGGAACCGACGGTACGACCCCAATGTTGCGGACGTGAACCAGCTTTGCGACTCGCTGGCCGAGATGAAGCCCGGCAGCCAGGTCCCGTACATCGACCCCATGCACGATATCGGCGAGTGCCGCATCGTCAGCCTCTTCTCCAACATCGGCGACGCCCATGAGTCCGGTTTCATTACGGCCGGCGATAACGAGGCCATGGCCAGGCTGCTGGGCGTCCACTGGCAGGCCGGGCTGCGTCCCGAGTTCGTGATGCCGTGGAATACCTACCCCTGGCACGTACCCGGTGAGCCTAACGGCAAGCTGGCCAAGGAACAGGTGCAGGAAGGGTTGCGGCCGCTTCTGCGCTTCCTGGCCCTGGTACCGCGGGCCTCGGTGATCGTAGCGCACGGTACCGAAGCCCAGCGGCTGGCGGCAACGTTCCTCAAAACCGAAAACCGCATGATCTACCGCCGCAGCATCAAGGTGTACAAGGCCCGTTCGCTTTCCGGACGCTCGTTCGGCGCCACGGCTGAGCGGCAGCAGGAGGCCCTGGATGACATGCGGGCAGCGTACACCGATGCGATGGCCAGAACGGGCCTGAGCGCTTCCCGCTAGGCCCCTTCACCCCGGGGCTGCTCCACGGGCGAGTCGACGACGCCGATGAACCGGGAGCCCACGCCCTCGTATTCGCTGCGTACGGCGCCCGGGGCCAGTTCCGGCAGTTCCCGGACGCTGTGGTCGAAGCAGGCCAGGAACGTAAATTCCGGCCACCATTTCTTGGGCCGTGCCGTTTCCGTGTACCCGCAGACCGTGCACGTCAGCGTTACCCAGACCGGCCGTTTTCCGGTCCGGTTGGCGCGGGACTGCACCAGCCATCCCGGCGGGTTGGCCTGCAGCTGCGCCAGTTCGGAGTCGCTGAGACGTGCGGGAATGCCGTGGCGCGTCGCCATTTCCAGTGGAATATCGAGGATCTGTGCGGCCTGGCGTCGTGTAGTCATCGGTTAAACGATACGCGGAAAAAACGTGCGGGGCCGTCCCGGGGATGCTGTCAGTCCCCGGAAACGGCCCCGCTTCGCTGTAATGAGGTGCTACGCGGCCAGGCCCTCTTCGTCCTCCCGTGCGCGGGCAAGCTCATCGGCAAGCCGCGTGCGGCGGACGCTCCACAGGTGGGTCAGCGCCAGCAGGCCGGCGCCGGCGGCGAGCCAGATGGCCAGTTTCAGCAGGTCGGTGCCAAAGGCCTGCCCGGGGAAGTACACGAGGCCCTGCGCCGCATGCAGCCAGGCCGCCCCGTTCCAGAATGACCCGAGGGCAGCGAAGAATGGGGGGACCGTCTCAAAGGTGAAGATGCCCCCGGAACTGGTGAAGTTGAGCATCACGAACAACAGGGTCAGCGTGGGGGTGGTCCACTTCCGCAGCATCGGGTACATTGCGACGCCGAGAAGGGTGATCGTGGCCACGTAAAGCCAGGTCAACAGCCAGATCCCCCAGTGGCTGTGCTCGATGACGCCGTAAACGGGTCCGGCAATGATGACGCCCATCGCGGCGATCACTGCGGAGGACGCCAGGGCAACCGCAGCCCGCCACAGGACGCTGATGCGGCCTGCGACGGCGGAGATCGCCACGGCGCTGGAGTAGCCGCCCACGCTCATGGCCACGAGCAGGAAGAACAGTCCCTGCGAGGTGGGATCGTGTTCGTTGGTGGGTACGACATCCACCACCTGAAGCGGTTTTTCCGACTCGTAGGCAAGGGGAAGGAAGATCTTCTTGGCTACTTCTGCCGTGGTGGCGGAACCGGCCGTGGAGACGTACAGAGTGGCGTCGTCCGATCCGGTTTCGTAGGCCACGGAGATATCGCGGTCGGTAATCAGGCGCCGCGCTTCCCCGGCATCGGGAACCGTGCGTACGTCCAGCTTGTCGGGTGCCGAGTCGTTCAACCGCTGGGCGAAGACCTCTGCCTGCGCGCCGGTTCCCACCACGGCGACTGCGAGATGGCGGGGCTCCGGTTCGTGGAAGGCGCCGAGGTAGGCCAGCCCCATTCCCGCCGCAAGGAAGAACGGGATCAGGATGTGGGCTCCCAGTGAGCGCCAGAAACCGGCGTCGGGGACCGACCCGCGGCGTCCATACTGGGCCCGGCGCTCCGTATGGCGGGCCGCGGGTGGTGCGACGTGTGCATCGGGTGCGGGTGATGCAGCGGCGCCGGGGCCTGTTGCCGGTACCGTTTCTGCCAGCACGAGTTCGGTGGAGCGGGGGGAGCCGTCGGATAGATCGGGGCCGGAATGGGGGTCGGACATGGAACCTCTCGAAGCAGAAGAAGCGCAGCGGAGCACCGCCGCAGTGTTGCGTTATGCAACTTTGGTGAACACACCATTGTTGCATAATGCAACAGCCAGCGCCCGCCGGGAGGATCAGGTGCCGGGAGGGTAGGTTGGATACGTGGTGAAAAAGCAGGAAACCCAAGATGATCCAGTCGACAGCGTCTACGACGAGATCGAAGCGATCTACCGCCGGGCGCTGGCCCGCTCACGGCGGATCAATGCGCCCCTAACCCAGGTGGAACATTCGCTGCTGTCCTTCATTGGTGCCCACCCCGGCTGCCGGGCCACTGACATCGCGTCCGCGTTTTCCCTGAACCGTTCCACGGTCTCCCGGCAGCTCCACGCGCTGGCGGACCTGTCGCTCGTCACTGCCGGGGAGGAAGAACAGGGGCAGGGGCGCCGCGGCCGGATGCTGTACGTGACTGATGAAGGGCTCCGGCGCCTGGAGACGTCCCTCTCCGTCCAACGCAGCGCAGTGAAGTCCCGGCTCCGGGGCTGGAGCCAGGCGGAACTGCAGGATTTCCTGGCGGCCCTCAAGAGGTTTAACGAGGAACCCGGAAACTCATGACAGGGGAACGGGACGGCAGCCGTGGCTGCCGTCCCGTTCCGGCCGCGCGGTAGGCGCGCGCTGCCTTGCCCGCTATGCGGGGGTTGCCTCGGAGAATGCCGCCCGGAGGTTTTCTTCCTCGTCCTTCGAGAGATTCGTGTAGATCAGCTTCATGCCCTCATAGCCCTTGAAGGCGTCCGCTACGCGGTCTTCAACGGCATCGGAGGAAAGAACGAACAGCGCCGACGTTCCGGGAGTAACTTCCTGGCGGATCCGGGCAATAAAGTCATCACTGATGCCCACGTCCACCATGGACGCGGACAGTGCGCCCACGGCCGCGCCCACCGCGGCGCCGATCAGCGGCACAAAGAAAATCAGGCCGAACAGCAGTCCCCAGAACCCTCCACCCAGGGCGCCGGCTCCGACCAAGTTGTGTTCCTGGATGGTCTTCGGCTTCTTTTTGTCCCGGGGCCACGTGACGATTGCTTCATCCTGCACGTTGATCAGCCCCTGGGACTGCAGGCTTGCAAGGGTGTCCGTGGCGCGTTCCGCGGCCCCGGAATCGGAGAATTTCCAAACGGTAAGTGTTGCCATGGCAGTTACTCCAAACGTTTGAGTTGTGAGGAAGCGCCCGCGCGGGACCCCTCTGCAGGGCCAACGTTAGTGTCGTGCCGGTGCCCGTTCAAGCGAAAAGGCCGTCCCCCGCCCAGCCGGCCCCGTAACGTCCGGCAGCCCTGTGCTGGCCGGATACCGGGACGTAAAATGCTGGGACACTGTGAAAGGACGGACGTCCATGGAGAATCCCAACCGTCCTGCCTGGTGGGCAAACGCCGTCGTCTACCAGATCTATCCACGCAGCTTTGCCGACTCCACCGGGGATGGGGTCGGTGACATCGGCGGCATCATCGAGCACCTTGACCACCTCGTAGACCTTGGTATCGACGTGGTCTGGCTGTCGCCGGTCCACCAGTCCCCGCAGTACGACAACGGGTACGACATCAGCGATTACCGCCGGATCGACGAGCTCTTCGGCACCAATGAACAGTTTGAGGAACTGCTCGGCGGGCTGCACGACCGGGGGATAAAACTGGTCATGGATCTCGTGGTCAACCACACCTCCAGCGAGTATCCCGGATTCGTGGACTCCCGGTCTTCCCGCAGCTCCCGGAAACGGGACCGGTACTGGTGGCGGGATGCGCGGCCGGGCTTCGAGCCCGGGGAGCCCGGCGCAGAACCGAACAACTGGCGGTCCCTCTTCGGCGGGTCCGCCTGGACCTACGACCAGCTCACCCGCCAGTACTACCTGCACTTGTTCGCGCCCCAGCAGCCGGACCTGAACTGGGAACATTCCCGGGTACGGGAGAAGGTCTACGAAATGATGAACTGGTGGCTGGACAAAGGGGTGGACGGCTTCCGCATGGACGTCATCAACTTCATTTCCAAGGACCCCGCGCTGCCGGACGGGGTAGTGACGGAACCCTCCGGGGTGTGGGGCGACGGCAGCCCCTACTACGTCAACGGGCCGCGCATCCACGAGTACCTGCAGGAGATGCACCGGCGGGTCTTTAGCGAGCGTGACGGGGAGTACCTGACCGTGGGGGAGACCCCCGGGGCCACGGTGGACCAGGCCCGGCTGTACACGGACCGCCGGCGGCACGAACTGGACATGGTTTTCCAGTTCGAACACGTGAGCCTGGACCAGGGCCCGGGCGGGAAGTTCGACTACCGCCCCCTGTCCCTGGCGGACCTGAAAACCAGTTGGAACCGGTGGCAGCGAGGCCTGGCGGAAACGGGGTGGAACAGCCTCTACCTGAGCAACCACGACCAGCCGCGCGTCGTCTCCCGCTTCGGCGACGAAGCCCGGTACCGGTATGAATCGGCCACCATGTGGGCCACCCTGCTGCATTTGCAGCGGGGTACGCCCTACGTCTTCCAGGGCGAAGAGATCGGCATGACCAGTGCCGGGTTCACCTCGATCGATCAGTACCGGGACGTGGAATCGCTGAACTACTATGCCGAGGCGCTGGAGCAGGGCATGGACCGGCAGGCGGCGCTGGAAGCCCTGCGGCGGATGAGCCGGGACAACGCTCGGACCCCCATGCAGTGGACCGGCGGACCGAATGCGGGGTTCGGCGCAACCACGCCGTGGATTCCGCTGGGCGCCAGCTATCCCGCGGTCAGCGTGGAAGCGGACCGGGCGGCGGAGAAGTCGGTTTTCCGGTATTACCAGCGGCTGATTCAGCTCCGACATGAATCGGCACTGGTGTCGCTGGGTGATTTCCGCATGCTGGACCCCGAACACCCGACACTGTTCGCGTACAAGCGCACGCGGGGGGACCAGGCCCTGCTGGTCCTGGGAAATGTATCCGGCGATGAGCTCGGCATACCGTCCAACGCCGAAACCGGAACACTGGTGCTGGGTAATTACGGCGACGTCGGTGATCACCACCTGCTGCGCCCATGGGAGGCGCGGGTGCTGGATATTTCAACGTACCCGGGCGGCTGAGGAGTGCCTACTCGGCCGTCAGCGTTTCGGCGTAGAGGTCCGCAAGGGCGGTAAAACCGCCTGAGTGCACGGCGGCCCGCTGCCGCTCCGCGCCGGTGCCGGCGGCAAGGAGCCTGGCAATTCCTGCCAGTGCGAAGTCCCGGTCTCCGTTCGCGTCCAAGGCCGGTGACACGTAGTCCAGCAGCGCGGCCAGATGGTCGGCGGCCGGGATGCTGCCGCCGTGATGGGCCAACAGGTTTCCGCCCAGGCCGAACCGTGCAGCCTGCCACAGGCCCACGTCGAGCAGCTCCGGATCGGGAACAGCGGCAGCGTCCCCCTCATTTCCGGCTGAGGCAAGGGTTGCCACCAGCGCCCGGACCAGCACTGCCAGCAGCACGGAGTCCCGTGCCTGCAGCTGTGCGTCGGCAATCCGGACCTCCACGGTGGGAAAGTGCTCCGAGAGCCGGGCTGCCCAGCCCACGTGGCCGGCGTCGGGTACGACGTCGGTGGCCAGGAGCCCGGCGAGGCGCCGGGCGTAGTCTTCGGCGTCCTTGAAGAGCGGCGGGCAGCCCTGTACGGACCAGCGGCGGTAGTGGACCATCCGCCAGCTGGCGAAGCTGGTGTCCCCGCCGCGCCAGTACGGCGAATTGGCACTCAGGGCGCCCAGCAGGGCCAGCCACGGACGCAGCCCGTTCAGGACCCGCACCCCGCTCTCGCGCGAGTCGATGCCGACGTGGACATGGGTGCCGTTCACGTATTGCTCATTGGCTACCGCCCCGGCCAGGATTCCCATGCTCTGGTACCGTTCGGAGTCATTAAAGACGGCGGCAGTTGAGGGCATCAGGGGAGCTGTACCGGTGGCGGCAACCGCGGCTCCTGCGGCAGCGGCCGCCGCCGCCAGCCCCGTACGGAAGCCAAGCAGTGCCTCCATTGCCTCGTGCCGGTCCGTGCAGACCCGGGTGGAGCTCTCCACCTGTGCGTCCAGGAGCTCGGCGGAGCTGGTGAAGTTGTCCGCAGCGCCGGAGGCCAGCGCCAGGGCCAGTCCCGGGACCTGGGTGGGCAGTCCCGTGCGGGGATCGGTGAGGAGGAATTCTTCCTCGATCCCGAAGGTTAGGGCCATGTGCTCATCTCCCTGATACGCCGGGGTTTTCGGATGCGCCGGTGTTTGCCAATTCGCCGGGGTTTCCCAATTCTAGGGACGGCGGCGTACGGAAGCACACGGTTCACGCAGGAGGCCGTTGGCCGGGACGAAGCGGGCGGCCCGGCGCCGCCGGACGCCGGACTGTTCAGGCTGCCCGGACCGCCCGCCAGGTGAGAGTGAGATAGGGCAGGTCCAGGACTTCCCCGGGATGGTGGCCGAGGTGTTCGTACAGGTACCAGGTGAGGTTGGAGTGCAGCTTTTCGCGTGCAGCGGTATCTGCGGAGAGGTAGAAGGCGCGGGACTTGGCCAGCTCAAACAGGTCTTCGGGCGTCATCTGCTGCGCCCACGGAACGGTCGAGGAGGATTCCAGGATGAATTCCGGGCCCAGCTCCGGGCGGAATCCCGGGCGCAGTACATCTCCGGCGTGGATGATGCGCGAATAGCGGTGCACCCACGGCACACTGACGTCCAACTGGTTCCAGACCAAGCCCAGGATCCCGTGCGGGCGCAGCACCCGGGAGAACTCGCGGCTGGCCGCTCCCGGATCGCACCAGTGCCAGGCCTGGGCGACCGTGACCGCATCCGCAGACCGGTCGGGCAGGCCCGTGTCTTCCGCGGTGCCGACGCTGACCGGAACCTGCGGGAGTGAGCGGGAGAGCTGTGCCAGCATGTCCGCGGACGGGTCCACGGCGTGCACGGACAGGCCGGCAGCCTGCAGGACGCGGGTGTATTTCCCGGTGCCCGCGCCGACGTCCGCCACGTCCCGGACCGGCGGGAAGCCGGGGCGGGAAACCAGCCAGTCCACGGCCTCGGCGGGGTATCCGGGCCGGATGCGGTCATAGTGCTCCCCGCCGGCCTGATAGCTGTCAGCCAGCTGGCGGCGCCGGAGCGCTTCCAGCCGGGGCCCGGAAGTACCCACTGTTAGAGCAGATCGTCCAAGTCGGGGTTCAGTCGCTGCAGCACTTCGCTGTGCAGCGTCCCGTTGGTGGCCAGCGCATTGCCGCCGAACGGGCCGTCCTCGCCCTCCAGCGAGGAGAACCGGCCGCCCGCCTCGGTGACGATAGGTACCAGTGCCGCCATGTCGTAGAGGTTCAGTTCCGGCTCGCAGGCGATGTCCACGGCGCCTTCGGCGACCATGCAGTAGGACCAGAAGTCGCCGTATGCACGGGTGCGCCAGACGGATTCAGTCAGGTCTAGGAATTCTTCCAGGTTTCCGCGGTCCTTCCAGCCGCCCAGGCTGGAGTACGACAGTGAGGCGTCGGAGAGCCGGGAAACGTTGGAGACCTGCAAGCGGGTGGCAGAGGCCAGCGAACGGCCCATGTAGGCACCCGTGCCGGTGGCGGCCCACCAGCGCTTGCCCAGCGCAGGAGCGCTGACGACGCCGAGGACGGGCACGCCGTCGTCCACCAGGGAAATGAGGGTGGCCCATACGGGGACGCCGCGGATGAAGTTCTTAGTGCCGTCGATCGGGTCGATGATCCACCGGCGCGGACCGGAGCCGCTGGAGCCGAACTCCTCGCCCAGCACCGCGTCCCGCGGGCGGGCACGCGAAAGCTGACCGCGGATGGCATCTTCTGCAGCCTTGTCGGCGTCGGTGACCGGCGTGAAGTCGGGCTTGGTCTCGATTTTCAAGTCCAGGGCCCGGAAGCGCGACATGGTCTGGTCATCCACGGAATCGGCCATCACATGGGCCAGGCGCAGGTCATCGTTGTAGTTTTGAACGAACGGCATACTGTTCAACTTATCCTTATTCGGCGGCCGCTGCCCGGCATTACGCCCGTAAAGCAGGCGGTGTCCCGGCAACCGGCCGGGCTACTGCTCACCCAGCTCCTTGGCGGAGGACTTGTTTTCGGTACGCGTTCCGGTACCCAGCAGCCGGCGCAGCGACGCCAGGCGGGCCGGTCCGGCCGGACCGGCCTGGCCCTGCTCAACGTACGGATCCAGTCCGCAGCCGACGGCGGCCGAATCGTGCCGGCAGCCGCGTTCACAAGCGGCGGTTCCCGGCTCGAGGTCGGGGAAGGCCTGCAGGATCCGGTCCGGGTCAACGTGCGCTAGGCCGAAGGAGCGGATTCCGGGGGTGTCGATGATCCAGCTGCCCGCGGGGGAGTTGCTCAGCCGCAGCGCCAGCGCTGATGACGAGGTGTGCCGCCCGCGGCCGGTCACCGCGTTGACGCCGCCGGTGGCCCGTGCTGAGCCGGTCAGGGCGTTGACCAGTGTGGACTTGCCGACACCGGAGGGACCCACCAGCACACTCACGTTGCCTTCCAGGACCCCGTGCAGCGCTTCGACGGCCGTGCCCTGGAGCCTGGCGGAGAGGCCGTCGTCGGAACGCGCGTCGATGCCGGAGGCATCAGCGGCGGCGGTGCGGCTGATGATGACTTCCAGGTCCAGGTGCTCGTAGTTGGCCAGCAGTTCCGCCGGGTCCTTGATATCGGCCTTGGTGATGCACAGGACCGGGGAGATGCCGGCGTCGTACGCCGCCACCAGGGCACGGTCAATGAACCCGGTGCGCGGTTCCGGGTTCGCGGCCGCCACCACGATCACCAGCTGGTCGGCATTGGCCACCACTACGCGTTCCACCGGGTCGGTGTCGTCGGCGCTGCGCCGCAGGACGGTGGCGCGTTCCTCCACCCGGACCAGCCGCGCCAGGGTATCCGGGGCACCGGACACATCGCCCACCAGTGCCACCCGGTCTCCGGCGACCACGGGAGTGCGCCTCAGTTCGCGGGCGCGGGCGGCAATGACCGTTCGTTCATCTGCTGTGTCTTCGTCCACGACGGCGGTGTACCGTCCGCGGTCCACGGTGATGATCCGGCCGATGACGGCGTCGTCATGGGCGGGACGGTCCTTGGTGCGCGGGCGTGAACCCTTTTTGTTGGGCCGGACGCGTACGTCGGATTCGTCCCAGCCGCTGGTGCTTCGCGCCATGGTTATGCCACCGCCGTTTGGGTCAGCTGCTGCCACAGCTCGGGAAATTGGGGGAGGGTTTTGGCGGTGGTGCCGATGTCCTGCACCTCGACGCCGCGGACGGCCAGGCCGATCAGTGCCCCGGCCGTGGCCATGCGGTGGTCCGCATACGTGTTCCAGGTGCCGCCGTGCAGCGCGGCCGGGCGGATCAGCAGCCCGTCTGGTGTTTCTTCGGCGTCGCCGCCGAGCCGGTTGATTTCCGTGACCAGGGCGGCCAGCCGGTCGGTTTCATGGCCGCGCAGGTGCGCGATCCCGGTAAGGACGGACGGAGAGTCGGCAAGCGCACACAGCGCCGCGACAGTGGGGGCAAGTTCGCTGGTGCCGGCCAGCTCCGCGCCGGAGATCCGGCCGCTGCCGGTGACGGTCAGGGTGCCGTCCGCGAGGTGGACCTCAGCGCCGAGTGCGGGCAGGATGCTGCGCCATTTGTCGCCCACCTGGGTGGTTTCGGCGGGCCAACCGGTAATGCGGACGGTGCCGCCGGTGACGAGGGCAGCGCCGAGGAATGGGCCGGCGTTGGAAAGGTCCGGTTCAATGGCTGTGTCGAACGCGGCGATGGGGCCCGGCGCTACCTGCCACTCATTGGGAACGGAATCGTCCACCTGTACGCCCACGCTGCGCAGCACATGCACGGTCATGGCGACGTGGTCCGGGCTGGGCAGGGCCGGACCGCGGTGGACCAGGTGCAGGCCGTTCTCGAAGCGGGGGGCGGCCAGCAGCAGGGCGGATACGAACTGTGAGGATGCGCTTGCGTCGATCACCAGCCGGCCGCCGGAGGGGGCCCCGGACCCGGTGAGCGTAAAAGGCAGGGTCCCGCGGCCGCCGTCGTCCACCTGCAGCCCAAGTCCGCGCAACGCATCGATGACAGCGGACATGGGGCGTACCCGCGCGTGCGGATCGCCGTCGAATACGGTGCTGCCGGGCACGAGGGCAGCCAGCGGCGGGACAAAACGCATCACGGTGCCGGCCAGCCCGCAGTCCACCCGCCGCGGACCGGCCGCGGCGGGGAGGACAGCGGGCAGGGGATCAACCAGCAGATCGGGTCCGAACGCGCCGCTGCCCTCGACTTCAGTGACAACGGCGCCAAGCGCCCTGAGGGCGGAAACCATCAGCTCCGAATCCCGGGAATGCAGGGGCGCCCGCAGCCTGGACCTGCCGTCCGCGAGGGCGGCAAGGACCAGGTAGCGGTTGGTCAGCGACTTCGACCCCGGAACGGAGACGGTTGCCTCCACGGGCGAGGCAGCGAAGGGCGCGGGCCAGGGTGCCGGCAACCCGGCGTTCGGAGCAGTCATTGGTGCTAGGAACCCACGATGTCCGACGCAGCGTTGGACACGGCCTTGAGCTGCTTGCCGGTGGTCTTCTTGACCGCCTTCGCAGCGGCACGGCCCTTGCGGCCCGTGTCGGCGGCCAGGTGGTTGGCACGCCAGGCCAGTCCCGGACGGCCGTTCGTGTCCACAGCGGAGAGCAGGACGCCGCCGATCAGGGAGAGGTTCTTGAGCAGCTGGTTGCGCCGCTCCTTGCGCTCGGCAGCGGTGGAAGCCTCTGCGTTGCGGTACTCCACCACCGAGTTCAGAGCGGTGGTGCCGGCGAGCAGCAGGGACGCCAGGCGGGCGAACTTGCCCATGCCCAGCAGGGAGGCAGCAGCTACCTGGGTGTACCCGGCAACCCGGGCCACCAGCACGGGGTTGGAAGCGGCCCCCGCAGCAGCCGGTACGGTTTTGCCGATGAGGTTAAGGGTGGGGGTGAGCTGTTCGGCGGTCTGGTCAACATTGCGAAGGCGCTCCACGCCCACGGCAACAAAACCGGTGGCGAGCAGCGGGCGTGCAATCAAACGGACTAACGACATAAGTGCCTCCTGGCGAATCCACAAGTTACGCGAAAAACAACATTTGGTGCTGCCTCCACCTTAGTCCGGCTCCGTGCGGCTTTGGCACAATCCGGGCCTCCGGCGGGAATAGGGGGACCGGCGCCGTCGTTGGGACCAGTATCAGGATGTGCTTTCAACTGTTGAGGAGACGCCATAGTGCCAGCTGCCACGCTGACCGCAGTGCAGACTGCGCCGGAGCCGAAGCTACGCGTACGGGTGCCCGCCCGCACCGTAGACTGGGAGGTGATGAGAACTGATGCGCCGGAAGGCAGCCCCCACGTGGAAAACTTCGAACTTGACGTTGCCACCGAATCGGACGAGGCACGCAAGCTGCGCTTTGAGCAGGATGCCATGCAGTACGTGGACCAGCTCTATTCAGCAGCCATGCGGATGGCACGGAACCCCTCTGACGCGGAAGACCTGGTGCAGGAGGCCTACACAAAGGCGTTCTCCGCCTTTCACCAGTACCGGCCGGGAACCAACCTCAAGGCCTGGCTGTACCGCATCCTGACCAACACCTACATCAATCTCTACCGGAAGCGGCAGCGGGAACCCCTGCAGGCCAATTCCGAGGGCGTTGAGGACTGGCAGCTGGCCCGCGCAGCCGAGCACAGCTCCACGGGGTTGCGCTCCGCAGAAGCCGTGGCGCTGGACCATCTGCCCGACTCCGACGTCAAGGATGCCCTGCAGTCCATTCCGGAGGAGTTCCGGCTTGCCGTGTACTTCTCCGATGTGGAGGGTTTCGCGTACAAGGAAATCTCAGAAATCATGAACACGCCGATCGGCACCGTGATGTCCCGCCTGCACCGCGGGCGCAAGATGCTTCGCGAACTCCTGGCGGAGTATGCCCGCGACCGCGGCATCAAGGGCAAAGTGCCCGCAGCCGAAACCGGCGCATCAACCAAGAAACAGGGGAATGAGCTATGAGCGATTGCCAGAGCCTGGGCGATTGCGAAGACGCCCGCATCGAACGGCTGTACGAGTACCTGGACGGCGCGCTGTCCCACAAGGACCTCGTGGAAATCAAGGAACACCTTGACGGCTGTCCCGAGTGCGCGCAGGAACACGACCTGGAATGCGTCATCCGCTCCGTGGTGAAGCGTTCATGCACCGAAGCGGCTCCCGAGACGCTGAAGGCAAGCATCCTCAGCCGCATCAGCCAGATCCAGACAGCGGACCACTAAGACCGCCGCAGGCATGAAAAACCCCCGGTACCTGCTGGTACCGGGGGTTTTCTGTGCCTGGCCAAAAATGGCCACGCGGCTCACCATTCTTGCTTAGGTGTTGGGACGCTTACCGTGGTTAGCGCCGCCGCGCTTACGGTCACGACGCTTGCGTGCACGCTTGCTCATAGCTGCCTCCTTTGATTCCGAAAAGTTCTGCCCTCCAGTGTCCCACATGCCCCGCGTGCACGCCTAAACGGTCCTGTGCCCGGCACCACCCCTAGGATTGGGGTCACGAAGAGCCGCAAAACGAACAAGGGAGTTTCCAGATGCGAGCCGTATACGCACAAACCCAATCCGCCGGCGATCCGATCAGCGGCCTGCGGGTGGGGGAGCTCGAGACGCCTCAGCCGCCGGAAGGTTTCCGGCGCGTACGGGTCAAGGCCTCTGCGCTGAACCACCACGACCTCTGGTCCCTGCAGGGGGTGGGCCTGCCGGACGAGCGCCTGCCCATGGTCCTGGGCTGTGACGCCGCCGGCATCGACGACGACGGCAACGAGGTTATTGTCCACGCCGTTGTGTCCTCCCCGGGCTGGGAAGGGGATGAAACCCTGGATCCGCGGCGGAGCCTGCTTTCGGAGAAACACCCCGGCGCCATGGCCGATGAAGTGTGGGTTCCCGAACGCAACCTGGTGCCGAAGCCGGCCGGGCTGAGCTTCGAGGAGGCGGCCTGCCTACCCACCGCCTGGCTGACGGCATACCGGATGCTCTTCGCGGTCAACCCTGCGGCGCCGGGATCCACTGTCCTGGTCCAGGGCGCCGGCGGGGGAGTGGCGACGGCCCTGATCAGCATGGCTTCCGCTGCGGGGTACCGGGTATGGGCCGTCAGCCGGAGCGAAGCCAAGCGGGAGCACGCCCTGCGGTTGGGCGCGGAACAGGTGTTCGACGCCGGTGCCCGGCTGCCGGAGCGGGTGGACACGGTTTTCGATTCGGTGGGCGAGGCCACCTGGGCCCATTCGCTGAAGTCGTTGAAGCCCGGCGGTGCCCTGGTGACCTGCGGGGCCACCAGCGGACCCAACCCGCCGGCGGACCTGAACCGCGTGTTTTTCCTGCAGCTGAAGGTCCTCGGATCCACTATGGGGACCCGTGCCGAGCTGCAGCGCCTGGTGGCGTTCCTGCTGGCCACCGGAGTGCGCCCGGAGATCGACTCCGTGCTGCCGCTGGAGGAAGCGGAAAAGGGCTTCCGGAAAATGCAGGACGGCGACGTCGTGGGGAAGATCGTCTTCCGCCACTGACGCCGCCGCCGTTCCGGGCCGTACCCGGGGCAGCTCCTGTCCGGGAGCTGCCGCCTGGTGCTGTTCCTACTCGGTGCCGCCGGCGGAGAGCAGGGCGTTGCGCTGCTCCCGCCGGTAGGCCTGTTCTGCCGGATCCGGGACCGGGGCAGCTGCCAGCAGCCGCCGGGTGTAGGGATCCTGCGGGTACTTCAGCACCTGCTCAGTGGAGCCCTGTTCCACCATCCGGCCCTTGTTCAGCACGGCAATGTGGCTGGCCAGGATTTCCACCACGGCCAGGTCGTGGCTGACAAACAGGCACGCAAAGCCGTACTCGCGCTGCAGGTCCTGCAGCAGCGCCAGCACCCGGGCCTGGACGGAGACATCCAGGGCCGACGTCGGTTCATCCGCCACCAGCAGCGACGGCCGCAGCGACAGCGCCCGGGCAATACCCACGCGCTGGCGCTGGCCGCCGGAAAGCTCATGCGGGTAGCGGTTGCGGAAGCTCTTGGGCAGCTGCACGTCATCCAGCAGGTTCTCCACGCGCTTGTCCAGGTCTGCCTTGGACAGCTTCTCGTGCAGGAACAGCGGCTCGCCGATGCTTTCGCCGATGGACATGCGCGGGTTCAGCGACGCCGCCGGGTCCTGGAAAACGATGGCGAACTTCCGCCGCAGCGGACGCATCTTCTTGGGCGAAAGCCCGGCAATATCGGTCCCGTTGATCCGCACGCTGCCTTCGGCCACGGGCAGCAGCCCGGTCACGGCGCGTCCAATGGTGGACTTGCCGGATCCGGACTCGCCTACCAGGCCCATGACCTCGCCGGGCATGATGGTGAACGATACATCGGACACGGCACGGAACGCCGGCTGGCGGAACCGGCCCGGGTATTCGATGGCGACGTTCTCCAACTGCAGCGCCGGGGTCTGCGACGATGTCGGGTCGGTCACCTCGTTGGATTCAACCATCACCTGGCGGGGTGCCTCGGTGATTTGCAGGGAACCGTCGTCCTCCACCTCCACCGCGGCGAGCACGCCGCCGACCTTTGAGCCCAGGTGCGGCACGGCGTCGAGCAGGGACCTGGTGTAGTCCTGCTGCGGGGCACCGAAGAGGTCCGCGACAGAGGCCGCTTCCACGATCCGGCCGTTCTGCATCACCACCACGTTGTCCGCCAGGTCGGCCACCACGCCCATGTCGTGGGTGATCAACAGGATGGCACTGTTCAGGCGTTTGTTGAGCTTGCGCAGCAGTTCCAGAACCTCTGCCTGGACGGTGACGTCCAATGCGGTGGTGGGCTCGTCGGCAATGAGGAGGATCGGATCATTGGCGATGGCGATGGCAATCATTGCGCGCTGGCGCTGTCCGCCGGAGAACTGGTGCGGGTAGTTCCCGTAGCGGGTTTCCGGATCCGGGATTTCCACCATGCGCAGCAGCTCAATGGCTCGCTCGCGCGCCTGTGCCGGCGAGGCGTCGGTGTGCTGCTCGATGATTTCCTTGATCTGCTCACCGACGGTCAGCACCGGGTTCAGTGCGGTCATGGGTTCCTGGAAGATCATGGCGATGTCATTGCCGCGGATCTTCCGCAGCGCCGACTGCGGCGCACCGATCAGTTCCTTGCCCTGCAGCTTGGCACTGCCGGTGGAGCGCCCGTTGCCCGGGAGCAGGCCGAGCAACGCCATGGAGGACATGCTCTTACCCGATCCGGACTCGCCCACGATGGCCAGGATTTCGCCCGGGTACACGTTGTAGTTCACGTCTTCGGCGGCCATGACCCACTCGTTGTCCACGTTGAAGTCGACGCCGAGTCCGCTGACCTCAAGGATGGCGGATGCTGTTCCCGCCGCCGGGGTGTCGCTGTATACCGGTGTGGAGGTCATTGCTTGTTCCTTGTCTGTCGGGGATCAAACGCATCCCGGAGTCCGTCACCGATGAAGTTCACGGCAAGGGCGATGGCCACAATGAAGATGCCCGGCCACAGGAAGACCCAGGGGCGGACGGTCATCGCGGACCGGTTCTCGTTGATCAGCTTGCCCAGTGAGGTGTCCGGTTCCTGCACGCCCAGGCCCAGGAAGCCCAGGGCGGTTTCCAGCAGGATGGCTCCGGAGATGGCCAGCGTGGCGGAAACGATGATGACGCCCACGGTGTTGGGCAGGATGTGCTTGAAGATGATCCTGCTCGAGGTGGCGCCCACCGACTTGGCCGCTTCCACGAACTCCTTTTCCCGCAGGGACAGGAACTCGCCGCGCACAATGCGGGCCAGGCCGGTCCAGGTGAGCATGCCCAGGAAGACAGCGAAGACCACGATGCCGGCCTTGGCCACGATGGTGGACAGGACTGCGGCAACCACCAGCAGCGGGATGGTGATGATGACGTCGGTGAAGCGCATCAGGACGGCTTCGACCTTGCCGCGGTAGTAGCCGGCCAGGGCACCCACCACGGTGCCGATGACGGTGCCGACGATACCGACAATGAAGGCGATGGTCAGGGAGATCTGGGCCCCGCGCATGGTCATGGCGAAGTAGTCCCGGCCCAGGGCATCCTGGCCGAAGGGGTGTTCACCCAGCCCGGTCCAGGACAGGGTGGGCCTGCCGCCGTTGGATGTTTCCATCACTTCGGAGAAGGTGTGCTTCCACCAGCCCGGAATCTGCACGGGACCAACACTCAGGCCGATGGAGGTGAAGGCCAGCACCACGATGAAGAGCAGGCCGATCATGCCGCCCATGGCACCCTTGTGCCGGAAGAAGCGTTCGCGGACCAGCTTGGACTGGCTCTTGGCTTCAGTGATTTTCGGTTCGGCGACGACGCCCTGCGTAGCGGGGGAGTCTGCCGTGACGGTCCGCTGGCTGGCCAGCGTCATGGCTGCCAGCTCCGGGCTGGACTCCTTCGACCCGTCAGGGGAAATCTTGTTATCTGTCATTGGTCTGCCAATCAGTTCAGGCTGATGCGCGGGTCGAGGAAGGCGTACGCGATATCAGCCAGCATGTTGAAGGTCACCGCGGCCACGCCCGTGACGAGGAAAAACGCCATGATGACGTTCGGGTCCACGTTGGTGAGCCCGTCGGTGAACATCTTGCCCATGCCGTTCCAGCCGAATACCGACTCCGTGACCACGGCGCCGCCGAGGACACCGGCGAAGTCGAAGGCCATCAGGGTGGTGATGGGGATCATCGCGTTGCGGAAGGCGTGCTTCACAACCACGGTCCGCTCGCTCAGGCCCTTCGCCCGGGCGGTGCGGATGTAGTCCTGGGTCATGACGTCCAGCTGGCTGGCCCGGGTGTAGCGGGTGTACATGGCGAAGGAGATGAGCATGATGGCTATGGTCGGCAGAATCAGATACAGCGCGTAATCCAGGTTCACCTCCCAGAACGTGCCCTCCAGGTTGGGAGTGGAGGAACCGGTGGTGGGGATCGGCCGGCCGCCGTTCTTGCGTGAGAGCGACGGGTAGGCGTGCAGGAGGGCGTCCAAAAAGACGATGAAACCGATCAGCAGCCCGACGACGGCGGTCAGCTGGCGCGCCTGTTTGGCGTAGGGTCCGCCGACAAAGTGGCCGATGGCCGCAGACACGGCCACAGTCACGACCGCCAGCGCTGCGATGGTGAGCCAGTTGGGATCTTCCATGAGGGGCATGGTGACCAAGTAACCGACGAATCCTGCGGCTGCCGTTGCAAGGGTCGCGTAGACCACGCGGCGGCGCCGGAACCCGGCGAACAGGGCCGTGGCGCCCACCGCGATGGCGAAGGCACTGACCAGGACACCGAAGGGACCGAAACCCGGAGTCTTGAACCATCCGGTGATCAGCAGGAGCAGGAAAGTCAGAGAGGTTGCCACTGCGGCTATGCCGAAGACCCGTACCCGACGGCGGGTGTCGCCGCCGATGACGATCATCCAGATCAAACCGGCCACGAGTCCCAGCACCGCTATGCCCAGATAGGACATGGCCGGATTCGCGAGCCACGTGTTCAGTCCAATGGCCAGGTACTGCTTGAGCAGCGTGGACAGCCAGAACAGCGGCATGGAGAAGAGCAGGAAGGCTACGAAGGTGATCGAGTAGTCGAACACGCTGTACTGGCGAAGGGCCGTGACGACGCCGACCAGGACACCGAGGATGATCGCCAGCACCGTTGCTACGATCACCAGCCGGAAGGTCGAGCCGACCGCGGACTGCAGTTGCTCCACAACCGGGTTGCCTACGCGGTCCAGGCCGAGGGTGCACTGTGCCCCGCCCGGAACGATGCAGCGGCCGATTTCCTGCAGCCAGAGTATGTACCGGATATGGACCGGCTGGTCGAGGTGCATGGCTTCGGTGCGGGCTGCGATGCGGGACTCTTTGTCCGGACCGCGCAGCTCTGCGAGGTCGTGGTAAGGATCGCCGGAATTGATGGCCAGGACAAACATGAGGGCTGTCGCGGCGAGGAGGATGAAGAACGAGGAAACCGCTCTTTTAAGAATGAAGTAAAACACCGAGGGCTCCTTGGAGGGTGGGGCTAAAGAACACTGCGGGCATAAGCAGGGGGATGGACAGACACTGAGGTCTGCCCATCCCCGCTTATGCTGCGGCTAGCGTGGTATGGCTAGGCCTGCTTGGTCCACTTGTAGGCATTCCAAGTGATGCCGTTCTGGCTCGGGTTCAATTCCACGTTCTCCATCTTGGAGCTGTGCGCAACAACTCCGGAGTTCGCGTAAAGGACCACGTTGTAGACCTCTGCGGCCAGGATTTCCTCGGCCTTGGTCTTCAGTTCCTTGACTTCTTCTGCGTCAGTGGAGCTGGCGATCTGGTCCCAGAGCTTGTCCAGTTCCGTGTTGGTGAACTTGCCGTAGTTCTGCTCACCGTCGGAGACGTAGATGGACTGCGCGCTGGCGGCCAGGCCGGATCCGGCCCAACCGAACAGGATGGCATCCCATGCTCCGGGCTCGTCGAGCTTGGCGCTCCACTTCGGGTCCGGGGTCGGAACGATGTCGAAGCCGGCCTGGTCACAGGAGTTCTTGATCAAGGTGACGATGTCCGCACGCAGCTGGCTGGTAGAGGAGAACATCAGGCGCACGGAGACCGGGGTGGTCTTGCCGGCGTCGGCGAGCAGCTTCTTGGCGCCCTCAAGGTCCACTTCGTCGTAGTCGCTGGCCGACGGCGCGCCTTCCAGGACGTCTTCGTAATCTTCCTGGCCCGGCTGGTACTCGCGCAGGTTGTCCACGGTGGCGTTTTCGTCGACCGGCTTCGCGAACTTCTCGACAATGTCCTCACGCGGTACGCACTTGGCGAAGGCCTGGCGTACGGCCAGATCCTTGAACACACCGTTCTCGGACTGGTCCAGGTCGATGTGGCTGAAGGTCAGTTCCGGACCGGTCAGCATTTCAACGCTGTCACCGATGTTTTCGATGGCGGTCTTCGTGTCAACCGTTGCGCCGGACGGCTCGATGATGTCGACGTCGCCGTTCTGCAGGGCCTGAACGGCCTCGGTGTCTTCGATTGCCTTGAAGACAATGTTCTCGGTCTTGCCCTTGCGCTCGTCGCCCCAGTAGTTCTCGTTGCGCTTGAGGGTCAGGGTGCCGTCAGTGGCGTTGTCCAGCATGTACGGACCGGAGGACGGGATCAGCTTGGCATCCGGAAGCTTGGCGAGGTCTGCCTCGTAGTTCCAGCCGGTGTTCCAGAAATCGGCCATGGGGGTCAGCCCGGCAACGTCGTTGGACTGGATGGCCTTGATCAGGGCCTCGCCGTTGTTCTCCGTGCTCAGTCCGCCCTGCTCCGCAGCGATGTGCGCGGGCATGAGCGGGCCGATCATCAGGGCTTCCCAGTCGGCGTAAGGAGTTTCGAAGACCATCTCGAATTCCTTGTCGCCTGCTTCGCCTTCGATCATCTTCGTCTGCGAGAAACCGTTGGTGGAGGAGGGCTGGAAGATGTTCTCGCCGTCGGCGCCCACAGTCTTGCCCGAGTAGGCGGCCCAGTTCAGCAGGACGTCGTCGAAGTCGATGGGCGTACCGTCGGACCACTTGGCGTCTTCGTTGATGGAGTACTTCACCGTCAGCGGATCGTCGCTGGTCTTCTCCATGGTGCCGAATTCTTCGTTGTGAATAACGCCGTTGGGGCTGTACTCCACGAAGTTGCTGTGCACCAGGTTGTCAACGTACGTGTTGTACGTGCTGTTGGTGTTGGCCGTACCGGAGTTGTACGCGTCCGGAGCCTGGCTGATGGCGACGGTGATGGTTGAGGCAAGGTTTTCGGTCTCGTCGGCACCGCCTTCGCTTTCGGTTCCGCCCCCGGCGGATCCACAGGCGCCCAGGAACAGGGCGCCTACGGAGAGTGCGGCAAGAGCTGCCGTGCGCTTAGTACGCATCTGTAGTCCTAACTGGTGATGAGGAGTCAGGAACCACCAAAGATGGCCCCCCACGCGGCGAGTGATTGCCGCCACATGTGGAGAAACACTAACCACTAAATGTTTCCGGTGTGAGACAAGTTACGGGTTGTTAACTGATCGTTACCTGATCGTGGCCTCATGGGGGAACAAATGGGGAGCTGCATGAAAACAAGATGAAAATGCATGCAGAAAGGCCCTCCCGGAGCAATCCGGAAGGGCCTTGTGAAGGCTGTGCAGGCCAGCAGCGTGCAGTTAGTTCATATCTGGCAGGTCGAGCCACTGGTACCAGCCGCGGTGCAGTACCAGCCATGCCATGAGGCCGTAACCTGCCTGGCCTGGCGTTCCGCCGTTGGCAGCCAGATCCGTGCGCCACTGCTCATGGTTCAACAGCGGATTGAGGGTGTCCACGTACATGTGCTTACGCCGCGTGGTGACATCGCCGAAGGCTGCAGACAGGTCCGCGAGCTTCCGGTTCCGCTCCGGGTTCAGCCCCGGGGGAGGCCCGACGACAAAGACCTTAATGCTCATCTGGGCCGCACCGTCGAGGATGTTCGCCAGGTTCAGCCGGCTCCGCGCCGTGGTGAGCTCCAGATCCAAGTCACGGTCCGACAGTCCGATGACCAGGCGGTTGTCGCAGCCGTCCTCGAACCGGCGTCCCGCTTCCGCGAGCCACCGGTTGGCAAGGGCCTCCGTGCCCTCATGGGGCGCGGCAAGGCTGTAGGCCTGAAGGTTCACGTTGTCAGGCGAGGTGCGGGCCAGGACACGCCCCAGCCAGCCGAGTGCCCGCGGATCCCCGTGTCCGGCCAGCAGCTCATCACCCACCGCAGCAAGCCGAATTCTGCGTTGTTCCACTAGTCACCTTCTCAAGTCAAAAAACAGGGTGGGACGCCGAAGCGCCCCACCCCAAACCTAGCCTACTGACGTTCGAAGGCCTTCTTCACGAGGATGTCCTGCTCCACGGCATGGCGCTTGGCCGAGCCGGTGGCGGTGGACGCCGACGCCGGCCGGGAGACCAGCCGCAGGCGGGAATCCAGGTGCTGCGGCAGGTTCAGGCCCATGAAGGGCCACGGGCCCTGGTTGGCCGGCTCATCCTGTGCCCAGACGATCTCCGCATTCGGGTACTTGCCCACGGCGGCGCGGATCTCGTCGACCGGGATCGGGTAAAGCTGCTCCACCCGGACAATGGCCGTCTTCTCGTCCCCGGTCTTCTGGCGGTTGGCCAGCAGATCGTAGTACAGCCGTCCGGAGACCAGCAGTACCCGGTCCACGGCATTGGCATCCAGCTCGGCATGCTCGGGGATAACCGGCTGGAACTCGCCGTGCGTGAAGTCCTCCACCGACGTTGCCGCTGCCTTGAGGCGCAGCAGCTGCTTGGGCGTAAAGACGACCAGGGGCTTCCGCGGCCGGCTGTACGCCTGACGGCGCAGCAGGTGGAAGTGCGAGGCACCCGTAGTCGGGTTGGCAACAATCATGTTGTCTTCCGCGCACATCTGCAGGAAACGCTCAATGCGGGCGGACGAGTGGTCCGGACCCTGGCCCTCGTAACCGTGCGGGAGCATCAGCACCAGCGAGGAACGCTGGCCCCACTTCTGCTCGGCGGAGGAGATGAACTCATCGATGATGGTCTGGGCACCGTTGACGAAGTCGCCGAACTGCGCCTCCCAGAGCACCAGGGCGTCCGGGCGTTCCACCGAGTAGCCGTATTCGAAGCCCATGGCCGCGAATTCGGAAAGCAGGGAGTCATAGATCCACAGCTTCGCCTGGTTCGGGTCCAGCTCCGCCAGCGGCATCCATTCCTCGCCGGTGGCCCGGTCGTGGAAGACGGCGTGGCGCTGGGTGAAGGTGCCGCGGCGGGAGTCCTGGCCGGCAAGGCGTACGGGGACGCCTTCCATCAGCAGCGAGCCGAAGGCCGCAATCTCTGCGAAGCCCCAGTCGATGTTGCCTTCGCGGGACATCTGCTCGCGCTTCTCCAGCAGTGACTTCAGCTTCGGGTGGACGGTGAAGCCTTCCGGCACAGCCACGTGGGCCTTGCCGATGTGTGCCAGGACCTCGGGGGAAACCGCGGTGCTGGCCGGCTTGATGATCGTGGTGCCTTCCTGCTGGGCGGCAGGACGCTCCAGGTCGGAAATGGCTTCCGTGTCCTTGGTGATCACGGGGATGGGCGAGGTTTGAGCGGCATGCGTTTCAGCGAAAACCCGCTCGAGGCGGCCCTGGTAGTCGCGCAGGGCCTGCTCGGCCTCGTCCTGGCTGATATCGCCGCGGCCGATCAGGGACTCGGTGTAGAGCTTGCGTACCGAACGCTTGGCCTCGATCAGGCTGTACATCATCGGCTGGGTCATCGAAGGGTCGTCGCCTTCGTTGTGTCCGCGCCGGCGGTAGCAGACCATGTCGATGACAACGTCCTTGTGGAAGCGCTGGCGGTATTCATACGCCAGCTGGCCCACGCGGACCACTGCTTCGGGGTCGTCTCCGTTGACGTGGAAGATGGGCGCCTGGACCATCTTTGCGACGTCGGTGGAGTAGACCGAGGAGCGGGAGGAGGTGGGGGAGGTGGTGAAGCCCACCTGGTTGTTGACCACCACGTGGATGGTGCCGCCGGTGCGGTAGCCGCGCAGCTGGGAGAGGTTCAGCGTTTCCGCCACCACGCCCTGCCCTGCGAAGGCCGCATCGCCGTGCACGAGGATCGGCAGGACGGGGAATTCGTCGCCCTTATCCAGGCGGTCCTGCTTGGCGCGGACAATGCCTTCGAGCACCGAGTCGCCGGCTTCGAGGTGGGAGGGGTTGGCTGCGAGGTAGACCTTGGTCTGGTTTCCGTTGTCGGAGGTGAAGGTGCCCTCGGTGCCGAGGTGGTACTTCACGTCGCCGGAACCCTGGACGCTGCGCGGATCCTGTGTGCCTTCGAATTCACGGAAGACCTGGGCGTAGGTCTTGCCCGCAATGTTGGTCAGCACGTTGAGGCGCCCGCGGTGGGCCATGCCGATGCCAACCTCTTCGAGGCCGTCGTCGGCGGCACCGGAAATCACCGCATCGAGCAGCGGAATCAGGGATTCGCCACCTTCCAGCGAGAAGCGCTTCTGGCCCACGAACTTGGTCTGCAGGAAGGTTTCGAAGGCTTCCGCAGCGTTGAGCTTGCTCAGGATACGCAGCTGCTCTTCGCGGGTGGGCTTGGTGTACTTGGTTTCCAGGCGGTCCTGGAACCACTGGCGCTCTTCGGGGTCCTGGATGTGCATGTACTCGATGCCCGCGGTGCGGCAGTACGCATCGCGCAGGACGCCGAGGATCTTGCGCAGTTTCAGCATCGGCTTGCCGCCGAAGCCGCCCGTGGGCCACTCGCGGTCCAGGTCCCAGAGCGTCAGGCCGTGGTTGAGGACGTCCAGGTCCGCATGGCGGCGCTGCACGTATTCCAGCGGGTTGGTGTCGGCCATCAGGTGGCCGCGGACCCGGTAGGCGTGAATCAGCTGCTGGATCCGGGCAACCTTGTTGATCTGCTCGTCAGGGTTGACCTGGATGTCGGGGCTCCAGCGGACCGGTTCGTACGGGATGCGCAGGGATTCGAAGATCTCATCGTAGAAACCCTGCTCGCCCAGCAGCAGCTGGTGGATGATGCGCAGGAACTCGCCGCTGCCGGCACCCTGGATGACGCGGTGGTCATAGGTGGAGGTCAGGGTGATGACCTTGCTGATGGCGTTGCGGGCGAGGATCTTCTCGTTTGCGCCCTGGAACTCCGCCGGGTACTCGAGGGCGCCGGCGCCGATGATGGCGGCCTGGCCCTTGGAGAGGCGGGGCACAGAATGCACGGTGCCGATGCCGCCCGGGTTGGTCAGCGATATGGTGGTGCCGCGGTAGTCGTCGGCGCCGAGCTTGCCTGCGCGGGCCCGCTTGACCAGGTCCTCATAGGCGTGCCAGAACTCCGAGAAGTTCAGGGTTTCGGCCTTCTTGATGTTCGGTACCACCAGCAGGCGGGTGCCGTCCGGCTTGGGCATGTCGATGGCCAGGCCGAAGTTCACGTGTGCCGGCTGGACGGCAACGGGCTTGCCGTCCACTTCGTCGTAGTGCACGTTCATGGACGGGAACTGGGCGGCGGCACGGATAATGGCGTAGCCGAGCAGATGAGTGAAGGAGACCTTGCCGCCGCGGGCACGCTCCAGGTGGCTGTTGATGACGATCCGGTTGTCGATCAGCAGCTTGGCGGGAATGGCCCGCACCGTGGTGGCCGTCGGAACGGTCAGGCTCAGGTCCATGTTGGTGGCAATGGCCTTGGCCGGTCCGCGCAGGACGGTGACTTTGTCCTCTTCGGTGGCGGCATCGCTGGGCTGGGTCTTGGGCAGCTGTGCGGGGATGGGAGCAGCCTTGGGAGCTTCGGCCTTGGGGGCCTCAGCCGGGGTAGCGGCCTTGGCGGTTTCCTTTGCCACCGGCGGCTTGCCCGACTGCTGCGTTGCAGCGGGGGACTCGCCGGATGCCTTGGGTGCGTTGGGGGCGGTCGACTCTGCCCGTACGGCCGGCAGCTGCCGGGTTACCGGGTGGGCACCGAGCTCTGACGGTGCACCGGAGCCGTTGGAGCCATTTGAACCATTGCCTGACTTGGCGTCTTCAGCTTTGAAGGATTCGAAAATGCTCCACCACTTCTTGTCAACGGAATCCTTGTTCGACAAATACTGTTCGTACAGTTCATCGACAAGCCACTCGTTGCCCCCGAATTCCTCCGGCAGGCGGTGGTTGGATTGGTCTGGCACTAGATATACGCCTCTTCCATGAGTTGCCGTTTGCCCTGATGGCACCATGAAATCTGAGCGGTTCCGCCTCAAGACTTGCTGGTGCGGCCCGGTGCGCAGTGACCGAGACTTCATGCCAGTCTAGTGACATATTCGAAGATGTGGCCAATCCCGCACTGTTGCATGAACGCCTTGCCTGCCGATCAGCCCGGGAAGGGTATGGCGCAGCCTCCGGAAGCGGCTGTGGCGGGGGCGGCGCAAACCTGTAAACTGGCTTTCCTATGGACAGTTTCTCTAGGCGCCGGCCTGCGTCCCGGACTGCGGTTGCCGCAGCCGGTGCGCCCCGAGCCGGCAAAGCCCGCACACGTTCACCCCAGCATTCGCCTGCCGCTTCTTCGGAGCCTTCCAGTTCGGCTGCAGTCGACCACCCTCCGTCTGAACGTTTCGCTGCACCGCACTCACCCCTTTCTTTAATGGCGGTGGCCTGACATGGAATGGCTGTATTTGCTGTTCGGCCTGCTGCTTATTCTTGGCACGGGCTTCTTCGTCGCAGTGGAATTCGCCCTGGTGGCTTTGGACCAGCCCTCCGTCCGCCGCGCAGTGGAAAACGGTGACAAGGCAGCCGAACCGCTGCTGCGCTGCCTGACCACGCTTTCCACCCAGCTTTCAAGCTGCCAACTGGGCATCACCATGACCACCCTCCTGACGGGTTTCGTTATGGAGCCCTCGGTGGGCCGGCTGTTGGAAACACCGTTGACGGCCGTCGGACTGCCGCCCGTGGCCGTGGCCTCCGTCTCGGTCACCGTTGCCATGATCCTGGCAACGTTCCTCTCCATGCTGCTGGGTGAACTGATCCCCAAGAACATGTCTATTGCCATGCCCTTCCGCATCGGCAAGGCGCTGGCCCGGCCGCAGTTGGCCTTCACCGTGGTGTTCAAGCCTGCCGTCCTGCTGCTGAACGGTTTTGCCAACCGCATCCTGCACCTCTTCGGCCTTGAGGCCAAGGAAGAGGTCTCCGGCGCCCGGACCCCGTCCGAACTTTCGTCCATGGCGCGGCGGTCGGCGGAAATGGGCACCCTGGACAAGGACACCGCAGCGTTCCTTTCCCGCACGTTCTCCTTTGCCGGCCGCACAGCGGCCGACGTGATGACCCCGCGCATCAGGCTGGAGACGATCGACGCCGAACAGCCGGTGGCCGACGTCATCGAAGCTGCGCGCCGGACCGGCTACTCGCGGTTCCCGGTGCTGGGGGACTCCCCGGACGATATCCGCGGCGTCGTACATGTAAAGAAGGCTGTGGCCGTACCCCGCAGCCGGCGGGCCACGCTCCCTGCGGCGGCGATCATGAGCGAGGTCCTGCGGGTGCCGGAAACGGTGCACCTGGATTCCCTGCTCTCGGAACTGCGCAACGCGAACCTGCAGCTCGCCGTCGTTCTTGATGAATACGGCGGAACCGCCGGCGTTGCCACGCTCGAGGACCTGGTCGAGGAAATTGTCGGCGAGGTGTCCGACGAGCATGACAAGGCCAAGCCCGGCGTACTGCAGAGCGCTTCCGGCGCCTGGTACTTCCCCGGAATCATGCGTCCCGACGAAGTATCGGCACTGGTGCCGCTGCTGCGGATGCCCGACGAAGCCGGCTATGAAACTGTGGGCGGCTACATCATGGCTGAACTGGGCCGCATTGCCCGGGCCGGGGACCGCGTTCCGGTACCCGGCGGCCTGTTGGAAGTGGAACGGATGGACGGCCGGCGCATTGACCGGGTGAGCTTCATTCCGCAGGACGAAGAACAGGATGAATCCCATGTGGAGGACGAGGACGCTGCCGCTGCAGAACGGCCGGCACGCAGGGAAGGCATCCGATGAGTGACCTGGCAGGAATTTTCTGGCTCGTGGTCCTGCTGCTGGGCAACGCCTTCTTTGTAGGCGGCGAGTTTGCCGTGATGTCCGCGCGCCGCAGCCAGATCGAGCCGTATGCCGAGGCTGGCAGCAAGCGGGCGAAAACCACGCTGTGGGCCATGGAGCACGTCTCGCTGATGCTTGCCTGCGCCCAGCTTGGCATCACCGTCTGCTCGCTGCTGATCCTGTCCGTGGCCGAGCCGGCCATCCACCACCTGCTGTCCGTGCCGCTGGAAGCGGTGGGACTGCCGGTAGAGGCGGCCGACGGCGCAGGTTTCCTGGTGGCGCTGCTGGCGGTCACCTTCCTGCACGTAACCATCGGTGAGATGGTCCCCAAGAACATCTCGGTGTCCGTGGCGGACCGGGCCGTGCTCCTGCTGGCACCGCCGCTGGTGTTCATCTCGAAGCTGGTGCGGCCCGTCATCGGCACGCTGAACTGGCTGGCCAACCATGCCCTGCGGCTGATGGGCATCACGCCCAAGGACGAAGTGGCCTCGGCGTTCACGCTGGAGGAAATGCAGTCCATCGTCGAAGAGTCCACCAAGCTGGGGACGGTTGCCGATAATTCCGGCATCATTTCCGGGGCACTGGAATTCTCCGGGCAGACCGCCGGCACGGTCATGGTGCCGCTGGAGGAACTGGTGACGCTGCGGACCGATTCCACTCCTGCCGAATTCGAGCGGGCGGTGGGCCGGACCGGGTTCTCGCGCTTTGTCCTGGTGGACGAAGCGGGAAACCTGACCGGCTACATGCACTTGAAGGACATCATGTCGATTCCGTTGGAAGCCTATGAACGGCCGATCACGGAGAACAAGGTCCGCACCCTGGCCAACCTGCGCCTGGATGACGAAATCGAAGATGCGCTGGCCGTAATGCAGCGCACCGGCTCCCACCTGGCCCGCGTGCTGGACCGGGAGGGAACCACCCGGGGCGTGCTGTTCCTGGAGGACATCATCGAACAGCTCATCGGAGAGATCCGGGATGCCACCCAGGCGCAGGGGTTCCGGCGGACGGGTGAAAGCCTGTAACTGAATGCGCCGGCCCGGCATAATCTAGATGCGAACGATTCGCGTTTAGGTTATGCTGGGAAGGATCCGGCGCCGGCCGGGCGCGCTACCTTACCCACGCCTATCAGGAGCACACCCCCTTATGCGCCGCATCCCCGCCCGTCTGGCCGCAACCCTCATGGCCGGCGCTCTGGCGTTGGCCGGCTGCTCCGGCAGCGGGGAACCGGAAGATGCTAACGACGACGTAGTGAACGTGGTGGCGTCCACGGACGTATACGGCAACATCCTGAGCCTGGTGGGCGGCGAAAACGTGGAAGTGACAGCGCTGATTGACCGGCCGAGCCAGGACCCGCATTCCTACGAAGCCACTGCACGGGACCGCCTGGCCGTGTCCAAGGCCGATCTGGTGGTGCTGAACGGCGGCGGCTATGACAGCTTTATGGAAAAACTCGCGGAGGATGAGGGAATCCCCGCGGAGGACATCCTCAACGCTGTGGAAATCTCCGGCCTTGAGGACTCCGGTGGGGATGGACATGCCGGGGAAGATCACGCCGAAGACCACGCCGGGCACAACCACGGTTCGTTCAACGAGCACGTCTGGTACAGCCCCGAAGCCATGGGCCTGCTGGCCGAGGCCGCCGCGGAACGCCTGGCCGGCCTGGACGCCGGTGCCGCCGAAACCTTCCGCAGCAACGCCGCGGACTTCAATGCTGGCATCGAGAAGATCAACGCCTCCCTGGCTGCCCTTCGGGAAACCGCCGGGGGACGCGACGTCGCCTTGACCGAGCCGGTGCCGGACTATCTGGTGGAGGAAGCCGGATTGCACAACGTGACGCCGTCGGACTTCACCGAAGCCGTCGAGGAAGGCTCCGATGTACCGCCGCGGATCCTGAGTCAAATGCAGGATCTGGTCACCGGCGGCGGAATCGCTTTCCTGGGCTACAACGAACAGACCTCCACATCCCAGACCGAAGCGGTCCGTGAAGCCGCGCAGGATGCGGACGTGCCGGTGCTGGACTTCACTGAAACCCTGCCCGAAGGGCAGGACTACCTGCAATGGATGACCGCCAACACAGCCGCCATGGAAAGGGTGCTGCAGTGAAGCCTCCCGCAGAGCCGGTGGTCAGGCTGCGCGATGCCGGTCTCTCCTTCGGCGGCCGCACGTTGTGGAAGAACCTGGACCTGGACATCAACGCGGGGGAGTTCCTGGCCGTGCTGGGGCCCAACGGCTCCGGAAAGACCAGTTTCCTGAAGGTCCTGCTGGGGCTGCAGCCCCTCACCGGCGGCACCGTGACCATCAACGGCCGCAACGTGCACCGCGGCAGCAAGGACATCGGCTACATACCGCAGCAGAAGTCCTTCAGCCCCGGCACGCCGCTGCGCGGCCGGGACCTGGTGGGGCTCGGCGTCGACGGCGACCGCTGGGGCCTGCGCCTGCGCCGGGCACCGGTGCGGCGCCGGGTGGACCGGCTGCTCGAGCAGGTGGGGGCCACCTCCTACGCCGATGAACCCGTGGGACAGCTGTCGGGGGGTGAGCTGCAGCGGCTGCGTGCCGCCCAGGCGCTGGCTACCAACCCGGACCTGCTGCTCTGCGACGAGCCGCTGCTGTCCCTGGACCTGCATCACCAGCAGGCGATCAGCTCGCTGATTGAGCAGCGCTGCCACGACGACGGTTCCGCCGTTGTGTTTGTGACCCATGAGATCAACCCGGTGATCGAATACGTGGACCGGGTGCTGTACCTCGCGGGCGGCCAGTTCCGCACCGGCACGCCTGCCGAGGTGCTGCGCAGCGACGTCCTGTCCGAAATGTACGGCAGCCGGGTTGAAGTGCTGCGCAGCCATGGCCGCATTGTGGTCCTGGGCATTCCGGACGCCACCACCCACCACCACGGAGAAAGCGAGGGGGACCTTGGACCTGCGTAGCTTCTTCGACGCCGTTTTTGACTTCAGCGACTACGGCGAGCTGTTGCCCTTGGTGCAGAACTCCATCTGGGCCGCAGCCATCCTGGGGCTGGTCGGCGGATTGATCGGCACCTTCGTGCTGATGCGCGACCTCGCCTTTGCGGTGCACGGCATTGCCGAACTCTCCTTCGCCGGCGCGTCCTTCGCCCTGCTGATCGGGGCCAACGTGGTGGTCGGCTCCCTGGCCGGGTCCGTTGCCGCCGCCGTCCTGCTTGCCGTGATGGGCTTGCGGGCCCGGGACCGGAATTCGATCATCGGGGTGATCATGCCCTTCGGACTGGGCCTGGGCATCCTGTTCCTGGGCCTTTATGAAGGCCGCTCCGCCAACAAGTTCGGCCTGCTGACCGGGCAGATAGTCGCGGTGGACGCCGTCCAGCTGAACCTGCTGGCCGGCGTGGCTGCCGTGGTGGTGGCAGCCCTGCTCTTCATCTGGCGGCCGTTGACCTTCGCCAGCGCCGATCCGGACCTGGCTGAGGCACGCGGCGTGCCGGTCCGGGTGCTGTCGATTGTCTTTATGTTCCTGCTGGGCCTGGCCGTAGCCCTGTCCATCCAGGTGGTGGGGGCGCTGCTGGTGCTTTCGCTGCTGATCACCCCTGCGGCTGCGGCACTGCTGGTGACTTCCTCGCCGCGGCTGGTGGTGTTCCTCAGCGTGGCCTTTGCGCTGGTCTCGTCGGTGGGCGGCATCCTGCTGGCCCTGGGCGGCCGGATTCCGATCAGCCCGTACGTCACCACGGTGTCCTTCGTGATCTACCTGGTGTGCCGGATTATCCGGCGCGTCCGCAGCGGTTCCCGGCGTGAACTGAGCCGGAACACGGCCACCGCCGGGGCCTAAGGGTTACCCCGAACCTGGGCCGGCTGCCGGAACCTAGGGTGACGGGGTTGCTTTGGCGGCGCTGCATTCGGGGCACAGCCCGAAGACTTCAACGGTGTGGGCCACCTCGGTGAACCCGTGCCTGGCGCCCAGCCCTGCCGCCCAGCTTTCGACGGCCGGTGCTTCCACCTCCACCGCCTTGCCGCACTCGCGGCAGACCAAATGGTGATGATGGTGTCCGACGGCGCAGCGCCGGTACAGCGCCTCGCCGTCGCCCGTGCGCAGGACATCCACCAGATTCTCGTCAGCCATGGACTGCAGGATCCGGTAGGCGGTGGCCAGCGAAATCCGTTCACCGCGCTCCTGCAGCAACCGGAAAAGTTCCTGGGTGCTGACAAAGTCGTCCAGTTCGTCCAAGGTGCGGCCCACTGCCAGGCGCTGGCGGGTCACACGCGTTTCCGGTGCCCGCTTGGACGTCCGGGATGTCTCTGGTGACACGGCGGTTCCTCCAGGCGTATTGGTCGGGCGAACCCCTAGATTATCAGCCGGCCTGCGGCAGCGTCCTGCCCGCCCGCATCCCGCCGGAGTAGGGTGGCGCTATGAAAATGACGAAGTACACGCACTCCTGTGTCCGTTTCGAACAAGGCGGCAACGTCCTGGTGCTGGACCCCGGCACGTTTTCCGAGGTTGACGAGGCGCTGGACGGCGCCCACGCCATCCTGGTTACCCATGAGCACGCGGACCATCTGGACCGCACTCGGGTGTTCGCGCAAATGCAGCAGCAGCCCGGCTTGGAGCTTTTCGCCCCCCAGTCCCTGGCCGACCTGCTGCGTGCCGACGCACCTGACCTCGCCGCCCGGATCCATGAGGTGCAGCCCAACACGGCGTTCACCATTGCCGGGTTCGGCATCCAGACCTTCGGCGGCCAGCATGCCCTGATCCATCCGCTGATCCCCATGGTGGCCAACATCGGCTACCTCGTCGAAGGCAGGGTCTACCACCCCGGAGACTCCTTAGTGGTCCCGAACGGCCTGCGCCCCCGCACCGTGCTGGTGCCCGTCCACGCGCCCTGGTCCAAGCTGGGTGAGGTACTCGATTTCGTCATCGCCACCGGTGCCGAGCGGGCGTATCCCATTCACGACGCACTGCTGAATGAGACCGGGCTGGGCATGGTTGAAGGCCACGTCACCCGGTTCGGCAAGACCTACGGGACCGAGTACCGGCACCTGTCCGCCGGTGAAAGCGTGGAGCTGTAGTGGATGTCCTGATTTCCGTACCGGATCTGGCACAGGCACTGGAAACGGACCGCCCGCCGGTGCTGCTGGATGTGCGGTGGGTGCTGGGCGCCAGCAACGGGCGGGAAAAGTACCTGCAGGAACACCTGCCGGGAGCGGTGTACGTGGACATGGATACCGAGCTGTCCGCACCGGCGGTCCCTGCAGAGGGCCGGCACCCGCTGCCGGATCCGGCGTCGTTCGCCGACGCCGCGCGCAGCTGGGGTCTGAATCCCGGCGACACGGTGGTGGCCTATGACGACGCCGCCGGCACGGCCGCCGCCCGCGCCTGGTGGCTGCTGCGGCACGCGGGGTGGGAGGACGTACGCCTGCTCGACGGCGGGCTGGGGGCCTGGCGGGCCGCCGGCCTGCCGCTGGAGACCGGTCCTGTCACCGTGCAGAAGGGGACTGCGGAGTTGTCCTGGGGGCACATGCCCGTGGCCGGCCTGGAGGACGTGGAAGGCCTGGCCGCGGCCGGGACGCTGATCGACGCGCGGGCGCCGGAACGCTACCGGGGCGACACCGAACCGGTGGATCCCCGCGCCGGGCACATTCCCGGAGCTGTGAACCGTCCTTCCACCGACAACCTGGCACCGGACGGCACCTTCCGCAGCCCGGCTGAACTGCGCAGCGCGTTCGAGGCACTGGGCGTACGTCCCGAGGCGCCGGTGACGGCTTACTGCGGCTCCGGCATCTTCGCCTCCCACGAAGTCGCCGCCCTGGCACAGGCAGGGATCCCCGCGGCGCTGTATCCGGGATCCTGGTCGCAGTGGTCCAACACTCCCGGCGCGCCGGTGGCTACCGGATCCGAACCCGACCGTGCTGAAGAGCCGCACGAAAAGGGGTAGCGTCGAATCATGTTTACCGGCCGACCCGTCCCGCCGCCGTTCCGGGCACCCCTGCCCGCCGTCGACCGCACGGAGCACCCTGAAGGAGAACCCATGCCCACCCTGTTCACGCGAATCATCAATGGGGAGATTCCCGGCCGTTTCGTCTGGAAGGACGACGAGGTGGTGGCGTTCCTGAGCATCGGTCCGCTCAGCGACGGCCACGTATTGGTGGTTCCGCGGCAGGAGATCAATAAGTGGACGGACGCACCGGCGGAGCTGATGCAGAAGCTCATCACCGTTGCCCGGGCCATCGGCGCTGCACAGGTGGAGGTGTTCGGTTCCGAGCGGGCCGGGCTGACCGTTGCCGGGTTCGAGGTGGACCACCTGCACCTGCACGTCTGGCCGGCCAACTCGATGGAGGACTTCGACTTCAGCCGGGCCGAGTCCAACCCGGATCCGGAGCGAATGGAGGCCAACGCCCAGAAGCTGCGCCAGGGACTCCGGAACGCAGGCTACGGGGAGTTCGTTACCGAGGCCTAACCTGGCACCGGTTCAAATGCAGCCTCCGGCACGGTCCGGTTCGTTTCTCCGAAACGAACCGGACCGTTTTCGGTTTCAGACTCTTGAATCCGGTCCCTGTATCACAATTAACGGAATCACTGTTTTACCGGAACAGGTATTGAATTCAGGTATTTAATTACTGTGGTCAGTCTGTAATCACTCATCAAAGATGACGCCTGCTGGCGTTTATCGGATGAGTGAGAAGGACAATGCGGAACCTCGAAAATGAAGAACTCAGGACAACGAACGGAATGCGCAACAAGCGGCGCCGGGGATACAGAACAGCCTTGGTGACCGGTATTGCCGTCATGGCCGGCTGGTTCATTGCGATGGGTGGACCGGCCGTCGCAGACCCCGGCGAAACCGTGGTGGTCCCTGAACTGCAGCTGGTTGACCCAGATTATGACCAGACTATTGAACGCGGGCTTTACCTCTATCGGAAAGTCGATCCGGACGGTATTGCGGACTGGGGTAATTCAGGCCCGCAAACCCTCTTGGACTCGCAACCGGGCTATGGGACGTTTTCGGGCGTATGGGACTTACTACCCCCTGGGATCTGCGGGCAGGATTGGGCGCTTGCGGAGTACAACATTCAGCATGTCGCCCCCTTTACCTGGCCGCAGACAATCACTTACCCGAATTTCCCGGCCGTTGACCTCTTGGATGTCTGGAACGAAAGCCTCAATAACATATGGGTAATTCCGGACTGTGAGCCTACGGTTGAACCGACGGTTCCGCCAACGGATGAGCCGACTGGGCCGCCGACGGATGGTCCGACGGTTCCGCCGACGGATGAGCCGACGGTTCCGCCAACGGACAGTCCCACTGATCCGCCTACGGATGGTCCGACGGTTCCGCCGACGGATGGTCCGACGGTTCCGCCTACGGATGGTCCGACGGTTCCGCCTACGGATGAGCCGACGGTTCCGCCTACGGATGGTCCGACGGTTCCGCCTACGGATGAGCCGACGGTTCCGCCGACGGATGGTCCGACTGGGCCGCCTACCGATGAGCCGACGGTTCCGCCGACGGACAGTCCTACTGATCCGCCTACGGGAGAGCCCACAGACCCGCCCCGGGTTTGCCCGGCGCTGCCGCCGTCAGATACCCCGGATGAACCGTCGGATCCGCCGACGGGTACTCCCACGGCCCATCCGACGGCCTCGCCGACCGGCACTCCGACGGCCTCGCCGACCGGCACTCCGACGGCCTCGCCGACCGGCACTCCGACGGCCTCGCCGACCGGCACTCCTACGGCCTCGCCGACCGGCACTCCCACGTCGCACCCGACGGCCTCGCCGACCGGCACTCCTACGGACTCGCCGACCGGCACTCCGTCGGACGCCCCGTCGGGTCCGGCATCGGATCAGCCTTCCGGTAGCCCGTCAGCGGGTACACCCGGTCTGCCTGGCGACACCACGCTGCCGGAGTTGCCGGTCACTGCACCTCTGGCTCCGCCCGCCGGCGCCGGCAATGGCATACCGCCAAGAGTCACGCCCACCACCACAGGCCAGGGTGCTGCGACTCCCGGTTCAGGGGTGCGTATCCAGGCAAATCCTGCCCAGCGCGTTCCTGAATCCGGACTTGCCTCTACCGGTGCAGAAGGCATGTGGGTCACGGGAACCGCGTTACTCGTCCTATCCGCCGGGTCGGTGTTGCTGCTGTCAGCACGACGCAGGGAGAGCTAGCACGACGCAACTGGCTCCGTTGGGGCACCCGGCCGGTGAATCGGCCGGGCGGGTGCCTCAGGCCGGAGCCAGCGCGGAGTTCAGTGCGGTCCGGATCCGTTTCTCCGAAACGGTCCGGGCCGTGCCCAGTTCCTGGGCAAAGAAGCTGATCCGCAGTTCCTCGATCATCCAGCGCACCTCGGCAAGTTCCGGGGGAGTGCCGCGGCCGGGCGCCAGCGCCGCCACGGCGTCGTCGTACTCATCCTCCAGACGCTGGACCACTGCCATGGACAGCCCGTCGCGCTGCACGTTGCCGGGCAGCTTCTCCAGGCGCCGCTCAATGCCGGCCAGGTAGCGGGGCAGGTGCATCAGCTGGGCGTAGCCCGTTCGGGCCACGAACCCCGGATACACCAGGGCGTCCAGCTGTGCCCGGATGTCGTTCAGGGCGCTGATCAGGGACAGCGAAGTGGTGCCCTTGAGCGCCTTCGTGATCCGCCTGGTGCTGGCGAGGATCTTCTCCACAATGGCGGTGACGGTGAAGACGGTGTCGATCAGTTCAGCCCGAACGGTTTCATAAAGTGCATCGAATTCCGCGCGGGTCCAGGGCAGCACCTCCGGGGTGAGCTTGTCCACTGCGGCCAGCGTGCAGTCCTCGATCAGCGCAGCCACACTGCCGTGCGGATTTTGGCTGAAGGTCAGCTTCTCGGTGTTGCTCAGGTGCTCCAGTACGTATTTAGCCGGGCTGGGTACCCGCAGCACCAGCAGCCGGATGACTCCGGCGCGCATTGCCGTGCGCTGTTCACCCGGGCTCTGGAAGATCCGCACGCCGGCCGTGCTGCCTTCATCCACCAGCGCCGGATAACCGGTCACGGTGTGGCCGGCCACCAGCCGCTGGACCTGCTTCTCCAGGGTGCCGATGCTCCACTCGGTCAGTCCGGTCCGCTCCGCCACGGAGGAGGAGGAACCGCTGCCGTTCGCAGTAGCGGGGGCCTTGCCGTTGGACCCGTTGGACCCGTTGGACCCGTTGGAACCCTTGGAACCCTTGGCGCCCTTGGGTCCGCGCGGCTGAACGGTCGACGGCGTGGCGCCCAGTGACTCGGCAATGGCGCGCCGGGTGGCCGGGGCCAGGGCCTCCTGCAGTGCCGCAAGGTCCTTGCCTTCGTCCAGCACCCGACCGGCGGAATCCACCACGGTGAAGGTCATCCGCAGATGCGCCGGCACCGCGTCCCAGTTCCAGGAACCGGGCGGAATGATGGAGCCCTTGAGCCGGCGCAGCACCAGTTCCAGGGACGGCTCCAGCTCATCGGAGGCAGGGTCGAAGTCCGCGGCCAGCGCAGCGGCAGCCGAGCGGGCGACGTCGGGCGCCGGAACGAAGTTCTTCCGCACCGCCTTGGGCAGGGACTTGATCAGGGCGGTGATGAGTTCGGCGCGCAGCCCCGGGATCTGCCACGCGAAGGGTCCGGGCGTGAGCTGGTTCAGGAACAGGACCGGCACTTCCACCGTGACACCGTCGTTGGCGCCGGGCACGCCGGGCGTGAACTCGTAGGTCAGCGGCAGCTCGAAGGAACCGTAGAAGAAGGACTTGGGGAAGTCGTTCTCGTCCAGCCCCTCGGCGTTGTCGGTGCGCAGGGCGTCCGGGTCAAAGTCCAGCAGGGCGGGGTTCTCGTGCCGGGCGGACTTCCACCACTTGTCGAAATGCCGCTCGGAGACGACGTCGGCGCCCACGCGCTCGTCGTAGAACTCGAAGAGGGTCTCGTCATCCACGCGCAGGCCGCGGCGGCGGACCCGGTTCTCCAGTTCCTCCACTTCGGCCAGCAAGGCCTGGTTGCGGTGGAAGAACTTGTGGTGCGTGCGCCAGTCGCCCTCCACCAGGGCGTGGCGGATGAACATCTCGCGGGAGAGCACCGGATCGATCCGGCCGTAGTTGATGCTTCGCTGGGGGACCACGGGAACGCCGTACAGGGTGACCTTCTCATAGGCCATTACCGCGCCGCGGCTCTTGGACCAGTGCGGCTCGCTGTAGGTGCGCTTGACCAGGTGCGGCGCCACTTCCTCGGCCCAGAGCGGATCAAACGACGCCGCCACCCGCGCCCACAGCCGGGAGGTCTCCACCAGTTCGGCCGCCATCACCCAGTCCGGGGACTTCTTGAACAGGGCCGAACCGGGGAACACCGCGAAGCGGGTACCCCGGGCGCCGGCGTATTCGCGCTTGCGCTGGTCATAGAGGCCGATGTGGCTGAGCAGCCCGGCCAGCAGCGACATATGGATTTCCTTATGCCGGCCCACCGGGTCCACCGGGTCCGGGGACAGGGTGATGCCCAGCGGCTTGGCCAGCTGGCGCAGCTGCGCAAACAGGTCCTGCCATTCGCGGATGCGCAGGAAGTTCAGGAACTCGTTCTTGCACAGCCGCCGGAAGGCGGAGGAGGACAGCTCCTTCTGCTTTTCCTGGACGTAGCGCCACAGGTTCAGGTAGCCGGTGAAGTCCGACTTCTCGTCCACGAACCGCTTGTGCATTTCCGCGGCCTTCTGCGCGCGGGCCGGATCGTCCTTGGAGGGCCGCTCGCGCGGATCCTGGATGGTCAGGGCGGCGGTCAGGACCATGAGCTCCTTGGCGCAGCCGCGCTGGCCCGCTTCAACGATCATCCGGCCCAGCCGCGGATCCACCGGCAGCTGGGAGAGCTTGCGGCCCACCGGGGTGATGCCGCCCTTGGGATGCAGGGCACCGAGTTCGCGCAGCAGCACCGCGCCGTCGTTGACCGCCTTGGAATCCGGCGGCTGGACGAACGGGAAGTCGGATACATCCTTGGGGCCCTTGGCCACGCCCATGGCGGCCATCTGCAGGATGACGGCGGCGAGGTTGGTGCGCAGGATTTCCGGGTCGGTGAACTCGGGCCGGGACTCGAAGTCCTCCTGCGAGTACAGGCGGATGGCGATGCCGTCCGAAACACGGCCGCAGCGCCCGGAGCGCTGGTTCGCCGAGGCCTGGGAGATGCGTTCGATGGGCAGCCGCTGGACCTTGGTGCGGTGCGAGTAGCGCGAAATGCGGGCGGTGCCGGTGTCCACCACGTATTTGATGCCCGGCACGGTCAGGGACGTCTCGGCGACGTTGGTGGCCAGCACGATCCGGCGGTTGCGGCCGGGGGAGAAGACCTTGTGCTGCTCGGCCAGGGAGAGGCGGGCGTACAGCGGCAGGATCTCGGTGTTCGCCAGCCGGGGGTTGCGTGCCACCGAGGAACGCAGGGCGTCGGCGGCGTCGCGGATTTCGCGCTCGCCGGAGAAGAACACGAGGACGTCGCCGGGCGCTTCGCGGGAAAGTTCGTCCACTGCGTCGCACACCGCGTCCACCGGGTCGCGGTCCTCTTCGAGTTCGTCTTCGGGGCCGTCGTCGTCGCTGCCGCCGTCCGCGGGCTGGTTCAGCGGACGGTAGCGGATTTCCACCGGGAAGGTGCGGCCCGACACTTCGATGATGGGCGCCGGCTTGCCGTCCAGGGCGAAGTGCTCCGCGAAGCGCTGCGGATCAATGGTGGCCGAGGTGATGATCACCTTCAGGTCCGGGCGTTCGGGCAGCAGCCGGCGCAGGTAGCCGAGGATGAAGTCGATGTTGAGGCTGCGCTCGTGGGCCTCGTCAATGATGATGGTGCTGTACTTCTTCAGCTTCGGATCGTGCTGGATTTCGGCCAGCAGGATACCGTCGGTCATCAGCTTGACCTTGGTCTTGCGGCTGGTCTCGCCGGTAAACCGGACCTGGAAGCCCACTTCGTCGCCGATTTCGACGTCGAGCTCGGACGCGATGCGCTCGGCCACGGTTCGCGCGGCAAGGCGGCGCGGCTGGGTGTGGCCGATCAGGCCCTTTTCCGCCAGCCCCAGTTCCAGGCACATCTTGGGGATCTGGGTGGTTTTACCGGACCCGGTTTCACCGGCAATAACGGTGACTTGGTTGGCCGCGATGGCAGCCATGATGTCTTCGCGGCGCTCCGAAACGGGCAGCTGGGCGGGATAGGAAATTGTCAGTGCCATGTTGCCACCAGTCTAGTGGCTTGGCTCGGGCCGCTTAGGGAGATTCCGCCGTGGGCGGGATTTCGACGGCGTGCTGCAGCAGGGTGACGGCGCGGCGGGCACGCTCGCGCATCTCGGGCGGCTCGAGGATCTCGAAAGGCACACCCCAGGCCGTGAGGTTGATCAACGGCAGGTCCAGCGAATCCCAGCCGCCGCGCAGGATGGTGTGCCCCGGCCCGTCCGCACTGAGGTTGGCGACATCCGGCGGCACGCGTTCGGCGACCATGGCCAGCGGTGCGGCCAGGCGCACCACCACGGTGTAGCGGTACGGGTTGCGGGTAATGGATTCCTGCACGTAGGCGGCAAGGTCCCGGGCCGGCAGTGGACGGGGCGTAAAGCGTTCCCGCTGGGCCGGCGTGCTGTCGCAGCGGTCCACCCGGAAGGTCCGCCAGTCGCAGCGCTCCAGGTCCCAGGCCACGGCATACCAGCGCCGCCCGGTGCTGACCAGCCGGTAGGGCTCCACCATGCGGCGGGCGGATCCGCCGTCGGCGCCGGTGTACCGGAAGGAAACAACCCGGTGCTCGGTGATCCCGGCGGAAAAAGCGGTAAGGATGCCGGGGTCCACCCCGCCGGGCGGCCCGGACAGGGTGGAGACCGATTGGCGCAGCGCGGAGAACTTGGGCCGCAGGCGGCCGGGCAGCACGTGCTCCAGCTTCGCCAGTGCCCGAACGGAGGCTTCGCCGATGCCGGTCACGGGTCCGGTGGCCACCGCCGTCAGCCCGAGGGCGACGGCGAGCGCTTCGTCGTCGTCGAGCAGCAGCGGGGGCAGCTGTGCGCCGGCTCCCAGCTGGTAGCCGCCGGCGATACCCGGGGATGCGGAAATGGGATAGCCCAGCGTGCGCAGCTTGCCGATGTCCCTGCGCACGGTGCGTTCGGTGATGGACAGCCTCTCCGCCAGGGCGGACCCGGTCCATTCGCGGCGCAGCTGCAGCAGGGACAGCAGTTGCAGCAGCCGTGCTGAGGTTTCCAACATGGACATCAAGCTACGCCGTATTCAGGTCAAAAGCTGTCCTGATCTGTTTCTAGGCTGGGAAAACTTCCGTACGAATCCCCAATCACACGAATCCCCAAGGAAAGGCGCAGCCATGACGCAGGACCAGCAGCAGGAGAACCGAGTGGAGCAGCAACGCGTGCCGGCGGCCGAGCTGGCCGAGCAGCTCGCGTGGCACTGGGAGAACCAGGCCCGCCCCCGGCTTGCCGGCCTCACTGACGCCGAGTACTTCTGGGAACCGGTGCCCGGATGCTGGAACGTGCGCCCGCGCGGTACCAGCATGGCTCCGGTGCAGGGCGGGAGCGGAGACTTCACCATCGACTTTGCCTTTCCCGAGCCGGAGCCGGCGCCGGTCACCACCATCGCCTGGCGGGTGGCGCATCTGCTCGTCGCTGTCCTGGGCATGCGGAACGCCGCCCATTTCGGCGGCCGGCCGGCGAGCTATGAGGACTTCGACTATCCCGGTACCGCTCAGGAGGCCCTCGAACTGCTGGACGGGTACTACGCAGCCTGGATTACCGCGGTGTCGGCGCTCAGCCCCGGGGAGCTGGCCGCTCCGGCCGGTGAGGCGGAGGGCCGCTGGGCGCAGGAGCCGATGTCCGCGCTGGTGCTGCACATCAACCGGGAGATGATCCACCACCTGGCCGAGATTGCGCTGCTGCGGGACCTGTACGCCAACGGCCTGCGCTGACCAACCGAATCGGCTGCTCCCGGACATGCCTCGGGTGCGGCGGCTACCCGGCGCCGCTGCTGCGGCACCCTAGTGCCGATGACCGTACAGCTGCTGGTAGCCGCGCACGGCATCGAAGCCGGACGCCGGCGGCACATCATCGCTGCCCTCCGTGGTGAGCGGGGGAAGGTGCCCGGTTCCGTCGGTGCGCACGGCACGGACTGTCGCAGTGAGGAGCGCGGCAAATCCCGCCGCCAGGAGGAACACAATGACCAATGCTGACAAAAATTCCATACCCCCAGCCTGCGGCGGTCCTCCCGGAAAAATAAGTGGCAGAAAGGACCATTAGCGTGAAGAAACTGCCATACTGGCCGCATGCTGAAAACGGTGGCGGTGATCGTGCTGGACGGACTGGCGGTGTTCGAGCTCGGGGTGCTGGCCGAGGTCTTCGGAATCGACCGGACGGAGCGGCCCGGAGGTGTGCCCGCCTTTGACTTCACCGTGTGCACGCCGGTGCCGGGACCGGTCCGCACCAAGGCCGGATTCAGCATGAACGTTGAGCACGGCTTGGAGGCCGCGGACCGGGCGGACCTGGTGGTGATGGCACCCTCCGAGGGGACCGGAAACCGTGTGCCGGAATCCGTGACGGCGGCGCTCCGGGCTGCCCATGAGCGCGGTGCATGGGTGATGAGCGTTTGCTCCGCCGCCTTCGTGCTGGCCGAAGCCGGGCTCCTGGACGGCCGCAGGGCCACCACGCACTGGATGTACTCGCGTGAACTCGCGGAACGGTTTCCGCAGTGTGAGGTGGATGAGGACGTGCTCTACGTCCAGGACGGAAACATCCTCACCAGTGCCGGGACCGCGGCGGCCATCGACGCCGCCCTGCACCTGGTGCGGGGAGAGCTGGGGGCAGGCGTCGCCGCCGCCATCGCGCGGGACATGGTGGTCCCGCCGCACCGCGACGGCGGCCAGGTCCAGTTCATCGCCCGGCAGGTTCCGGCCGCGGCCTGCGAGACACTCGAAGAGATGCTGGTCTGGATGGGAGAAAGCCTGGGCAAGGAGCACACAGTGAAGGACCTGGCAGCCCGGGCCAGCATGTCCGAGCGGACTTTCGCACGCCGGTTCAAGGCCGAGACCGGTTCCACGCCGGCCGCCTGGCTCACCCGCCAGCGGGTGCTGCGGGCCCAGGAACTGCTGGAGGATACAGACCTGGGCATTGATGAAGTGGCCAGGGCCACCGGTTTTGGACAGGCCGAGCTGCTGCGCCACCATTTCCGCCGCGGACTGGGCGTCAGCCCCGCAGCCTACCGCCGGACCTTCCGGGGCCGGAGTGCTGCGGCGGCCGGGTAAGGCCTGCCATTGCGCAGCGCAGCTCCATCCGCCGCGGCGCGGCGCCGCCAGGCTGCGGACCACCATTGCATTGCATACCGGCTGGTCGGTATTGTCGGCCCCACATTGCCACACCTGCACATTGCCACACCCGCCACGCCGGTCCGCGCACTGAGGCACGGACGGCAACCAAGGAGAGCCATGTCTGACACACCAGTAAGCTCCACCCGACGTGTAGCCGTCGTTACCGGTGCCGGCCGGGGAATCGGCGCAGCCGTTGCCGCCCGGCTGGCCGCGGACGGCCATGCCGTAGCGGTCATCGACCTCCGGGAGGAAGACACCGCGCGGACCGTCGAAGCCATCCGCCACGCCGGGGGAGAAGCCCTCGGCATCGGCGCGGACGTGTCCGATGCCGCCGCCGTCGAACAGGCCGTGGCCCGGATCGCCGCGGAACTGGGCCCGCCCACCATCCTGGTGAACAACGCCGGCATCCTGCGCGACAACCTGCTGTTCAAGATGAGCGAGACGGACTGGGACGCCGTTATGGGGGTGCACCTGCGCGGCGCGTTCCTGATGAGCCGGGCGGTGCAGGCCCACCAGGTGACGGAGGAGTGGGGACGGATCATCAACCTCTCCTCCACCTCCGCCCTCGGCAACCGGGGCCAGGCCAACTATGCCGCCGCCAAAGCCGGCATCCAGGGCTTCACCAAGACGCTGGCCATCGAGCTCGGCCGCTACGGCGTCACCGTGAACGCGATTGCCCCCGGATTCATCGAAACCGACATGACCAGGGCGACGGCGGAGCGCGTGGGGGTGCCGTTCGAGGACTTCATGGCGCACGCCGCCAAGGAGATACCGGTGGGCCGGGCAGGTACCCCGGAGGACATAGCTGCTGCCGCGTCGTTCTTCGCCCGTGCGGAAGCCTCCTTCGTCTCCGGCCAGGTGCTGTACGTCGCCGGCGGACCCAAGGACTAGCGGTGGCACACTTCGGATCCGTTGCGGAGCTGTCCGCTGCAGAGGGACACGTGGAAACCAGCGACTGGATCACCATCGACCAGGAACGCATCAATATGTTTGCCGATGCCACGGATGACCACCAGTGGATCCATGTGGATCCCGAGCGAGCCGCCGATGGCCCCTTCGGCAGCACCATTGCCCACGGCTACCTCAGCCTGGCCCTGCTGCCGGCGCTCGCCTCCGGCCGGTTCCGGGTGGACGGCATGGTGATGGGCGTGAACTACGGCCTGGACAGGGTCCGTTTCCCGCACCCGGTGCCGGTGGGCAGCCGGGTGCGGGCACGCTCCGAAATTGCCTCTGTGGAGCAGGTGGACCGTGGCGTGCGGGTGAAACTGCTGGTGACCGTGGAGATTGAGGGCGTGGACAAGCCGGCCGCAGTGGCCGAGTCGATCTCGCTCTACGTGCTCGAGTAAGAAAGCGTGCTCGAGTAAGAAAGCGTGCTGGAGTAACCACAAAGGAGGGCCCGTTTGCGAACGGGCCCTCCTTTGTTTCGGGTTTAGGCGGGATGCCCGGCGGGCCTAGTCCGGCAGCCCGTTGGCGGGCATAGCGCTGCGTTCCCCGGTGTATTCCTGGACGTCGTCGCCGTCGACCGTGTACGCGGTGCCGAAGTAGGACTGCACCCCGTTATCCACCCGGGTCAGCATGGCTCCGGTGTAGCCGCGGTGGCTGTCCCCGCTGAAGCCCAGGGGCACCAGGCCGTTGCCGGTGACATTGCCGGATTCCAGTGCCTCAAGCAGGGATTCGCGGGTGGGATTCTCTCCGGCCTCCTTCAGGGCTTCCACGAACAGGTAACCGATGGACATTCCGAAGACGGTGTTCCCGTCGAAGGCGGCGCCGGCGTTGTACTCCTCGTTGATTTCCCGGAACTTCTTGATCCAGTCATCCTCGGTTTCCGAATAGGCGGGAAGGTAGTTGGCGCTGACGAACCCCTGCAGCAGCTTGTTCGTGTTTTCACCCAGATAGCCGGACAGGGTGTTGTAGTCTCCTCCGGCAGAGGAGGCCATCCACTGCGGGAAGTAGCCCAGCTTGGCAGCGGTTCCCACGGCCTGGGCGCTGAAGCCGTTGATCGTGGCCATAAAATTGACCTCGCAGCCGGCTTCCTTCATGGCGCTGATCTGGGCGGCAATGTCGGTATTGGCCGTGGAATAGACCTGGGCATCGGCCAGCCCGTCGGAACCCAGCACCGCTTCCAAGCCGGCTTTGAACTCGTCGCCGAAGTCATCGTCCTGGCCGAAGAAGCAATAGGTCTTGTCCGGGAACTCCTCCTGGGCATAGGTGGCCAGGATCCGGGACTCGGTGGGGTAGTCCACCATGAAGCCGTAGGTGTAGGGGTACTCGTCGGGCTGGTCCCAGGTGGGGGAACCGGAAGCGACAAAGAGGTCCGGCACCTCGTTGTCGTTGACGAAGTCCAGGACGGCGCTGTGCGGCGGCGTGCCCAGTCCGCCCACCAGGGCAAACACCTCGTCCTGGAGCACCATTTCCCGCACCGCGGACTGCGTGTTGGCCGGGTTGTAGCCGTCATCTTTCACGATGTATTCGATGGTCCGGCCGTTGACGCCGCCGTTGTCGTTCACATAGTCGAAGTAGGCCTGGGTGGCCGGGGAGATGGTGGAATAGCCGGCAGCCGCGGGGCCGGTCAGCGGCTGATGGGTGCCCACCGTGACGGTGGTGTCCGTGATGCCGGGAACGTCTTCGGCAGCCGGGTCGGAGCCTTCCTCAGGCGAAGCGCATGAGGATAGACCAAGGGCTGCTGCTGCCAGGACGGCGGCACCTATGCGGAGCGGGGAACGAGTCATCATTGACCTTTCTGGGTTGCGGGTTGCTCCGCCGGCTGGTGCCGGATCGGAAGAGGCGGGGAGGCCGGACGCGGGGCGGACGCAGGCGCCGCGGACCGGACGAGGGAAGCGGAACGTTTGAAACCGGTCCGGTGCCAAAGCTTCACAAGCAGGCCCTGGATGCCCTGCGGAGCGAGCAGCACCACCAGGACCAGGACGAGCCCGAAGATGGCTACGGAGAGATTGCCGTCCAGGCGCTGCGCCAAATCCGTGGGCAGTGCCAACCGGGAGGTGGCCGTGCCGATCAGGTGGGGCAGGGCCACCAGGAGCACCGCACCCCAGACCGCTCCGGTGAGCGAGCCGATGCCGCCGACCACGGCGGCCATCAACAGGAACAGTGAGAACACCAGCGAGTAGGCTCCGGGGCTGGCGCTTTGCGTGGTGTAGGCCAGCAGGCCGCCGCCCATGCCCGCCGCAGCCGAGCTGATCACAAAGGCAGCCACCTTGGTGCGGGCCGGGTTGATCCCGGCCAGCGCAGCTGCCACGGGGTTGTCCCGCACGGCACGCAGTTCACGGCCGAAGCGCCCGCGGAGCAGGTTGGCCAGCACCGCCATGACCGCCACGGCGCAGACGACGGCGAGCCAGGCCTGCCAGGCCTCCGTGGACACGGTCCCGCGCAGGGCTGCCGGACGCTTCTGAACCGTGACCCACAGTCCCTGGTCTCCGCCCAGCACGGAGGAAAACGTGCTGGTTACTGCGGGCAGCGCGACCACCAGGGCCATAGTGAAACCGGCCAGATAGGGCCCGTGCAGCCGCCCGGCGGCCAAGCCGATCACCAGGCCCAGGACACCTGCACCGGCCACGGCCGCGACCAGCGGCACGACGAGCAGCAGCGGACCCTCCACCCCGGCGTCGTCCAGCGCATTGGCGGTCAGCGCGTAAGTGTAGGCACCGGCGGCCATCAGGGCCGCCTGGCCGAGGGAGAGCTGCCCGCCGGCTCCGGTCAGCAGGGTCAGCCCGGCGATCCCGCACAGGTAGGCGCACGCCGTCGCCAGCTGGTAGGAGGTGAAGGACGGGATGATGAACGTCAGGCCGATCAGGAAGACGGCCGCGGCGGCGGCAACGAAGTAACGCAGAAGGACGCTCATACGGTTCGCTCCTTGGTCATTGCGAAAATGCCGCCGGGCCGGACAAGCAGTACGGCCAGCAGCAGGACCAGGACGGCGACGGGGGCCAGGGTGGCGCCCAGGTAGCCGCTTACCCAGCTGAGCAGGACACCCACGGCCAGTCCGCCGATGACGGCGCCGGCGGGCGAATCCAGTCCGCCGATGACGGACACGGTGAAGGCGTACACAAAAACCGTGTCGGCCGCGTGCGGGTTCAATCCCAGTTCGGTCGGGATTACCAGCAGTGCGGCGAGCGCACCCAGGGCCGAGGACAGAGCCCACCCGAGGGTGAGCATCCGGGATGTCCGCACCCCCAGCAGCCGGGCGAGGTCCGGCGCAAAGGCTGAAGCACGCAGCCGCAGCCCCAGAGGTGTTTTGGTGAAGAGCAGCACCAGGGCTCCCACCAGCAGGGCAATGCAGGCGAACACGAACAGGTCGTAGGAGGAGACCGCGGTGATGCCGAAGATTTCCACGGGGTTGGAACTGAACGGCGTTGTCATGGTCCGGTAGCTGTTGCCGAAGACCATGCCCAGGACCGCCTGGATCACCAGCAGCAGTCCCAGCCCGGCGATGACCGGGTTCAAGGGCGAGGAGTTACCCACGAAGCGCATGACGCCGCGTTCCACCAGGGCTCCGATGAGGAAACCGGCAGCGAGCGCCGCCGCCAGGCCGGCCCAGTAGTTGCCGGTCAGCGCGGTGACGGTGAAGGCGATGTATGTGGCGGCCACTGCCATGGCGCCCTGGGCAAAGTTCACGATCCGCGCCGCTCGCCAGATGAGGACCAGGGAGAGGGCAAAGGCCGCCAGGACAGCACCCCGTGCCAGTCCGTCGAAGGTGAGGAAAAGGAATCTGTCCATTAGAACCCCAGATAGGTGTGGCGGAGGCCGGTGTCGGCGGCCAGCTCGGCTGCGGGCCGTGCTGCGACGATTCGGCCCAGGTTGAGGATGATGCCGTGGTCCGCGACGGCCAGGGCGCTGCGGACGTTCTGTTCAATCAGGAGTACGGTCAGCCCGGTGTCGTCCCGGAGGCTGCGGAGCATGCCCAGGATCTGGGCGGTTACCTTCGGCGCCAACCCGAGGGACGGTTCATCCAGCAGCAGCAGCGATGGTGCGGCCATCAGTGCCCGGCCGAGGGCAAGCATCTGGCGCTCGCCGCCGGAGAGCTGGTGCCCGGGGGCTTTCCGGCGGCGGGCCAGGGGCTCGAACAGTGTGTACATCTCCGCCAGGACAGCGGCTGCCGCCTTGCGGTCGCGCCGCCACAGCCCGCCCAGGCGCAGGTTCTCATCCACCGTGAGTTCGGTAATCACGCCGCGGCCTTCGGGAACGAGCGCTACTCCCTGCCGCACCATGGCCTCCACCGGGACGCGGGTGAGGTCTTTGCCGCCCAGCCGGATGCTGCCGGCCCACGGCCGCAGCTGGCCGGTGACGGTCCGCAGCAGCGTGGTTTTTCCTGCGCCGTTGGCTCCCACCACCGCGGTGATGGAACCCTCTTCCACCGTGAGCCCGACGTCGTGCAGGACCCGGACGGCGCCGTAGCCGGCATTCACGCCCTCCAGGACCAGTCCGCCGCTCATGCGACGTCGACCCCCAGATAGGCATCGGCGACAGCAGGGTCCGCACCGATTTCTGCCGGCGTTCCTTCTGCGATCAGCCTGCCGAAGTCCAGCACCGCGATCCGGTCGCAGACGTCCATCACCAGGTCAACGTGGTGTTCCACGAGCACCACCGAGCAGCCGTTGCCGGGCATGGTGCGGATCAGCGACGCGAGTTCCTCGATGTCTTCGTGGGCCAGCCCGCCGGCGGGTTCATCCAGCAGCAGCAGCCGCGGTTCGCTCACCAGTGCCCGGGCCAGGGCCACCTTCTTCCGGATGCCGTATGGCAGGGTGTCCGGCAGTGCTGCGGAATAGCCGGCGACGTCGAGGGCAGCGAGCGCGGCCAGCGCACGGTCCCTGAATTGATCCTCCTGCCGGACGGCGCCGGGCAGGGCCAGCAGGTCCGCTCCGCGGCGGGATTCAGCAGCGAGTCCCGCCATCACGTTCTGCAGCACGGTCAGCCCCGGGAACAGGCCCAAACCCTGCAGGGTGCGTGCCACGCCGTGGCGGGTAAGCCGGTGCGGACGGGGGTGGAAATCCCGGCCGTCCAGAGCCAGGCTGCCCCCGGTTGGCGGGAAAACTCCGCAGATGACATTGAAGAGGGTGGTTTTGCCGGCACCGTTGGGTCCCATCACCCCCACGACCGCGCCGGCCGGAATATCCAGGGACACCGAGTCCAGGGCGGACAGGCCGCCGAACCGGACGGTGATCCCGTTGAGCTGCAGACGCGGCGGTTCCGACCGGTCGGTATGTTGCTCCTGCATGAGTACTCCATCGTCTCTGCTCTTACCTTGCGTGCTGTGGTGGCGCGTGTGTTGCGGTAGGGAGGGAGGTGCGGTGGTGCTGTGGTGCTGGAGGTGCTGTGGTGCTGGTGGTGCTGGAGGTGCAGTGGTGCTGGTGGTGCAGTGGTGCTGGCTTCGGCTACTTTGCCTGCAGGCCCGCCAGGTAAAGGTCGGTCAGTTGGGCTGCTACCGTCTCGCGGCTGATGGCCCCGCCGGGGGAGTACCAGTAGGAGAGGTAGTGCGGATCTGAGAAAAAGTTTGCTGCGAGTACCGGAATGGGGATATCGGTGCGGAACACTCCGTCCTCCTGGCCTCGGACCAGGATGCGGGTGAAGGCCTTATTGAACTCGCGCCGCCGCCGCTGCACCTCTTCCAATCGGTCTTCGCTCAGCATGTGCTGCGAACGGAAGAAGACTGTCCCCTCCCGGATCCAGTCAATGGAGGTCCGAACCAGGTCCTCGCACACCAGCCGCAGGGTTTCCGCAGCGGGCAGCCCCCGCCCGATGATCTCGGTCAGGTGCTCGTGCTGCAGGGTCAGGATGCGGTCGTAAATGTCGAAGAGCAGGTCATCCTTGGAATTGAAGTAGTGATACAGCGCCCCCTTGGTTACTCCTGCAGCGTCCACAATCTGCTGGACGCTGGTTTTGGCGTAGCCCTGCCGCGCGAAGAGCTCCACGGAGGTCCGTGCCAACTCTTCTTTGATGTTCATGGTTTTCATTGCGGCGGGTCCGGGTTTCTCGCGGGTATTCGGGGTCCGGCGGCGGAGAGCTCAGAACCGACCGGTTGGTATGTGCGAACACCATAACCCGGGAAGGTCTGCAGAGCGCAAGGTTTTTGGCGGAATTGTTTTGCGCGGCCCGCATGATTCCGGTTTCGGGAAAACGCTGGTGCCGGCCTTACAGTGGCGGCATGCAGGAACAGAACTACGCTCCTATCCCGTTTCAGCCTGCCGGTCCGGACTTTGCGGGTTGGCCCATGCCGGCGTCGGTCCCGCCGGGAATGCGGATGGAACTGAGCCGCGCGAAGCTGCTGGACGGGCGGGAATCGTCCTTCGATGACTGGATGGCCATGCTCCACGAGCGGTACGAGGAGTGTCTCGCCACCTTGGACCGGGAACTCATGGCTGTTGAGGCGACGTTCCTTAACCAGGAGGCCGACGGGTCGTGGTGGATGTACCACTTCCAAATGATGGGGGAGGCAAGCCCCGGACTTGTTCCAGACAACCCGCTGGACCAGGCGCATCTCGAGTTCGGGAAGAAAACCAAGCATCAGGGCTGGGAAGAGCTGCAGCCGCGTTTTTTCCTGCCTCCGCCTGCGGTGCGGGCCGCCGTCGAGCAGGCGGGTATCCCGCTGTCCGATGCGCAGCCGGGAGAAAGCATCGATTAGCGCATCGGGGCGTGGCGCAAGAGGGGTGCAAAGCAAAAGAACCCCGCAGCATGGAGCTGCGGGGTTCTTCCGTGTGTCTCAAAGTGCCCTCGATAGGATTCGAACCTACGGCCTGTTGCTCCGGAGGCAACCGCTCTATCCCCTGAGCTACGAGGGCAAGGACACCGGTAAACCGGACGTCCTGTGGGACTCAAGAAGCTTAGCAGGTTTCGGCCGGTGCTGGAAAACCCTGCCGGATCCGCACGGATTCGCGGGATCCCATGCTCGGGAATTGAACGCTGTTGGTTGGGAGCGCAGATGCATATCGGCGGTTTCCCGGACGTACGTAGTGGCGCTGTAAAGACGGGTATTTGAAGTGCTTCAACGTGTCCGTTTCGGCCGGTTTTTGCCCGGAAATGTCAGTGCCGGATGAAAGCCTTAAGCATGGACCAGATCGGGAATGCCGGGCCGGTAACCGGACAGAAAACTGAACAAACAGGAACTGGACACCGGGCCGCTGAAGACGGGGCTGATACCGGGGACGGTCCCGGTCAGAAGTGCTCACTAGCGGTGTTTCGAGCGGCCTCGGGCGCCGGCACTGACGACGGCGGCGCGGGTGGGCGTTCCTGCGGAACCGGCACTGATTTTCCGGATGGTTTCAGCGGAACCCTGGCTCTGCAGAACCTTGAATCCTTCGACGACCAGGCTGTGGGTGAAGTGCTGGTCCGGGTCGCACACCTGATCGCGTGGGCGGAGGCGCAGCGGGCCCGGATGCTGAACCGGATGGAAACCCTCTTCCGG
>NZ_JAJJOC010000031.1:0-1278 GCF_020907365.1 Arthrobacter sp. zg-Y750 | reverse complement strand
TCCATCACTCCCGGTTCCGGTTGCCGGGCCTTCCAGAATCCCAGGGTTTTGAACCGGTGATGCCTCCGGCATAAATGGGCGAGGTTGCCATGGTCCGTAGGGCCTCCGTCCGCCCAGTCGGTGGTGTGGTCGATTTCCGTGACCGCGGTGCTGACCCGGCAGCCGGGGAACCGGCACGTTCCGTCCCTGGCACGTAGCCATCGGGCCAGTCCGGCGGGGACTTTCCGGCGCCTGCCCACGCCGAGGATTTCCCCGGTGTCCGGGTCCTGGACGAGTCCGGTCCAGCGGGTGGCGTGGCGGGACAGCCTGCGGGCTGCTTCGGCGCTGATCGGGCCGTAGCCATGCAGCTCGGCCGGGTCTTCATTGGCTCCAAACAGTGTTTCGGCGTTGATCAGGACCATGATTTCCGCCCGGGGGAGGATGCCAAAAGACTCGGCGTCATAGTCATCAGAGTCGGCACCTTCAGGTGCACTGCCAGCCCCGCGTGATTCACGGCTCGGGCCAATGTCGGCGGCTTTCCCGCCGCCGCCCGCACGGTCAGACCGCACTGGGGTGCGCTCTGGGGCAGCACCAGTACGCGGTGAACCGGGGCCACCCATAAGCAGCTGGGCCAGGATGTCGCTGCGCAATTGGTCAGCAGTCCTCTGATCGCCGTTGGCCTGCTCGCCGCGGGCCGCAGTACTCAGTGCCGTGTAGATCTGCTGGGCTTCGGCCGCCCGCAAATGCGCCGATAGGCAGGACATCCCGTCTTCTTCCCCGTCCAGCGTGACCCGGCGCTTCTCGAACGCGGTGAGGTGCCGGACGGGAATGGTTTGCGGGTACTTCTTCTCCCGCTGCCGGCGGGCCTTGGCGGAGAACTGAGACCGTGTCTGACCTTCTGCAGCCTTCAACAGGGCTGCTTCAAATTCAGGCAACTGAGCTTCAGGAACACTTTGGCACTGATCCAGGACCACCTGGGCATGCCCGTAGCTGAGGCTCCCGTCCTGCAGTGCCTCCAACGTGGCCGTATGGGCGCCGGAAAGGAGGCCGGCTTCGAACATCAGCCGCTGGGCGGTGCCGTGCGGTATCTGCAGGAGGGCGGCACACTCCGCTGCCGCCAGTGTGAAAGCCATCCCGGGTTCCACCCGTCCGGTCGCGCCGGCGTAGTCCTCCCGGAAGAGGGTTTCCATCCGGTTCAGCATCCGGGCCCGCTGCGCCTCCGCCCACGCGATCAGGTGTGCGACCCGGACCAGCACTTCACCCACAGCCTGGTCGTCGAAGGATTCAAGGTTCTGCAGA
>NZ_JAJJOC010000030.1:0-2393 GCF_020907365.1 Arthrobacter sp. zg-Y750 | reverse complement strand
TGTTCATACAGACACAATGCCGGGGCCAAGGAAAATTGGCCGCCAGGCACTGCACTAAATTCGAAACCAGCTAAAAAAACCATTCCAGCCCACGGGGTGGGCGGAACAGTCGATTCAACCAATTAAATTAAATTGGTATCAATAAAACTTGGCACACTATTGAGTTCTCAAACAACAGACGCAATCCGAAAATACTCGGGAAAACAATGTTTTCCTTTTCTTCTTCGCTGCGACCTTCGTTTATCTGCGCCATTCCGTGGGCCATAAGGCGCACCGGAACTGCTCATATTTCCGAAGGGGTTTGGCCGCCATGCTCAGGCGCTTTCTCAGCGTCCCGGCCGCGGCGACTTAGAAGACTTTACACAGGTTTCACCCCGGTTGCAACTCGGCCCCAGCCGCACGCTTCAGCGCCGGGTTTTGCCCATCTGGCGGAGAGTAAGAGCCCGGCGCCGGCAGGGCGGCAGCTCGGAGCGGATCTGTGGCAGGGAACCGGACGCTGGCATCGGGCTCTACCCACCAAGGGTCGGCTGTGTACAGGCCACTGGCGCGATCAGTTGGGGCTTCCAACCGCGAGATGCCTCCTGACCCACCGCCGCCGGTCCCGTGAATAGTGCAGGTAGCGGCCCTGGTCCCGTACGACTTCCTCCATCGGAGCTGCTCGTTGCTCCCCCCAGTGGGCGTTCGCGTGAACGCGGCAGAGCAGCGCGATCCACCAAGTATTCGGCTCCCTGTCGACATGCCACGGCAAGGGACCACCAATGCTGCGGGGAGCCAAGGACTCCGCAGCGGGAGATGCAACGGTTGATGTGCCCGTCACAGTCGTAGCCAAACAAACAATGCTTCACTGCACCCTGGCCTCGAGAGCTTCTTGGATGAAGCCGGCACCGGCAGTCTTTCGCTTATGCAGCTCGTGCGGTGTGGCCACCCGATGTGGGATCGGACTGCTTTCCACCGACAATCTCCCGCCCATTGATAGGTTGTGGCAACTGAACAAATGTTTGAACAATAATCAGTTCCTGCGTGCAAGGCCCTGCCGACGGTTTCCCGTAGATTTTGAGAGCGATGGTGCCTTCGCTTTCCTCAACGGAGGCTGACTTAGGAAAGCCGCATTCAAAGTTTTGGGTTGTGAGATGAATTCTCTGCTCTGATTCGTCAACATCGTTTAGAGTCCAGGGTATTTCTTTCAGGGGTTCACTCGGTGTCTTCTGGATTGGGATACCACCGCTAAATGTAGGCAGAGACGGCTCAACCGGGGACGGAGGGTCTTGCCCGCAGGAACTTAGAGTGGTCACGAGGCAGCCAACAACAGGCAAGTTGCCTGACTCGTGACCAGAAAAGCCTAGTAGCTGGCAACCGATACACCCCCCGACCGCAAACCATATTCCCGTACGCAAAATTGGTACGAGTGTCTAAAGGACCTACCGTACCTACGCCGGAAAAGCCTGTGAAGGATCCTGCTGCGCAATTTGACCTACTGTTGCCTGCGGACGCTCGGCCCATGACAGCCAGGGCGGAGCTGGAGGGTGTCCAGATGGTTGGCGCGTAGGAATTCCCGGAGAGAATAGCTGCATCGATGACCCCATAGCCGCAGCCGAAACCGATACGAGCACGGCACCGGCCTCGTTTGGCGAATCGGCGGACCCAATAGGTTGTTCATGACCGCGGCTTGGGGATCATTTGGCCGGCGTGCGAAATCCGTGCTGGGACCCACGGCCGTTGCACCCGGTACTCGAGGCCCGGCGTGGCCGGGAGCCGTCCAGGCCGTTAGTGTTCGCTTATGGCCGGCTTTCCCCAACTCCTCCACACGGTTCTGGATACTCCCGATGTCCGGGGTCTGGCGGAGTTCTACCGTCAGCTTCTCGGGCTCAAGTACCGCCCCGGAGACGAACCGCAACCGGGCAGCACCGGCGATGGCGTTGATTGGCTGGTACTGACCGATGCCCGCGGCAACCGAAAGCTGGCGTTCCAGCATGTGGATCAGCTCGCGCGGACTACCTGGCCCCGGCCGGATGTGCCCAAGCAGATGCACCTGGACCTCACTGTCCCCAACCGGAAGACCCTCGCAGACCAACATGCCAGGGCACTGGCGTTGGGCGCGGAGCTCCTCTTTGATCGCACGGATGACCGCGAAGAACCGTTGTATGTCTACACCGATCCGGCCGGACATCCATTCTGTATCTTCGTAGCCTGACCCACACAGACCGGCGTGCCCTGCAGGGGGATCCCGGGCCGGCCGCTCGGGACCGGACCCCGGGACTAGGGTTGGCGGGTTAAACAGGTGAGGCCCGTACCAACACTGGTACGGGCCTCACCCCACAATTTGTCCGGCGGTGACCTACTCTCCCACACCCTCCCGGATGCAGTACCATCGGCGCTGTGGGTCTTAGCTTCCG
>NZ_JAJJOC010000029.1:0-3099 GCF_020907365.1 Arthrobacter sp. zg-Y750 | reverse complement strand
TGTTCATACAGACACAATGCCGGGGCCAAGGAAAATTGGCCGCCAGGCACTGCACTAAATTCGAAACCAGCTAAAAAAACCATTCCAGCCCACGGGGTGGGCGGAACAGTCGATTCAACCAATTAAAATAAATTGGTATCAATAAACTTGGCACACTATTGAGTTCTCAAACAACAGACGCAATCCGAAAATACTCGGGAAAACAATGTTTTCCTTTTCTTCTTCGCTGCAAGGTTTTCCAGCTTATTCCATTCCGGCGTTTTCCGCAATTCCCGGTTTTCCTTATCGGAAGCCCCGGGAAGGCGTGTCTACCGCCGTTCCGGCCCAGCAAAAAGCCGGAGTCTTTCCTGCCGGCCCGTGAAGGGCGCACCAGAGAAACTCTGTTTTTTGGTGGGTTTGGCCGCCATGCTTCGGGCGCTTATTTCAGCGTCCCGGCCGCGGCGACTTAGAAGACTTTACACAGGTTCTCCCGCCGGTGCAACTCGTCGGGAGGTGACGCCCGGCACCCCGTCTCCGAGGTATCCATCCGTCATACGGCAATGCCCTCCGGACGCGGGACTGCCCGCAGCTCCGGCATGGAGCTGCGGGCAATCCTGGTTCAAACGGCGGGTTCCGCTACTGGGTTCGGCGCCGAACCGAAACGAAAACGAGGAAGGTGCCAAGAGCCAGAATGCAGATACCGGCAGTCCACACCCAGTTAGCGCCGTTCACGCCGGTTTTCGCCAGTGCGTCCCTGCCCAGCACGGAGTACGTGTTCGTGACCTCCGCGTTGACGGATGCGCCGCCTAGGACCGTGATCGTTTCCGGGAGAACCGAATCCACCGTCACCGAGGAATTCGCGCCAGAGTCGGGTTCAGTGACTGTGCACGAGCTGCCGGCCGGCACACGGTCAAACGCGGTGATCTGGTCTCCTGCCTGGGTTCCCGCCGGAATGAGGATCTCCTCAGTTGAATGAATCCCCGCAGGTGACAACAATCCGCACGTCGCTTTGGAGACCGGCTCCCGGGCCGGTGATGGTTTTGGTCAGCACGAGTGAACCGTAGACGTAGGACACGTCATTGGTGACCAGCGCCTGGGCGTCACCGCCCGGCTGGATCTCAACCACTTCCGGAAGACCGGTGGCCACCGCCACCAGTTCTGTAGCACCGGTTTGGGGCTCCGTGACCGTGCATGCAGTGCCCGCGGGAATGTCGGTGATCGTTCCCGCGTAGTCACCTGCAGCGCTGCCCGCCGGAATGGTGAGGGTTTCTTCGATACCCACGGCATCGCAGGTCACTATCACCGTGATATCACCCTGCAGGCCGGCGGCGGCGCCCCTCACCGACTTCACAACGGTCAAGGACCCCGGATTGAGGTCCACAGTGTTGGCTACGTCGAGCACGTTCGGTCCGTTGGCGGTAATAGTGACCGTACCCGGCAGAACCGGTGTGACAGTCACCTGTGTGTTGGATCCCGTCACCGGCTCACTCACCTCACAGACCGTACCGACCGGCAGGTTGGGAATGGTCTGGGATACCGTTGCTGCGGTACCGGCCGGGATTTCAATGACGAAAACACCCGCAGCCCCGCAGGTAACGTTCAGGGTAATGGCACCCTGCAGTCCGGCACCTTCTCCGGCGAAAATCTTATTGACCACCAAGTCGCCCGGAATGAAGAACTCGGCCGTCGCCTGTGCGTTTGATTCAACCTGCGAATCCGCCGCCAGAATGAGTTTCTGCGCCGTTGTGACCTGTGGATTAGTGCCGGCATAGAGATAAACGTTTCCCGTTTGTACGGGAACCACTGCCGTGGCAGTGAGCGTGTCTGCGCAGTGTTCCGTACCCACAACTGCGTTCCTGCCGGCACAGTTGTCCCTACAAGGGGGACGGTTCCCGCCGCGTCGGTGTAAAGGGTGTATCCCGGGGTGACTCCAACGGTGAGCTCCGTAACCGTGCCGGACGTGACCGTGAAGGGACCCGCCACTCCGTCCACAGGACCTGCAGCTACCGGGGGCGTAATGCTGACATCTGGAGCGGGAGGTTCAGTGAGCGGTCCCGCGGCCAGGACGTCGGTGACAATCTGCGCGGTGAGTGCCCGGATGGAATCCGTGTCCTCAAGCACGTAGCCGTCACTGAAGAACCAGACTGCAGCCTGGACTGCTGCGGCCCGGATGTTGTCGTTAGCCGCTTCCGGAAGCCCTGGCTGGTCCGGATAGTAGCTGTTCAATACGCGGTTCACGTAACCGATGTTGGGGACGTTGGACTCATCCCAGCTACCGTTCTCGTACCCGAGCCCCGTATAGGTGGGGTTGCGGATATCGATGCAATACATCTGTTGCGTATTGCCCTCGCCATCCACCGTCGTGATGACACCGGCAAAGGGCTCATCTGTCCGGACGTAACCCGCAGGAAGGTCGCCCGGATACCCAGCAGTGGGATCGAATGCCTGGCCAGCAGGCGGAAGGCCTCCAGTCACGCCTTGGCCCGGACCGGTCCCTGTCATGGTGACCTCGACATCGGCATTGGGAACCGCCCCTCCAGGCTGCGGGCCGCAAAACACGGCCTGAGCGGTGCAACAGTCGAGAGCAGAAGTATGACCAGGGCTCCCAGAATGGCGAGCGGATAGCCGAGGCGCCGGCGCATCCTCCTTCGTACTCCCCCACCCGGTGTAAATGCTGTTCTTTGCCTCATAAGTCTTGAATCCTCTCTCCAGCTGACCCGAGGGGCTGCAAGGGACGCACTGCGCCCCAAGTTCGAGAGGCTATAGCGGGGATCGAAGAGACGTAAGGATAGGAGCCAACAGACGCACCTCTGGAAAGCCGTTTTTCCCAGAAGTAGTGCCCTGCGAGCTGCATTCGCTTGCGGTTCACGGGTACCGGGGCCGGCGTGTAGGCGCATGAATATAAACACAAAAGCCCGCACCAGGAACGGTACGGGCTTGCAGGGGGGATCCCGGGCCGGCCGCTCGGGACCGGACCCCGGGACTAGGGTTGGCGGGTTAAACAGGTGAGGCCCGTACCAACACTGGTACGGGCCTCACCCCACAATTTGTCCGGCGGTGACCTACTCTCCCACACCCTCCCGGATGCAGTACCATCGGCGCTGTGGGTCTTAGCTTCCG